>CAYZKY010000007.1:0-79235 GCA_964478815.1 uncultured Verrucomicrobiota bacterium
AGGATTCACCCTCTCTCTTTCGGAAAGTGAAGAGAGGGATGAACCCTCTTAGAAAGCAGAAAGACTCAAATGAAAAATAAACCGATTCACTCGATCAAGCTGGGCGCGATTCAAGCCTCCATCTGGCACACGAAAAAGGACAAGTCCGAATGGCACACCGTCACGGTCAACCGCTCCGTTTTAGACGGCGACAAATGGGTGCGCTCGGACAACTTCAGCCCGGAGGAACTGCCTCTTGTCACCAAGGTGGTCGATATGGCCCATACCTGGATTTTCCAGCAAGGCCAGACGGCGGAGACGTTCTAATCACTAAAACTGGCGGGCGGAAACGCTCGCCGGTCTTTTCATGTTCGGAAAATGAAGCATGCACATTGCATTCGCTCCGCCGAATCCCGCCTGGAGTCGCGACCAAACGGGCCTTTCCTTCGCTTCGCTCGGAAAACCCGTTTCGTCGCGACTCTGGACTGCCTTTCCGTCCTGCGAGGCAAACAGGCTACGGGCTGCTCCTGTCTCCCCAGCGTGCCCTCAACCCGCACGCTGGGGAAACACTCACCACCCTCCGCCCGTTTGCTTCTCGGACAGAAAGCTGAGGACTTCTTCCCGTGAATCGCTTAAGCGTTTAACGCTTGGTTGATGACAAGACCGGAAAGGGGAGGCTTGAGACCGCCGAGGTTTCGAATCTCATTGGTCCTTCGGGAAAGTCTGAGCAAAGCATTTGAGCAATCCCGCCCGTTGAATTTCTCGCCTCAAATGGATAGCATCCCCAAACCGCCGCGCCGGTTCCCAGTGTGGTGTTTCTTAAAGGCCAGGAACCATGTCCCTTCTGACGATTCAACCGCTTGGACGCAATCGTGACACCCCGCGGCTCTGGCTGGAATCCCAACGCCTGGCTTCCTTGGGCTTCACCCATGGAATTCCACTACGCATCGAAAGCAGCCAAGAGAGCTTGGTGCTCCGGCCGGCCATTTTGGGAGAGAACCACGTTTCGAGCCGTCTCACTCCCGGTGGAGGACGACGCCCCATCATTGACCTCGCCAGCCACAGTTTGCTGGATGGCCTCTCGGCCTATTCTGAAGTCAAAATCATCGCCTCCTTCGAGAGGATTGCCGTCACACCTTCGCACCGGGCGTTTGCCATCGCCCGCAGCCGTTCGCTCCGGCCACCGTTCCGGGTTCTTGATGTCTTTGCCGGTGGCGGAACGTTGACCGCGGCGCTGACCGGGAATCGAAACTTTCAAGTCATGGGTGGCATCGAAAAGGAGCCAGACTATGCGGACGAGTGGCAGGCACGCCATCCCGGGGCGTGGCTTATCCAGTCCGATTTCCGCTCGCTCCAGCCGACTGATATCCCGGAGTTCGATGTCTTGATTGGCGGTATTCCCTGCACCAGCCATTCTTTGATGGGCCGCGCGAAGCGCGGACTGGCGGAGCGACCGGAGTTGGGGGAAGCAGGGGATCTTTTTCTCCCGGTCTTAAATTTGATCGCCGCGCGGATGCCAGCGGCGGTGCTCTTTGAGAATGTGCCAGCCTTTGCCTCCAGCCTGGCAGGAGAACTCTTTGCCACCCATCTTGAGCGCCTTGGCTACCAAATCTCCACCACGATTTTGCAACCCAACAGCGAGTGGAACGAGGTCGAAGATAGAAAGCGGTGGGTTTTGGCAGGAACTTTGGCCAAGCCTTTCCGGATTACGCCGCCCGGCCTCTCATGCAAGAGCCCGGTCTCGGCTTTTCTCGATCCGCCGGACGAGGCACGCGACCGGACGGATGCGGCCCGCATCGCGCGTACCATCGAGGGATTGCGTGCGCATCAAGAGCGCCACCGAGTCCTGGGGCACGGCTTTGGGTTTACTGTCGTGGACGGAACGGAAACCCGGCTTCCCACCCTTCCGAAGTCGTATCACAAGATAAATACTGGACCTTTCGTTCAGACCCGGTATGGGCCAAGGCTCCTTCGTCAGTCGGAAATCGAGCGGATTCATGGGTGCGAACTAGGAACCCGGCATTACGCTACAGCGGTGCAGATGCTCGGCCAGGGGGTGCAAACCCGGATATTCCGGGAGATTTTCTGCCAGCTAGGCGACCATTTGGTTGGAGAAGCTTAAGGCCAATTGCTTCGAAGAGAGAGGAGTGGCGAACACCTCACAGGTGATTGGTCCGCAGTAGGACTTAAGAGCGTACTCCACTGTCCAACGCTTCGCGACGCATTTCCACTACGGCCATTGTATGGCGGCATTCGGATCGTCAAGGTAGTGCCCCCGCCTGCCCTCCGCCTCCACCTTGACCCTCCTCATGCCGCCATTGGGCCTCCGGTATGAAATTGCGCCCGGCTCTGTGCGGCGCAGAAGAAATGAGTTCCAGGAAATGAATGAAGAGACGAACGCTAAACCAATGAACTTGATCTCCCTTGGGGCGGGAGTGCAGAGCAGCACAATGGCCCTCATGGCAGCCCACGGGGAGCTAACGCCCATGCCCGAGGGAGCCATCTTCGCTGACACCTGTTGCGAGCCCTTGGCCGTTTACCACTGGCTGGCCTGGCTCGAAAAACAACTTCCTTTCCCGGTGTACCGCGTCGTCGAAAAGCGGGGGCTTTTGCACCATATCATGCGCAGCGTGCGAAGGCATAGATTTGCCGGGGCTCCCTTCTTTACTGAAAGCACGACCGAAGCCGGGATGCTGCGCCGTCAATGCACCTCCGAGTTCAAGATCAAACCCATGCTCCAAAAAGTGCGAGAACTGATCGGGTTAAGGAAGGGCCAGCGTGGACAGCGCCATCGGATTCAGGCCGTGCAATGGATCGGCATCTCGGTCGACGAAGCTACCCGGATGAAGCCGAGCCGCGTTCACTGGATCGAACGTCGGTGGCCTCTGGTCGAAATTCGAATGAGTCGGAACGATTGCCTGAAGTGGCTGAAGAAGCGCAATTATCCACTCCCGCCACCCTCGGCCTGCACCTTTTGTCCCTATCATTCGGACGCCGAATGGCGACATCTCACACAAGACCTTGGAAACAGATTGTCGCAGTGGATCGGTTGATTCGCTAAGGCGTGCGAGGCACACGACAGAAGCTTTATCTGCACAATTTGCTTAAACCCATGAATGAAATCGATCTTTCGACTGAGGAAGAGCGAGGCCAAATTAACCTCCTCGAAAATGAATGCGCAGGGATGTGCGGCCTCTGACCCCGAAATTTTGTCGTCCGTCTTCTGGCACAAGACCGATTGTCCCCGGACTTCACGCGAGTCGCCGGAGCTTGACGTCATGACCCTGAGTGACGGCGTTGCCAATCGCCGGGTCATCGCTCAGGCCAGATTGCGATTTTTTGTTTTCGGGCAGCCCCACGGAGGCTGCTCTTTAGCGTGGCGAGGGTGGCGCTCCGGCGGAGCGCTAATTCCAATGATGCGGCGTCGTAAACGGAAAGGTTATGCTGCCGGGCCAGCGCCAGTGTATCGGTAAGCGCCCGCCCGCCCGTCTCCGCATCGACTGATACCGGAAGTCGTTCCAACAGCGCAATCGCGTCAGCCACATCGGTCGCATCCATCTCGCCTCGCTGTTCCGCGGAGGAGAGGTAGCCTGCGATTTCCAAATGCCAAAGCGCGGTGACCCAGCCCGGCCGAAGAGAATGCGGCGGCGCTAGCCCGCATATTTCACACGGGACGTCCAAACTCGTGTCCTTTGGGTTTTTCGTGGCGGCATGGAAAGATTTTCGCGGGTTTAGATCCTGAATTCGAGTTGACGATCACCCGTTGAGGTAAGAACGAGCAAGAATCCCGTTTTTCGTTCATGCGGGGACGCGTCCCTCGACGCGCGCGAATTCCAGCGCGTCGATGAACTGGTTGGACCACTTGAATCTCAGCCGCTGCTCGCCGGCAGTTTCATCAACCGCTCTTGGCAGGTTCGAAACACCGCCTGCAGCGGAAACGCGCTACACAGTTGCACGTAGATCCGCCGCACACTCACCGTCACCGCCGCCGCTACTTTCAATAACTTCAGTCGAATCGTTCCGGCTGTCGCGCTGGCCAATTCTGTTCCCTCGAGCGTCAACGCCCGCAATCGCTCCAACAGCAGGTAAGAGAATGTCGCCATCCACAACCGTAGTTGATTGCTCGCCAAGTAATGCGTGCTCATCCGATCCGCCTGCAAATCCAACACTTGTTGCTTGAGCACGTTCTCCTTATTCCCCCGTCCACAATAGATTTTCTCATACAACGCTTGCGGGCCAAACCGCTCCGCCGACCCGGCGTTGTCCTTGAAACCGCAGGCCGGCAGACTGGTCACGACAAATCTGGGATTGTCTCCTTCGGCCGTCACTTCGGCTTTGCCCACCACGCGGCGTTCCCGGCTCCAGCTCTCCCGCGTCTGATACTCAAACTCCGTAAACTCCCGCGCGCTGCTCAATCCGCACAGACACCGCTGAGTGGGCCGAGCGGTTCTTCGGCAAATACCGCCGGATCGAGCCCGTCTAGTCCGAATCGCGGGGAAGGCCGCCCAGGTCCGGCGCGAGCTGGAACAACGGGCGGCCCGGGACAAGTTCGAAGAGGCGCAGTCCCGGAACGTGGTGGCCGAACGCGGTCGGCGAGGCGAAGAAAATTGAAGTGCGGAAGAAGGCGGAGGACCCGCAGGTGCGGGCGAAGCTCACCCCCTTTACCCCGCCGGGTTTGTGGCAGGTGAGCGGCGGGTATTTTCGGCCGATCCCAAGCCGCTCTCCTATGCCGCCCTGGTCTCGTGCGGCGCGCTCGCGCCGACCGTCGAGGCGCGCACCAAAGCGGCGGCGACAGAGGTTTGAGACGCATGGACCAGTTCAATCGCCGCCCCGGAAGGCAACCGCACGACAAACATCGGCCCGGCCACCGGCGTGGCCGCCTGCGCCTGGTCGATCGCCGTCTCCAGCCATTGGACCGAAGCCGGCTGGCCAGAGGAGGCCGCGACCGGTTGCCGTCGTTGCCGCTGCTGCCGCCAATAGGCGAAGGTCTGATACTTGAGCCCAACCGTCCGGGCGAACTGTGCGCCTGAAAGCCCGCTCTTCTCAAATTCATCGAGCAAGGCTTCCCGACGCTCAGGCGACACCCGGACACGGCCTCTGCTATCGGTCGGAAGAATCTCTGAAGTACTCTCTGACAAGGTCATACCAGAGACGATATGACCGCGGCTAAAATCTACCAGAGGTGCTCCGGGTGACGCTTACGATGTTCGTGCAGGTTTGTCGCTCCTTGTCCAATCACGAACGTGATGCTTGGGTCGTCAGTTGCTCCACTGGATCGCATGTAACAGTTCCGCCAAACGATAGCCTGCCTTCGACAGTTGTTTCATAATGCGCTCCGAATGCTGAGTCGCATAGTCGCGCGGCAGCCTCGCCCCGATGTCCTTGATGTCCTTGCCGCCCTGCCCAAGCGTGAAGCTCAGGAAGTGGATGCCTTCGTAAGCGGCGTTCGCTTCGGGTATGGTCGCAGTCACCCACTGCGCGGGCCAACTCCGAACCGGCCCTGAGGTCTGCCACCCACCCGGCGGCACCATCGTGCGCAGCTTCGTTGCCAGCGCCGAATAGTTATTCACACCGCTTGCCTGGCGCACCAGCTCACTGTCCCAATAGGAGTGCAGCTCTTTCTTGGACGGACCGAACAGAATCTGATTCCCACCCCGGTCGTGGTCCCGCCCCACCGCTTCGCTGGGCCTTTTTAAAAGCACGAGTTTGTCGCCCCCCTCCACGCGGTAGTAGCCACACGCCACATGCAGCGGCTGGTGCAGATCGCCGACGTGATGGATCAGGAGCCGCAGCGCTTGCTTCTTGGTAAACTCCTTGCGCCTGCCTTCCAACACGTCGATGCACCAGCGAACGGTCTGAACGATATCGTTCGTCCGCGCGAATGGGCTGCCGTTGTAGTTCGTCGTCGCGAGCGGCAAATTCACGAAGTGCCATTGGTCGTTGTCCTTGAACCGCGTGTTGAACTGCCTCGCTTCGAAATCATTTACCAAAGGACCTCGTCCGCGGGCGGCTTCACGGATTTCGTCTGGCCATAATGACGCTCGCGACATGCTTTCCGGCCCGAGAATCGCGGCGATCTTTTGCTTCACGTCCGGTCTCAGAAAGGCTTCGGCCATCAGGCCGATTGCTTGGTGCCCTTGCGCCGACCACGCAAACACCGTGTGCCACCCGCCCGATGCGATCAGGAACGCAGCGATGCACGCGCGAACGGACTTGCCTGGCCCGACCATCCGAAACCAGTTTGTGCTCATATTCGGAACTCCTTTCAAAGCCGATGATGGGAAGGCCACGGGCAGGGAGCAAGTATAAAATGGATCGATGCCAGACGTTCAATCTGGCGCTCGCAGGGGAAACGAGTGTGCAACGGTAGGACATTCGAGCGCTGTCAAATGGTTTGCTACTGCATTAGGAATGAGCGCCGATCAGTGTTGCCTTGCGCTTCGAGTGGGTTAATTCCGTTCAGCCCAAACGCCAGACGCAGAAGTGCAAAGAATGCCGCGTCAAGCCTTTAGTAACGCTTGCTCACGCGACGCACCATTGCATGCGCTGAAAGAGTTGCTCCACCCGATGCCTCGCTTGAAATGGTCGCGATGCTGGGGGGCTGGAACATGCCATCCCAGCCCGGCAATTGAGAAGCCAGAGTGACAGATGTTAATTGAGGCTGGCCGATTCATCCAAAACGGCCCACCAACCTTCGTGCCCGACATCCGCAAGTTGGACATGCGGCCGGGCATTAATGATGGCCTGTTGCGAGACCTTGAAGTGACGAGGACTGGAGTGCGACTCGCGCCGTTTCTCGGTGATCTTGCCATCGGCGCTGTAGCGAAAGAGCTGCTGGATGCCAGGGCGGAGAGTGACGGTGCGGTGCGGGTTGTAGGCCAGACGCTGAGAGCAAAATCCCCGCGCCCAAGCTTGTCCGTAGATTTCCTGAACGTAGAGGTTGGCGTAAGGCCCCTCATCGATACGAATCATTCTTCCAGAGAAAAGAGGCATCTTCTCGACAAATGTGGATCGAGTCCAAATGCTGGCGTCAAGGGTAACCCGCTGAACGCACGCCAGAGGCAGGCCGCTGGTGGAAGTGATTTCATAGAGGAGGTGCTCTCCCGGTTGAAGCACCACGTCGATGGGCTTGGCGCGGGTCGGCACGGGGTAGTCCAGAAAAAGCTCGTCCGCCATCCGCGCAAAGCGCGTATCGCGCGTGAGGGTGTAAAGCCACATCATCTGATCGGTGTGGTGGCGGTGATAAGAAGCGGATCGAACAATGTGAGAGACGCAATACCGGCTCAGGTGGCCTGGGTTTCTGATCGTCGGATAGTGGCGCACGATAGTGGCGGCGACGCCTTGGAGAATGCGAAATGCCTCCGGATCTTGCGTTAAATCCCAGTAATCATAGACCCCAAACATCGCGAACACCAGGCCGTTGAACGTGTGGTCTGGACGGACGCCGGGATATTCTTCAAGCCACAAGTATCCCTCGCTGTCCACCATGGTCACACCCGGGGTGTCTTCATCGGTAAAGGGAATCAGGAGTGAGCGGAAAATATCGTGAGCAATCTCGAGATGGCGGGGGTCGTTAACGATAGAGTAGTAGCGACAGAAGGCGCTCAAGGCTTGGCCTTGGGAAAGAGCAGAGTACCAAGGTGCCCGGCGAGGCTCGTCCGGAAGCCTGTGCAGATTGAAATCGACCTCAAACGGAAAAAAGAGCCCGTCCCCGTAGTCCACGGCATAGCTCAGCATTCGGTCAAGGTTGCGCTGTGCCCGGAGTAGAAGATCGGGATTGGGGCTCAGCCGATAATTGTTGAGCAGCGTGTAAAGTACATACTGGGCTTGAGCCGTCGGATGAGCTGTGGGCGCGTCCTGTCCCTTGGGTATAACCATCATCACACCCTCGGAATCGAGCAGCGGGGACTCTACGGGTCGAAGATTCGGCGACGCGTAAGGCCGATCCGCCGCAGGGACACGATGGAAGTTTATGGGCAGCCGGTGGAAGCTCGGGAGTGCGAGATCATCGTCCGCAGAGACATTGGCCGAATAGAAGAAGCAGAGAGCAAGGAACACTCGGGCCAAGATCCAAGGGGGGCACGGGATCAAGATCATACATTTTTGGAAACCGGCAAGCCATTGCTTAACTTGGAGCATAATCGCATCGGGGATTCCCTGAGGCAAGCGGATTATCGCAAAAAAACCTCAACCATCCCGAGAGTTTGGAACGAAAAGTGTTCCGTTAGCGAATGGGTATCTGTTCGGACGCTCAATCAACACGAGTGGCCGCACTATTGCCCGGAGAATGACCGGTGCCCCGCCGGATGCTGGGCAAAGGCCAGCGCCGCCCCAGACTGTTGGACTCCTTTGTTTAACCTATGATGTGGCCGTGGATGGAATTGGCTCGCTAGGCCGACATCCTGCATGTACTCCTGAGGCCCACCGGAATCCAAGAAGCTATGGCCCACGACTGGCAGTGGCAGGAAGTGCAATTGCTCGGAAAGGTTAGCGATTCAGCGCTGGCGCGCCGAATGGGGAAGACCGTCTGGGCTGTGCGTAAAATGCGGCTATCCAGGGGAATTGCCCCCTTTCATCCTCGGTCACCGTTTCGATACTGGAAAGCGAGTGAACTGCGGCTGCTGGGCAAATACCCGGATGCCATTGTGGCCCAGCGGTTGCGCCGCAGTCGCGGTTCGGTGCAGCGGCAGCGAGCGTACCGCCGAATCCCGAGTCCCATCCCCGCCGCTCGTCCGTGGAAAGCAACGGATGTCCTTCTCTTGGGAGGAGTCGCGGACGGGGACGTGGCGCGACGCACGCAACGGACACTCCCCGCGGTCGAAACCAAACGCCGAAGAATGCGGATGAAGAATCCTGGCCGAAAGCGGTCATTTTACTTCTGGCGTCCAAAAGAAGAGAAGCTCCTCGGAAAGCTCACCGACTTGGAAGCCTCGCTCCGACTCGGTCGGAGCAAAGCATCGGTGGCCTACCGTCGAAGGCGGCTTGGTATCGAACCGAAGTATCCCCCCACGGCCTCCCGGCGGTGGGAGAAGGCAGAGGAGCAAATCCTAGGCCAGAAATCCGACGAAGAAGCCGCGAGACTCCTCGGGAGATCGGTGGCCGCCGTGGCCGAGCGCCGCTGCAAACGCGGCATACCCAAGCGCGACGCAAAGGTGAAAAATTACACGAAGCAGGAAGACAGATTCCTCGGCACCATGCCCGATGAGACACTGGCTCGTAAGCTCAAGCGTTCGGTGGCGGCGATCAAGGCCAGACGCGTTGCGTTCGGGATTGCGCGGTACAACAGCACCCTGCATCGATGGACTCCCGAGGAGGATGCCCTCTTGGGCCGCCTCACCGACCGGGCTATGGCGGACAAGCTTGGGGTGAGTGGTTGGATTGTGGCGTATCGCCGACGGCAAGCAGGCCTTCCGGCCCGTTCAGAACACCATCGGCTATGGACTAAACAGGAGGAGAAGTTGCTCGGAACCGCTTCCGATACGGAGATTGCCCGGCGGCTGGGCCGTCCGCTTTCGAGCGTTTGCAGCAGGCGTCAGAAACTCAGGATTCCCAATGCCTACTGGCACAAGCGCATCGGGCGGGAACGCCAATTCGCAGGACGCAAACCAGCGCGCCGGGCGACTTTGTGAGGTCTCCGAGGCATCGACCGAGCGGGTTCATCCACGATTGGCCACGACCATGCGATCCCTCGACCCGCCTCAAGGGCTGGAACCTTTTTGAAGAGATTCTCTTTCCATCGGTCACGGCGGCGGTGTGCATGCCGTCTGACGCCGGGCGATTCCTGCCTGTTCAGCGTCGCGGCTCGTGGGTGGCCGCGCCGAATTGCTCCCGGAAATCGAGCACGGCCGGGTCAGTCCAGGAAAACCCCGCTCACGACGCAGTTAAACCCGTTCTGGCGCAACACCCGGATGATCACATTCCGTTGCACGTTCCAAACGAGGTACGCGCCGCCTTGAAACCCGGTCAGAATCTGGCTGTTCAGCACGGTGCCGGTCGAACGATCGACAATTTCGACCGCCTGCTGGCGGTTGCCGTTGTCGAAATCGGTGCAATACAGCGCCACCCGATGATGCAAGTTGTCGTTGAAATTCAGGAAGATTTGCAGCGTCCCGCCACTGTACCAGCATGCCCCCACCCGCGCATCGGAGCCCGGCCGTTCCAAACCAGCCGGATTCGTCGTCGGATCCGCCCACGCGAAAAACGGGCTGCTGTCTTGGACAATTTCGGCATAGGGCGCTTTCACCGACCCGATTCCCGCCATCAGATAACCGGAAGCGCCGTACATTCCTTCCCAATTTCCCTGCGTGACTGAGTCCTTGCCGAGAAAGGTGGCGCTGGCGGCTCCGCCCCCGGGCGAAGCAGGCAGCAAGGTCATGATCAACTCGCTCGACCACGGCGAGACCCCGGCTTGATTCCCGGCCCGCACCTTGTATCCGTACGTCCCGCCCGGCGTCAGGCCGCTGTTCAAAAAAGTCGTGACGTTCGAAAGCACCGTGTAACTCCGCACGCCCGCGGTGGAGCCCACCACCCGCCGGTAGATTTCGAAAAAAGCCTCATTCTCGGATTTATCCGTCCATTCGACTGAAACTCGATTCGACGAGATCAGGATCGGCCTCATTCCGGTGGGAGTCGCCGGAATAGCCCGTTCGCCCGTGTCCGATAGAGCGGTGATAATGCCGATGCTCGGATTGAAATAGCTGCCGCTCGCCGTCCGTTCAACCTTGACCGCCCGAATCATGTAGGAATCGCGCGGCGACCCCCCGGTATCGGTGAACGAACGTCCGTTCGCCACCGAATTGAGCGGGGTAATGCGGGCAAACGGGCCGTCGACCGACTTGGCCCGATAAATAACATACCCGAAAACATCCGGATCTTGCGACGGCCCCCAGGTTACCTTCGCGCCGTCCTCGCTGGCCTCGACCGCCACCTCCGAGGGCGGCGGGAACGGGTGTTGGCGCAAGGTCGGATCCCCCAGCAGCGAGACGTGTGTGAGATAGGTGCCGGGATTCTCCCGCGCATATACTCCGCCAAATCGGTTGTTCTGCGTCTTGAGCGTGCTGTAACCGAGTGTTTCGCCCAGCGCCATGTGATGCACCCACCAATGCGGGCGGCCGGCCCACATCACCGCCAGGCAATCGCCGGAGCCCAGGGCGGTTCGCATGAAATTGCCCGTGTTATCCCAATCTCCGAAGTAGCTCCCAAACAGCATCAGGAAGGTGGTTTTGATGTCGATGTTCGCCAGCTCGGTGGAGGTGCCGATGCCAATCGCTCCCAGATAGAATCCCGCCCCGCCGCCGAATCCCCACGAGTATGGCTCGGACGATATCGTCGAAACGAACGAGAATGGCGCGATTTCGAACGTCTTGCCGGGGCCGAACAGCGGCGCAAAATTCCGCCAGCCGCTCGCGGCAAAGGCCTCTCCAACAAACGTGCCGAAATTGTCACAAACGAAACCGGCCCTAGGTTTCACCAACCGCCCGTGCCGGTACTCGTGATTGCGCTTGAGATAATTCCGGTGCAGCTCCACCTCGCCGATGGGCGGAGTCCGGGTGGCAAAAGAATTCAGGTTCGAGAGGTCGACCCGGCCCACCGCCAGCTCGACCGGCGAAGGCAGCTCGGTCTGATCGAACTTCCCGTCCCCAGGCACGTTCCAGTTCGCCGCCCGTGCCGCCGTCTGCGTGTTGGCCGTTGTGTCCGTCCACTTGGCGGTGAGTTCGCCATAATAGACATCCGCCGGCCAGGCCCCGAAATGGTCCGAATGGCCATCCGGCGCGAACGCCCCCGAATAGGGCACCGGCACATGGCCGAAGAGAAACACCGCTTTGACCCGCTTCTGGCTGGCGACGAAATCCGACAGGATGAAGCTTTTGATCGCGGCCGGGCTGTCCGTCCGGGCGACATCCCGGCGGATGACCTCCCAGCCTTCGCCGAGCAGATCTCGTTGCAGTTGCGCGAGTTCGGCGGTCAGATCGGCCGCGTAGGTCTTGTCGACAATCAGAATCACCGCGCCGCGGGAGTCTGGCATCGGCACGTTGATGCCCGCCAACGCGTAGCCGGTGCCAAGGTAACCCGCTTCCGTGAACTTCATCACCCGGTACTCGTAGGCCACGCCCGTCGTGACGTTCGTATCGGTGTAGGAAGTGGCCGAACCGACCAGCGCGCGCAGCTGCGTCCAACTCGTAGCTTCAGGTGCCTTGCGGGAGATTTTGATCGTCGAGGCATCCGCCGCCCGCGGCCAGTTCAGAGTGATGCGGGCCGGCGCGGTCGCAACCGCGACGCTGACCTGCACCGCGTAGTCGGCCGCCGACGATTGTCCGAATGAGGCTCGGGGCATGAAAGCCAAGAGCGCAAAGGTCAGAACGAATCCGAATAACACCTTTCGCGGCATGAGATATCCTGATTCATTCGCATAACATGACCCGCCGGCCTTGACAACCTAAACCGGCGGCAAATCTCCCACGGGAAGTCGCCGCCAGCATGTGCGATAGGTCGCGCAGGTGGGGGCGGGCACCAAAGGTTTGCTTCGGAGCGTCAGCCGCTCAATGCCGCTCGTCTTGGCGTGGCGGGAGCTAAGGACTCCTGTGCGCCAGGAACCAAAATGCCGTTCATAAAATCCACTTGACGCCGAAAAGGCCGAATTTTAGCTTTTTCCGACATGAAGGCAAAACCACGGCAAACTGTTTTGGGCCTCGCGATCCTACTGATGCTGGCGGCTAATTCCGTCTCCGCCGAAATAGTCCCGCCGCGCTGGCTCGTTCCCGTATGGCTCTACGGGCAGGTGGGGCGCGAACTCAATGTTTATTTCGACGCCGCTTTCGCTCCGGGCGATCACCCTGGCCCGTTTCGCTTCGAGGTGGATAGTGGAGCGGGCCGGCAGTTCAACGACCGATGGCAACTTGTGCCGGCGACCACCAACCGGGTCACGGTGGTGTTTTCCGCCTATTGCGGGACGGAACTTCTGGCGACCGCCACGGCCAAGGTGCAGATCGGCAACAGCCATGTGCCGGCTGGGCGCCGCGTGCATGTGCTCGGAGACAGCACCCTGGCCGAAGGGTCGGTGCTGGCCGAGTTAAAACGCCTCGGCGGGCCGGAAACGAGAGGCTCCAAGTCGACCACGCGGGCGGATTCGACCGGAACCCTCCAGACGTTCCATCACGAAGCCGTGCCGAACCGCACCACTGGGGATTTCGGTTTCCTTCTTTACCAGGATGTTATCGCCTTCGTTCACCTCGGCATCAACGATATGATTCGATCCCTCGGGGACGAGGAGATGATCGAGGCGACGGAAGCGGCCTTGGACAATTTGGAAGGTATCGTAACCAAGTTTCGATTGATCGCGCTGTCGCCGCCTATTCCGCCCGCCCTTGAGCAGGACGCATTCGGTTCCATGAAAGGCAGCGGCATCAGCCGCTGGCGGTACAAACGCAACCGGGACTATTTATGCGCCGCCATTCTGGATCGCTTCGCCAATCGAAGCAAAATTTGGCTGGTGCCCATGCATCTTTCGGTCGACCCAGATAGTGGCTTTCCCTGGGAGGAGAAACCTTGGAGTTCCCGGAATTCCGCCCCAAGGCCGGTCCAGACCGACCCGCTACATCCGAGTCCCTCGGGGAGTTGGCAAATGGCGGACGCCTTGCATAGCTTCTTTGCCATCGCCCTGCTGAACAAGCAGTAGCGTTGAAGCTCTCGCCCGAAAGCCTGATCCACCCGCATGAAGCCTGTTTAGAAGACGTTTCGCCGCGACGGGGGTGTCATGAAAGGCCATCCGCGAGTTCCTCCTCGAGTGTTTCTGGTCGATGACCATACTCTCTTGGTCGAGGCGCTGAGCGTCGCCTTCGCCCAATCTGGCCAGACGAAAGTAGTCGGATGCGCCCGCTCGGCGGAGGATGCCCAAATGTCTCTTCGGCAGGCTCGGGCCGACGTGGCACTCCTCGATGTCGTGCTGCCGGGCCGGAGCGGGGTGGACTTGGCTCGATGGGTCTTGGAACAGTCCCCAGCCCCCAAAGTCATCTGGATGTCCCACTATGCCGATGAGGATCTCTTCACTTTGGGAAAAGCGTTAGGGGTCAGCGGCTTTGTCTCGAAGCGAGCCAGCTTGACCGATTTCGAACGGAGCATCCTCCTTGTCCAAGACGGCCGCTCGGTCTGGCCCGGTCCCGCCGGAAGGGAGCGGCATGTCCGGCCCGTGCCTCCCGAGCGGTTTGGGCTCTCCGGGCGCAGATTCGAAACGCTGCTCGCCATCGCGAACGGATTATCCACCAAACAAATCGCTGGCCAGTTGGGCATCAGCACCCGCACCGCTGAAGAGTACCGCAGCGACGTGTGCGGGCTGCTCCATGTTCATTCTGTGGCCGAACTGGTCAAATTCTGCATCCGCAATGGCTGGGTCGATCCTTGAGTGGCGGCCTCGGCGGCGTTCTGGTTCCCTAAACACACCTTCTCTGATCGATTCGCACGAGCTTCAAACGCGAGACTTCCGGTGGTTTATACCCCCGTACTTGTACGGGTAATGGGGAGCAGAGTTTAGCCAGCCCGTTCGTTTAAGGCCGTCTTTGCTGGGTTTCGGCGCGGTCGCTGGATGAAAGTCCGTTTGTCAATCCCGTACTTCTCTCAGGCGTACAAGTACGGGGTATCGGAAAAACAACACTCCTCTATGGTCGAAATTACCAAGATAGGAGGGTAGTGCGATTTATGACAACGACCAGTCCAGCAACCGTGTTGCCCCCCTTAATGAACCTCGTCGCTGTGCATCCTATGAAACGAAGCTTCCTCATCGCCCTGAGCCTCTCCCTGGCCGGATTCATCCCGTTTGCGGCAGAGTCGGCAGACGAAATCGCCGCGCCGCTCAACCTCGTGGAGCGGGACTGGCACGAGTCCCGCTGGGAGTTTACCTCGCCCGGGGTGGATGGAGCAGGCCAGCCGGTCGTCCTCACGCATGCGTTTACCGAACTCGCCACGGGATTGAATCGTTGGGATGCTTCCACTGGAGCGTTCGTGCCCGCTTCGGCGGCCTTCGGCCTGGAAGCGGGTCAGGCCGTGGTGCGCGGGGCGCAGTATGGCCTGCGAGTCCGAGCCAACGCCGACGATATCGACGGCGTGGTCGATGTCACGCTGCCGGATGGCCAGCGGCTCCTGCTGCAAACGGTGGGGATTGCGCTCACCGATCCCGACAACGGACGGAGCATCTTTCTGGGCGAGGTGCGGGAAAGCATCGGCATTCTCGCCGACGATCACACGGTCATTTATCCCTCGGCGTTTAGCGGCTACGAAGCCGATATCCGCGTGACCTCCCGTCTGGATGGGTTTGCGAGCGACGTCCTCCTGCGCGAGGCCATCGACCGCCCAGCCGTGCTCGCGCACGGCCTGGACCCCGACAAGGTCCGGCTGGAAGTCTGGCATCAAGTGCTGGTCAATCCCCAGCCCCGAGTCGAGGGCAGTCCGCTCGAACGGCTCGACGGGCGGAACGATTCGGATCAACTCATCGATTTTGGCTCGATGCGCATGGCGCTCGGCAAAGCCTTCGCGTTCGGCAATGAGGCGGCGAACGTTTCTGACACTCTTTCAGTCGCTAAGGAGTGGGTGCGGATCGACGGTTTGGATTTTCTCATCGAGAGCATCCCGTTTGCCGAAGCCGAAATGCAATTGGAGGCTCTGCCGCCCCGGGCCGAGGCGCGTCTCGTTCCGCGCGACCGGCTGGACCGGGCCTTCGCGAGCGCACGCCAAGGGCGGCGCAGCCGGCCAGTTTCCCTGGCCACGGCGACGCGGACGGAGACAAGACCGAAGACTTTCGCCAGCGTCGCTCGCGGTTCAGCCCGCCCTGGCTCCGCCTATGTCATCGATTACGACCTGCTTTCGGTGACGACCAACATGACGCTCAAGGGGGATACGACCTACTACGTCTCCAGCGCGGTTAACCTGGCCGGGAACACGATTCTGGAGGCGGGCTGCGTCGTAAAGTTTACCAACCAACCGGCGGCTACGGTTGGGATTACCATCTGGGACACCTTCGAGTGCAACACCGTGCCATATTGTCCGGCGGTCTTCACCGCCAAGGATGATAACTCGGTCGGGGAGCCCATCCCGGGCAGTTCCGGCAGCCCGAGCGGCACGTACGCCTTGTACAACCTGGCCTTCGCTCACAGCTCGACCAACACCGCCGCGATCCAGCTCCACGACTTCCGGAGCAGCTACGGCGTGAGCGGCGTTCACATCGCCCGGCGCACGGGGACAAGCGAGATTTGGAACGCGCAGATTCAGGACTGCCAGAACGGCATCGACCTCGCCCGTGCAGATGTGACCGTGCGCAATGCGCTCATCCGGGAGGTGACCTATGCCTTCCTCTTCGAGGGTTCAAGCGTCAGCAAGAATGCCGACGGGGAGCATGTCACGATTCACGACGCGAACAAGATTCATCACTTGACCGCGAGTTCCTCGAGTTGCACCACAGATCTGACCAACTCTCTCGCGACGATCATCGCCGCCAGCTCCTCCGCCGGGCTCTCCACGAACAACACCTATGTCTTTACCAACGACCCGGGCCTCTACCTGAGCGTGACCAATGGGGCGCACTACCTGGCGGCCGGGAGCGCCTACCGGGATGTGGGAACGTCGGGCCTCTCCTCGCGTATGCTCTCCATCCTGCCGTTGACGACGACCTACGCCCCCACGCCTCTGACCTCCAATTTTGCCGCCGATACGACCCTCGCCCCGACGGTGCAGCGGGACACGGACACGCCGGACCTGGGCTACCATTACTACCCGCTCGATTATCTCTGGGGCGGGCTCACCATCTCCAACAGCGTCACGGTGCTCTTGACCAACGGGGTCGCGGTGGGTGTGTTCGGGGCGGACGCTACCTTCCTCGACGACGGGGCCAAGGTGGTGTCGGAAGGCACTCCGGCCAATCTCAATCGAATCGTGACGCTGGTCACGGTGCAGGAACAGCCCACGACTTTGACGCCCACCAACACTTATCTGGCGCTCTTCAACAATCTGTCCGCGTCCTTCACCAACGCGAGCGAAGTGAACGCCAGATTTACGGAGGTGGCCGTGCTGGGTGCGGACGAGGACTACCGAGCCGTTCAGGGGAGCGGGGGCAAGCGGAGCGTAACCTTCGCCCATTCTGTCCTTCGGAATGCATACCTGGCCAATTACACGCTCCTCACGAATGCCTCCTCGGCGTTGCACCTGACCAACTCGCTTCTGGAGCGGGTGCTCATGGAGAACACGCAGTACAGCGGGACGAATGTCTACAACGTCTCCCTGTCCCTCTGGAACAATCTCTTCCGACAGGGGCGCAACCGGTTCACTTATGCCGACACGAGCAGTACCTGGTCGGTCTACGACAATCTCTTCGTGCTCTGCACGACCCCAGAGACGCTCATGGGGGCGAACAAGGTGCCGAACGATTACAACGCCTGGTACTCGACGGCGGCGCTCAGCACGACCGGGCTCAGCAACAAGACTTTGCTAAATATCGATTTCGTGGCCGGGCCGCTCGGACCATACTACTACCCCACAAGCAGTACCAATCTCTACTCTCTGGTCAACGCGGGCAGCCGCAACGCCACCAATGCCGGGTTGTACCATTTCACCACGCATACCAACCAGACCAAGGAAGCCAGCTCGGTCGTGGACATCGGCATGCACTACGTCGCCGTCGATACCGGACAGTTGCCGAGTCTGGTGCCGCAGGACGCGGACAGCGACGGCCTGCCGGATTACCTCGAAGACCGCAACGGCAACGGCACGGCGGACACCGGCGAAACCAATTGGCAGGACGCCAACGATTTCGGGCTGAACGTGTTGATTACGCAACCGAAGGCCAACAGCAGCGTGCCATAACTCTCAACCTTTAGCCGGAAAACCTGACCTATGAAGCTCTTGAAAACTCTTGTGGCCCTGGCCCTCGGACTTGGCCTGCATACCACGCAAAGCAGTGCCGCCATTGCGGGGGCAGTGGATTCAGTGACCAGCGCCGAAACGCTGCTCGGCGCGCAGCCCGTCGTTTTCTTCCCGGCGGTGCCGGTCGGCGTCGACACGCCGAATTCCGCGGAATCTGACGCCGTCGTCGCCGTCCTGAGTCAGGCAGCCACGCTTGCTCCCTTCGAAGCGGTCGCCGCTTGGGAATCGTATCTGGAAAAGAATCCCGGTTCACCCTACGCCGCCTCGGTGCATGCCCAAGTAGGCAAGCTCTGTCGCGATCTCGGTTACTACACCCGGGCGCTGCGGCATTACGAAGAAGCGTGGAACCTCTCGTTCGACGCACCGCCGGGACCGGGCAAGCAGGTGGCCGACTTTGCCTTGGCGCACTGGATGAGCCTCCTGTCGCGCCTGGGCCGGGTCGACACGCTCAAGGGTCTCTTTGCGGAAACGGGCGGAAGAGAGTTGGACGGCGGTGAATTGTCGCAGATGTATCTGACGGCGATGGAGGCGACCACCATGATGATCCGACGCCCGGAAATCGGCTTCCGCTGCGGGACCTTCGCGCTGGACAACCTCAGCCTTGTGGTCAATGGCCGGCGGGAACCGAGATCCGCCTTCGACGCCGCGTCCTCCCCGGAGGGCTTTACCCTGAAAGAGTTGCTGGAAAAGGGCGGGGAGTGGAATCTGGAACTCGCCGCCGTGCGTGCGACCGGGGGAATAATCCCCGTGCCGTCGGTCATCCACTGGAAGGAAAACCACTACGCCGCGATTCTGGAACGGAACGGCACCAATTACCTCGTGGCCGATCCCACCTTCGGCAGCCGCCAGGTGCTTGCCGAGGCAGTCATTCTGGAAGGAGCCAGCGGCTATTATTTGATTCCGAGCAACGATCTGCGCCCGGGCTTCGAACGGATCGATCTGACGCTCGCGCAACGCATCTCCGGCAAAGGCGGACCCAATGTCATTCCCGACGGCGAAAACCATAACTGCAACCCTCCCCCGGGCGTTTGCTGCCCCCGGCGAGGTGGCGGCGGCGGCGGGAGTAGTGGCGGCAGTACAGGAGGGAGCACCGGGGGCAGTACGGGTGGCAGCACCAACGGCGGCAGTGGCACGGGCGGCAGCGACGACGGCTCTGAGCACATCATCATCAACGATCCGCCGGGCAGCGGCGCGGAAAAAACCGGCTACAACGGTGGAGGCTGCGATTACTGCGGCATGGCCGGATGGTGGGTGGATGAGCCCTTCATCACGCTTTGGTTAAAGGATATTCCGCTCTGGTACCAGCCGAGCCGCGGTCCCCAAGTCGAAGTCGAAGCGACCTACAAGCAGCGGACCGGGGAAGAGGAAAAGACGGCCACTTTTCCGCGCTTCAGCCTCGGGCAACACTGGAACCTGAAATGGATGTCGTTCATTGAGGTAACCAGCGTCGATCTCAAAGCCCATGTCGGGGGCGGTGTCCTGACCTTCCCGGACGACGACAATTCCACGATCCAATACGACTTGAACGCGCGGCTGGAAAACCTGACTTCGGGGGGAACGAACTTGGGCTATGTCATCCATTACGCCGATAGTTCCTACGACAACTACACGAACATGGTTACGCAGAACAGCTCGAAGCAAGCCGCTTATTTGACGACCCGGGTGGACCGGTACGGCAACGCCACCAGGTTTCAGTATCGGTCGCGCAGTTCCAACGCCGATCCAGTCATTCTGACCAACGTCGTGGATATAGACGGGAAAAACACGTCCATCACCTACGATGCAACTTTCACCAATCAAATCTCGCAAATCACCGACCCATTCGGCCGCACTGCGACGTTTACCTACAATGCCAGCGGGTTCCTGACCAACATCGCCGACACGGCAGGACTCAACAGCAGTTTCCTTTACGGAACCAATGGCTGGATCACCAATTTGACCACCGCGCACGGGGTGACTTCCTTTGCCCACACGGGCGCCAATACCAATTATTACGCTTCGACCAATGCCGTCGATCGATCCATCGATGTGACGCTTCCGACTTCCGGTCACCACGTCTTTGTCTATCGTGATTATGGCACCTCGTTCCTGCCGGACTATTACAGCGACACCAATCAAGTCCCGTCGATCGATCCGTTCGGCAGCTTCGATACAAACAATATGGCGAACCGCAACAGTTGGCACTGGAGCCCACGGCAGTTCGCGAGTTTGTCCACGACGAACATCGCAAGCTTCAGCACCAACGACTACAACTTCGGGCATATGAAGCATTGGTTGCACAATTCCGCGGATGGAACCTACACGGTCGGGGACACGCTTTCGATGGAGCGCGCCCCGAGCACCGACGGAACCACCCTGGGTAAAATGACTTGGTACGATTATGAAACGAAGTACCCGCTCACCCCGTACGTGATCGGAGGCCAAAAGCTTCCTGGCGTGGTCCTCCAGGTCATGCCGGACGGAACGCAGTGGTACGAGATTCACAAGCGCGATACGTTCGGGCGCATCACGAATACGGTATCGACCTGGACGACCAACGGCTCGGTCGTGCTTCGCACCAACCAATTCATTTACGCGAACCACAATCTGGTCAAGGTCATCGATGCATACGGGGTGCCGGTTTCGAGCAATTTGTTTAACAGCTCCCGCCAGATAACCCACCATTTCAATTATTCGAACGAGTTGACGCGCTTTTTTTACAATGGGAGCTATCAGATCACCGGCATCGCATACCCGACAGGCTTGAGCATAACCAACCTGTTCTACCCAAGCGGGCCTAATGCCGGGTACTTGTCGGAAACCCGCCTGGTGGAAATCGGAGCAACCAACAAGTTCGATTACACCAACGACCTGGTCTACGTGTTCACCGACTCGCGTGGCCTGCGCATCACCAACTACTACGATGCCTTGCGGCGGATCAAAGGCCAATCCTACTCTTCGGATGGTGGCGGGGCGGGCACCGGCACAACGAACGTCTACGATGGATTGAATTTGGTTGCGTCAAAGGATCGGCTGCAAAAATGGTCTTATTCTGACTACAATGGCATCGGACAGGTCACGTCCGTGACGAATGCCATCGGCACTATCACCGAAAATTCCTACTGCGCTTGCGGTTCGCTGGAGTGGGAAAAACGGGGATTCGGACTCTCCGGGTTGGAGCAGCAAACCTCCTACACCTACGACTCCCGCGGCCTTCGCACTAAAATCACCTACCCGGATGGCACCGCCGTGACGAATGTCTACGATTCGATTGGACGGCTGACGGAAGTGAAAAGAGGAACCGGGACGGACACGTATGTCTACGGCCACCAAGGACTGTTGTTGCAGGTGAGCAACAGCACCGGTCAGATTTTGAAGATGGAATACGATGCGAACGACCGGCTGGTGTACCAGGTCGACCAGAACGGAGTAGTCACGACGAACGCATACGACAAGCTGGGCCGGCTCATGGCACGCGGGCAGCCCAATAGCGGCGGTGTCGAATCGTTTTACTACTCGGCTCGGGGCCTCAGCAATTACGTCAATCAACTCGCGAACAGTTTGTACTTTGCCTACGACACGCTCGGCCGGAAAATAGCCGAAACCAACGCGAACAGCGAAGTGACCCGCTTCGGTTACAACGAGTCGGGGGATCTCCGCACCCTTACGAACGGGCTGAACAACGTGGTGGCGTGGGGCTACGACACGGAAGGGCAGGTGACGAGCAAAACCAACGCCGCCGCGCAACAAATCCTGCGCTACAGCTACAACGCCAACGGCTGGCTTACGAATCGCTGGTCCACGACGAAGGGAGACACGGCCTACACGTACAACGATATTGGACTCGTGACGGCGGTGAACTACCCGTCCAGCACGGATCTTTCGTTCGGCTACGACGCCCTCGGGCGGCTCACGAATCAGGTGGACGCTGCGGGGACCAGCCGTTATACGTATACCGCAATGGACCTGCTCGCCAGCGAGGACGGGCCGTGGACAAACGATACGGTGGCTTTGGGCTACACGGACCGGTTGCGGACATCACTTTCGCTGCAACAGCCAGGCGCGCCCTCTTGGGCGCAGTCCTATTCTTGGGATGCGGGCCGCCGCCTCGCCACCGTCGGAATGCCTTCGGGCACTTTCACCTACGGCTACTCCGGTGCGAGTGCGCTGGTCACAAATCTCGCCTTGCCGAATACGTCCGCCATCACCAATCTCTTCGACAGCACCGCGCGGTTGACCGGCACGTATCTGAAAAAGAACACCGGCACGATCCTGAACTCGCATGTCTACGGTTACAATGTCGGGCATCAGCGGACGAATGTGACGCATACGCCTGGGAACTACACCCGGTACGCCTACGACAATCTGGGCCAGCTTACGGAAGCGAAGGGATTCGAGAGCGGCGGGAGCAACCGGGGCCACGAGCAGTTTGGCTACGGGTACGACGCGGCGAACAACCTGGCGCTCCGCACGAATAATTTGGCGGCGGCGGACAAACTGGTGGAGACTTTTAGCGTGGGGAGCGACAACCAGTTGTCGAGCATCATCCGCACCGGAAAGCTAACCGTTTCCGGCACGACGAGCAGCAACGCCACGAGCGTGACGGTGAATGGTTCCTCGGCGACGCTCTACGGGGACTTCACCTTCGCGAAGGACGGCTTCACGATCACGAATGGGAACAACGCGTGGACGGCCATCGGGCAGGACGGCCTGGGGCGGAAGAGCACGAACACGGTGGCGGTGACCTTCGCCGCGCCTGCGTCTTTCACCTACGACGGCAACGGGAACCTGACGAGCGACGGGTACCGCGCCTTCACCTACGACGACGAGAACCAGCTCGCCTCGGTGCTGGTGACGAACCAGTGGAAGAGCGAGTTCACCTACGACGCGCAGCTTCGCCGCCGGGTGAGGAAGGAATACGTCTGGAACGGGGCGTGGGCGCTGGCTGAGGAGGTGCGCTATGTCTGCGACGGCATGCTGGTATTGCAGGAGCGAGACGGGAGCAACGTGCCGCGCGTGACCTACACGCGGGGGCGCGACCTCGCGGGGAGCCTGCAGGGGGCGGGAGGCATCGGGGGGCTGCTGGCGCGGACGGACCGGTCGTCGGGGCTCGTGGCCTATTACCACGCGGACGGAAACGGGAACGTGACGATGCTGGCGAATGCGCAGCAGGCTCCGGTGGCGAGGTATTCGTACGATCCCTATGGCAACACGATCACGCGCTCGGGGCCGCTGGCGGAGGCGAATCTCTACCGGTTCTCCAGCAAGGAGGCGCATGCGAAGACGCCGCTTTACTACTATGGCTATCGGTTCTACGAGCCGAATTTGCAGCGATGGCTAAATCGCGATCCGCTGGGGGAAAAAGGAAGCCCCAACCTGTTCCAGTTTGCCGGTAACAATTCAATCGAGTTTGTCGATTCATATGGCGAGTACCTTGAGGGCATAGTGCGTCCCATCCTGGAACCAATAGTCCGTCCTGTTCCAACAATTCCGGCTCCCCCAATGCCGCGTCCCGTCCCTGTCACACCGACTCCGATCACGCCCTACCCACCCGGGAGTCCGCCGAGTGCAGTGTTCCCGCAACCGAATCCTCCAAAGCCATTCCCAGCACCAAAACGACCGCCGGTGTGTTCAACAAAGCCGGTACCGCCATCACAGCCGAATCCGGACATACCCACCGAGGACCCGTGCCAGAAAGAATGGAGGCAAGCATATGAAGATTGCGACAGGCTGCTGTCGAGCATCAACCCTGGGCCAGCTACAGGCGGGTATAGGAATAGAGACGACTGTGCTCGCGGCTTGGTATCAGAAGCCTGCGGCGGGAACAAAATAGAGTGGCGAAAACCGCGCCGGCCAAGGATTTATCTATAACGTATCCTAAACTTGATGAATGATAACTCAGACACTCTTAGGCGCGTCGACTCCCTAGTAAGGAACGGTGACTGCGACACTGCGAAGGCTCTGTTGGACGGTCTGTTGACGAACGATCCAAACTGCGTTCAGGCTCTGGCCAAGCGCGCCTACGTGCATGATTCCGCGGGGCGGGTCGAAGCCGCCATACGCGATGTGTCAGCAGCTATCGCGATTTGTGATTCAGAGCCCGCGCTCTTCGACAAACGAGCACGTCTCTTGTTTCGCGCACAACTCTACCGGGACGCAGTCGCAGATTGCACACGCGCGTTGGCTCTCTGCGACCAACATCAGAATGATTACTACCGAGCGCCAGCACATTTCTTGCGTGCAGATGCTTACATCCGGCTGAAAGACTTTAATCGCGCAACTGACGATTTGGCACTGGTGCCGGACGGTCATACCGCTTGGACGGATCGGCTCAGAAACAAAACTGAATTAGTTGCGGATTGCCGCAAGTCGAGTTGTTAAGCAACGGCGGAGGCATCTACATGCATGCATCGCGCTACGCGTACAACAAACTCGGGCATAAAGGGGTCAAACCATAGCATTGGCTGGACAGTTTCGGGTCCGCGGGCGTCACTCGCCGGATGCCGCGCAAAATCAGGGTCCAATATCCGGGCGCGATCTATCATGTGATGAGCCGTGGAGATCGCCGCGAGGACATTTTCCTGGATGATGTGGATCGCCACGACTTCCTCAAGACGCTGGCCGAGGCTTGCCAGAAAACGGGGTTTCAGGTCCATGCCTATTGCCTCATGTCGAATCATTTCCATCTCGTGGTGGAGACGCCGAACGCCAACCTCGTGGACGGGATGCGCTGGCTCCTCAGTGCCTATACGATTCGGCTCAATCATCGGCACAAGCTCTTCGGCCACGTATTCAGCGGGCGTTACAAAGCGCTGAGCGTGGACGGCATCGTGATCTGAAGCCTATGTGTTGCCGCTCAAACGGAGTTCTAAAGCAAATCTCTCTGTCGGGCATTGAACCAGAGTGGTCAGTCCTGGAGCTGGGGTCCGGTCCTCCGGCGTCATTTTCGTTTGCAATTCAAGCAATACTTTTTTGTCGTCGCGGCGAATCTTCGCCTCGCATTGGCGGCGATCGTCTTGCTTGAGTCTCAACATTTGCGCCAGCTTCTCCGAAGCCTCAATCATCAGACGCCGCAACTCGTCGTCGGTGATACGGCTAAAATCCGGCTCATTCAGAAAGGGCGAGCGCTTCCCCGCGTGAAGCTTCTCGATGAATCCCTTGCGGATAACGATGCCGTCAGCGCGTTCCCCTCATCTCGAATGGCATCCGGACTCCTTTGTCAGGAGCGCACGGTATGTGCTACAATTCGTCTCAATGGCACCTTGATAAGGGAGACAAAATGGCAGCAAAGCTAAACCAACGCACGATTTTGCCAGAGACTGGTCGAGCATCGACCGCCACTGAGCCGGTGAGGAGAGCTGTCAATGGGCTTCGCAAACTGCAGGCGGCGATTCGAAAGCGCATGGGAGGCGGTTCTGGGACTTCGTTAATGGACGTCAGAAAAGCCATTGCTTCAGGTCGAAAGTGATCGACCTATTCGTGGTGGACGCGTCTGTTGCTGTCGGCTGGGTGCATCCGAGTCAAGCGACCGGGCTCTCCACACACCTGCTTGACGAGATTGAATCAGGAGCGCGTTTCCTCGTCCCATCCCTTTGGTTTTTGGAAATCGCCAACGCCCTACTTGTCCTGCAGAGACGAAAAAGACTTAATGAAAACGAACGCCGCGCCGCCCTTTCGCGTCTTCGCCTCCTAAACCCCGTCGTTGAGGCCATTCCAGACAGACGGGTTTTCGTCGAGATTTCATCCGTCGCGTTCGATTTCGGGCTTTCGGTCTACGATGCGGTTTATCTTGATCTGGCGAAACGTCGATCACTTCCGTTCGCAACTCAGGACACGGCGTCGGAGCGGGCCGCGTCAAAGGCCGGGGTAAAGACAATTTCGTCGAGCCTCCCCCCTTTCAAAGGATAACCTTTCGGTTCTTCGACGTTTTCAGTGGAATGAAATGGAATGGGGATTTTAGTTTGGCTGGGTGCCGATAGAGACGTTTCATCAGTTGCTTGGGCTGGACGAGTGCTGGCGTGTCATCGCCGCGAGCTACGAGGATAAAGAGAACCGCTTCGTGATCTGCGTCGAGGAGACGCCGCACTTGTGGGAGGCGGAGACGAGACGGGGCGGCTGGGAGGTCAGTTGCTATGACCCTGTCGAGCCACGGGAGTGGCGGCATTTGAATGTGTTCGACAAGGAGGCGGTGATCCACTGCCGGCGGCCCCGCGGGCGCTACGTGGACCCGCACGGCTCCGCCCAAAGCCGGGAACAGGTGTACCGGGTGAAGCCGCCGTGGGAGGGCCAAAGCAAACACTTCCCCGGGAATTTGAAGCGTTTGCCCTGACGCTCCTGCGCGAGATGCCGGTCAAGAAAGCCGGGGAGATCCTGGGGGAAACAGACTCGCGCCTCTGGCGGATGCTCTTTTTGCATGTGCGGGCGGCGCACGCCGCGTCGGAGTGGGAGGTCGTCTGGGTGGGGGCGGATGAAATGAGCATCCGCAAGGGGCACAACGACCTCACGGTGTTTGCCGATCTGAGGCACAAGCAAGTGATTGACGCGACCGAAGGAAAGGGTGCCGAGACGTGGGAAAGCTTTGTGGCTGAGATGGAAGCGCCCCATGCGCATTCGAAACAGGTCACCCAGGCCGCGATCGACATGAGCCCGGCCTACCTCAAGGGGGTGAAGGAGAATCTCGGCAATGCGGAGATTGTCTTCGATAAATTTCATGTCGTCGCCCAGGGGAACGGAGGCGTGGACAAAGTCCGCCGGGCTGAAGCTCAGGCCAGCGAGGCTGCCCGGTGCGCCGCAGTGGTTTCCATTCCTCATCGTCCGCTGCTTCGGCTTGGCGGCGTTGTTCGAGATTTTCTTCGAATTGAGCGCGGCCGGCGGCGCTGCCTGGCCGAATCCGGTGCTCGCCGAGCAGCCGGTCCGTCCGCATCCAGGCGGGACGGTGCTTCGGCGCGGAAAGATACCAAACCAGGCTGCTCCAGGGATAGCTCAGCAGGCGCTCTTCCGTGCCCAGCAGCTTGGCGCGCGACGGATTGAGATGGACGTAATCGCAAACGGTTCGCAAGTAACCGGTCCCGCTGACCTAACTACCGCTGTAACTCCACATAACGGCTTTAGTGACAATCATTGAATGCAAACCTACGATAATGGAGGGCTATCGGCAAAAAGGGGATCTATTGGGGGCGACAGAGAGTGGGCCAGCAAAACTGTTCAGCCCGTTCTTCGAATGCGCAGCAAACCCGGGGAAATGACCGTGAAAGATTTTGAAAGACCTTCGGTATGCCTGCTCAGCGCTTCGGATACAACTGCTGCCTTTTGAGAAGCGGTTATTCCTTCGAGGCGGATAAGGATGACACCTGCGTGAATGCGCCGCAGTCGAACAATCAATTCCCCGAAGTCTTTGTCGGTTGTGAGCAGGAGAGCTTCCTCCTGATTGGCTCGCAAAAGAACCTCGTCGTCGGTGATGCCGGGATCGACCTCCGCAACGTAAACAACCTCGTGACCGTCCGCGCGAAGACGGTTGACGATTTGAACGTCAACTCCTTCGTCGGCGAGCAGTTTCATGCCGCTTTCACAGGAATTGGATAAACCACGTCCGCTCGGAGTGCGCCTGCGGCGAATGTCAGAGCCGCGAGAATCCCATCTCGCGTTAGCCGAGGATGTGACTTCAACACTGCGTCCAGGGTTTCACCGGCCCCAAGCCGGTCGAGAATTGATTCTACAGTAATGCGAGTGCCCGCGATCACAGGCTTACCCATCATTATGGCCGGATTCGATTCGATTTTCTGAGTCATACTGACTATTGTCGCAAAATCCACGGAAGATTGCAACTTGATCAGAGAATCTTTGAAGGACAGGCCTTTTTGCCCTAATTGCAAACCGGGCTGCGGCCTCGCGATTCGGCCTCAAATGCAAACTTACGATAATGGTAGATTATCGTAAGATAGGGGAGCTAATACCTCTTCCGGCCATCGGATTTTCGTGCTAGCCTTACCCCATCGAGAACACCGGCGTTCTCGTTTTTAAGGCAAAGGTCATGGGGGAGAATCCCGCGAAAACTCATTCGGATGACACCTCCCCATCCCTGGACGACCTTCTCGCCGAAGCCCAGGCCGCGGCGAAAGCTTCTATCCCCCCGAACACGGCCAGAGCCTACCGGACGGACTGGAAGGATTTTCAAGCATTCTGCGCACGGCAAAAGCTTTCGGTATTGCCCGCGCGCCCGGAAACAGTTTGTGCTTATCTGGCCGCTCGCGCGCGGCGACACAAAGTGTCAACCATCCGCCGCCGGCTCACGGTCATCGGCAAGGTGCATCGGATTCGTGGCGTCCAGAATCCTCTGGATGACATGCGGGTCAAACAGACCTGGCGCGGCATCCTCCGGCAACACCGCACGGTCGAGGCCCAAAAATCTCCTGCTCTTCTTCGTGACCTTCAAGCAATTTCCGGTGCCTTGGATAAGAGCCTCGCCGGGATTCGCGACCGCGCCATCATTCTTCTGGGCTTTGCCGGCGCGATGCGCCGTTCGGAGTTGGTCGCCCTCGATGTCAGCAGCATGGAACAAGCGGAAGAAGGCTTGGTGGTCTACATCGCTCGCAGCAAAACCGATCAGTCGGGTGCGGGACGCAAAATCGGAGTTCCTTTTGGACAAAATCCCCTCACCTGCCCTGTGCGAGCCGTTCTCGAATGGCTGAAGGTTTCGCAGATTTCCGGGGAAGCCCTCTTTCGCAAGGTCAATCGTCATGGGCGTCTCGAAGGGAAGCGGCTTTCGGCTCATGCCGTAGCCCTTATCGTCAAACGGGTCTTCCAACTCATCGGCAAGGCCCCGGCCTCATTCTCAGGTCATTCCCTCCGGGCGGGCCTGGCCACCCAAGCCGCCATGTCGGGTGCGAGCGAACGTGCGATTCAAAACCAGACGGGCCACCGGAGCCTTACCGTCCTTCGCAAATACATCCGAGACGGAAGCCTTTTCCGGGAC
This sequence comes from uncultured Verrucomicrobiota bacterium, assembly GCA_964478815.1. Lineage (GTDB taxonomy): Bacteria > Verrucomicrobiota > Verrucomicrobiia > Limisphaerales > SXQI01 > DASVNK01. The sequence goes on from CAYZKY010000007.1 coordinate 28,835, forward strand.
AACGCCGCGAAAAAGACGGGCCTATGAAGCTTGGTTGCCCCGTATCGATGGGGCACTGTTGCCAGATCAGATGGCATCTGATATTATGAACTCATGAAGACACTCAACGTTACCGAAGTCGCGCGCAATTTCCGCCGGGTCATTGATGACATCGAGCGAGAGCAGGAAGAGATTGTGCTGGTGCGCAATCACCGCCAGGTGGCCCGCCTCGTGCCGGAACCACCCGGTCAAACAGCGGATCAGGTGCTCGGCGATTTGTATCGCAAGTTGGACGACGCCACGGCCGACGCGTTGCTTGAGTCGCTCGCCAAGACCCGCCGGGCCAAGGGCGGGACCCTCGCAAACCTGCGCAACCCATGGGATATCTGATCGACACCAATATCTGGGTCGCTATTGAAAGGGGTGTGCTGAGCGCCGCCGACATCCATGCGATCACCCGGCAGGAGCCCGTCTATGTCTCCCCCATCAATCTCGCTGAACTGCGCTACGGCATTGAACTCATGACCGACGTCAAGTTGCGGCAGCGGGCCGAAGCCATGCTCCGGCGCATGCGGCGCAAGCCCCTCCTGCGCATTACCGGAGAAACCGCCGAAGTTTTCGGGGGTCTCGCGGGCCAATTGACTCGGACGGGACGCGGGCCACAATTTCGCACTCAAGATTTATGGCTGGCCGCTCAGGCGATCCAACGGGACTACACTCTTTTAACGGCCAATCCCAAAGACTTTCGCGACGTCCCTGGATTGCGCTTGGTGGAAATCAGCCTCCCTCGAAAGGATTGATTCGGTTTCCAAAAATGAAGCGACGAGTGTTGGGCCGACGATGGGGCAACGCCATCAATCCCGGCGAACCAAGTCAACCCGATGCTAAAAGCTTCCGCGAACCTCCTTCCAGTACCGAAAGCTGTCGGGAAACCTCGCGGAATTTGGCGGTGCTTCCAAGAATCGGGTGTTCCATTACCCGCCCTGATCAGAGGGGCAAGTCGAGCTGAGCGCTCGGCGGAGGCGTGGCACGTTCTGCCGCGAGCCTTTCGAACATCTCCCGCTGCGTAGTCGGAAGGTCCGTTTCGCTCAATTCGAACCGGATCGCCTCAGCCTCATTCGGAGTCGTTCCGCCCGCTTGAAACTCCTGGAGCATTTGGGCATACGGCTTGTTCGAGGCAAACAATCCCCCGTCCGCGTACATAACCTTCAGGTGCCAGCGCCATTCCTCGACAGTCAAATCTGTGCCGACGAACGCCACCGCCGATCCGAGGCGATACGGCTTTCCAGCCAGTGTCACTCGTTCTCCCTCACTATGACGCGGTCCCGGGATACGCGCCGGTTCTGGACCGGCGTAGGCTGCGGCCGGGATCAGCGGATGACAGAGAGCCGAACGCCCCACCCGGCCTCCAAAACTGGTGTAGAACTGTCCCTGATGCTGGAAGGCTCGGACTTTCGGGAACGATTGTGCCGAATACGCGGCGGCGATATCCCCTCGCTCCATCCGCCACAGGCCCATCGCCAGGCGGCGCCAGTTCACCGTGATTTGCCGTAAACTGCTTTCTGCCCGCTCCGTCTCCATGAATGCCTGCCTCCCATTAAGTGGTATAGGACAAGAGGGCGGCGACATCAATGGGCTGATTATAACGGGGTGGCATCGACCTCCCTTTTCGCGTTGTTCCGGCAGTGCTGGATGATTTGGGAGAGCGGCCATTCCCAGGTGTATTCCAGGAAGGGACGTTCGCTGAAAGCCGCCCAGAGCTGTTCGAAGAGTCCTCCCACCTCACTTACGCCGAGGTCCGCCGTGTCGAACCCCGCCTCGAACTCCTCCTGCGCGTCCATCAACTTCGCTTCGCCGTAAGCGCAGGCGGCGTCGCGCAAAGCGTTTAGTTCGTCCCGCCGCTCCCGGAGTGGGCGCAGACCCGAGCGTCGATGCGAACGCTTGATTTCTGCTGCGGCCTCATCGAGCCGGTGGAGTGCTTGGCCGATCTCATGACCGATTTCCTCCGCTGTCACCCAGCACGCCTCCCAGAAAGCGGCCAAGTCGCGAGGCGTTGTCTCCGGTTTGAACTGAAAGGTGCTTAAGCCCTTCGCCTCGAACCGTGCGATTACCCAGGCCAGATCGATTCGAGAGGACTCGGACGGCCCGGGTTTCCCCGAAAACAACTCCATCTGTTCGAATGAGGGCAAGGAACTTTCGATGATCGCTCCACAAGATTGTCGTCCCATCTCCATGCCTTTCCCCTTGGGCGTGTGCCAGTCTTTTCCGCTCGATTTCTGGGGGCACGCCTTTCTCAGCTCTTTCCCCTTTCGTCCAGGAGCAGGCCCGTAACCGCCCCGCTATCCGTCGGTTGGTCAGGGCCGGGTCGCATCCGATGCTAGACTTTCACACAGGGACCGGCCACCCGTTCGTACAAATCCAAAAGCCTGGCCAGATCGTTTCGGGTCAAGATCTGGCACGGTGCCTGCGCTTCGATGGTTTGGCGCGGAACGGTGCTGCAAAGGAGGAGAAGCTGAAAAATCTCTCGCAACGCCGGCAGGCTGAACATTCGTTGGTCCGTGAATAGTTGGTAAACTCCGGCCATGTTTTCCCAAATCTTGATCTCGTTTTCCGGGTGCAGGTCGCGTTGGAAATCCTCAAGCCAATGCGATAAGGGCTCTGGCCGCACCGCCTCGAATATCTTCGCCACGCTCTCGATTCGACGGACCAGTACTGGCGGTAGAGACGCATGCAGGACCGGTCCTTTTTCCTGCTGCGGAATGGGTAATTTGCGCCGTGGTCTTCTTCCCATGCCTGATTTCCGACCTCCTGGACCTGCCTCTCCTTGCCGGTCGAGGCTACCACGATATAGGCCGACACCGCAATCGGGTGGCTTCCGCCCATAGGCAAAGCCGCACGCGGTCGGGGAACGCTTCAACGGCATGTAACAAAACGCCTAGCTTGGTCTCGTCGAATTGGGTCAATTCGGCTATCTTTCGTCATGTCCTTCGGGCAAAGAGAGCGGGGCTTGCCGCCCAGAGCATGTTTATCGGCACCTCAACGTCATGTTCAGTGTGGACGGGCGTGTCGTCATGACTCGAGTCAGTCTCGCTTTTCAAAACGCAGCGTCTTTACCGTGTCGGCCTCCGAGCACGATTCGTTCGGTCGCACCCGCGATTTCGAGACCCTCCTTGAAACAACGAATTCGTTATTGTCCGTCGCATCGCTTTCCATGAAAATCCCCCAGTGCCCACCAACCCATCGTTTTCGCCGTCGGAGTTAGAGAGTGTCTGCAAGGTCGTTGCGGACACGGCGAACGGCATTACAGGCTCTGAAATCGGGCAAGTGCTTGCCCAATTGGGCATTCCCGATCCAGCACCGGAGTTAACAAAGTGGAAGCGATTGCTCGCAGCGTTGGACCAACAACAAAGGCGCGATAATTGCGCCAACAACGTGTTGAACCTGATTCTTCAAGTCATGAGGCCCGTGCGTTACGTGGGTAAGAATGACGTATTTGAGTCACGTCGTATCGCGCTGAACCATGTCTTGATTTTTACCGGCTTGCAAGTCGGAATCGATGGTCAACTGCGTCGGCGTGAAGCCGCCAGCACATTAGCTCAAGCAGACGAGCGCGCCGGCCGGCTGCGCGCCGAGCTGCTGAAGCGAAATGTTCATGCAGATGTGCTTCGCTTCTGCAAAGCAGAATTACTCCAGGATAACTATTTTCATGCTGTTCTCGAGGCAACAAAGAGCCTGGCTGAGAAAATGCGAGTTCGTACCGGCCTTGGAACTGACGGATCAGAATTGGCCGACGAAGTGCTGGCTTTGGGGAAGATAGGAACGCCCTTTCTCGCTTTCAATAGTTTGAGAACCGATTCCGAACGGATGGAGCAAAAAGGGTTGCTCAACTTAATCAAGGGACTTTTCGGGACGTTTCGAAATCCGACCGCTCATTCCCCAAGAATCTCTTGGAATATGACGGAGCAAGACGCCCTCGATCTTCTGACAATGGCATCGTTTCTTCACCGGCGTTTGGACAGCGCCGCTAGGACGCCACGGACCGCGTAAGCGTTGGGATGGTCGACAGCTTTGCGTCCAAATAATGCAGGATCGTTCGGGCGCTGTTAATGGCAAGCATCGCCTCTGGTTCCTCCAGGAGCGTTTCGATTGGGTGTGATACGCTGCCTCGATTGCGCAGTGGATTGAGTGCATCGAGGACGCTGGCTATCCCCCGAATCGCTCTGAAAACGTGGTCGGCATGTGGAAAAGCGGAACTAAGAACGGGATGTTGGTCGCCCGGAATGTATGACTGCACCTATTCTCGGGGAGCCCAGCTTCTTTGGCCCTCCGCTTCACCGCGCGAAGTTCGTCGTTCCTCGACATGGCGTTGGGAGTCAGAGTGTCAGTTTTGCCGATAGCGGAGCGAAAGAGCGGAGTCTTTCTTCTCCTCGGCAATGCCGACGGGCTCAATGTAGGCACCAACGTACGCCACTGCGTTATGGTGCGCGGGCACTTCGTGAAACTTTCCGTCCTTCTCGTGCATCCGGAACCACCAGCGTTTGCTGTTTTGGTCATAGTCGCTGACGCGCATCCCGACCACGGTCGAGACGCGGACGAAGCTGAACACCATAGCGGCGATGAGCGCTCGGTCTCGAAGACCGACAACCGTTGAGGTGTCGATACGATCGAGGAGCTTCCGGGCATCGTCGGGGGACAGCACCGGCGTTTTTCCTTATTCGAAAGCATGCTTCGGCTCTCGGACAGAAGCGGCCGGGTTCATCGGCATGACTTGGCCGATGACCAACCAATGGAAAAGCATCCGAATGGCGGCGAGGTGTTGCTTCACAGACGGCGCGGCGAGCTCACGACCGAGCTCCTCGACGTAGCTCGCAACAAGAAACGGCTGGAGCTGTTGCCGCGAGATCCGTTTCTCGTCGCACCAATCGCAAAACCTGGAGACAGCGGCCGCGTACGCGGATCGGGTGTTCCGGTTTCGGATATTGGCAGTGAAAAACTCAACGAACCGCCTGGCAGCGTTTTCGCCGGCGTCGGCGATGACTGCTGGGAACGGCCGGCCGGCGAAGGTGACTTCGCGCGATCCGTTCTTTTCACTGACGGCTGCATTTGTCATGTACGGTGATCGGTTTTGTATCCGGGGAGCCTGTCCCCTGCCCGGCCGTTAATGGAGCATAAAGGACGTTATGATGCACAAAATGTTTCGGGGAAGGGGGTTCGTGGTTCATGCTGCGCTTGGTTCAGCGCTGACTATCCGAACTCGCGACCGGATGCGTTCACCCTTCGGCAGGATGAAAACGAACGCGTTAAATGTGTTGTTGAAAAAGTGGTACTCAAACTCGGTCAAGCTGCCGTCTATTGTCAGCAACAGGATTTTGCCCTTTTCATGGAACCGGCGGTTAAACTTTAAGTCAGAAACAAACGGCAGTGGCAAGGTGCAGAAGTCGGGCCACGAAATATCCCCAAACTCAGCGGTGAAGCTGTCCGACTGGAAATAATTGCGGAAGCGGGCTCCGAACTGCCCGTTTTGCTGGGGTGGATGAAGGACGAGTACAGCGCATCGCTTAGCCGAGCGCTGCACATACCGGCGAATCGCGGCATGAGCCGAACCGCCAAATTTCTGAGCCAACGCCTGGGGCGATTTTATCGTCAATGGCAGTTTTGCGGCTTCATCGTCGAAGTGGTGGAGCTGAAACAGCAGCGATGACGCCCCATAATTCGCCTCGCGTTCGAAAATTTCTTTCACGTCCGGGTTAAGCGACTGCTCATCGTCCATTGCCGCCAAGAGATCTCGTTGCCAAGGAGAAACGCCGTGGATCGTTTCGTGCAAAGTTATGAAATTATTCCGGCTCTCCTTTTGGGAGTGATCAAGATAGATGACTTTCTGGCGAATATCGCAAATGCCCAGGAACTTCTTCATCGTCCTGGAAAATCCGCTGCCGAAACGCTCAAGGAATGATGGTTCGATTCGGCTGAGATCAACGCCTCGGTCAATGGACAGTTCGGCTTCCGCGACAATCCGATCCACAGGAGTCGGAAAGACGCCCAACGCCTTTGCTCCTTTGAGGAGGTTGTAGGCGATGGTGTCTAGCGCTTTAGCAGTTTCCGGAGCGTCCGAGTTCATGTATCATTTGCGTTGGGATCGAAGAAACGCCACATACTTCGCAACTTGCTCTTCCTCTTCCGCAGACAGTGATTCAAGTCCACGCAGAGCAGCGCCAGCCAGTGTTTTCGGCCCATCTTTCAGCTTTCGCTGCACGTATCCAGCGGCCTCCATCAACAGCTCGTAATCGACACAGTAGATGGTGGCGAGCTTATGCAGAAAATGCGGCGATGGTTTCTTGACCTTATCGTTTTCAAGCTGGCTCAAATAGGCGTTCGAAATACCCGTGACGTCCTCGACCTCACGCAGCGACAGCCTTCGCATCTCCCGGGCCGTCTTGAGCCCTTCCCCGAGAGACGATGGTTTCACTTCGGTGTTTTTGTTTTGGGGCATGTGATCAGGCTACTTCAGCCCGCGTCATAAATCAAGCAGAATCCATTAAAACACGCAAGCGAATACATATGCTTGATGGATGCTTGACGGAGTGAGCAGCGCGTGATATCGTAATCTTATTAGGCCGGAATAGTTCCGGGCCACGGAGAATAAAAATATGAAAGAGACCGAAAACCGGAATCGCCCAAACCCCAAATGGTTCGGACTTGTTAACGACACCGTAATCCCTGCCCCTCAACGGAAAGTTCCGGCGTCCTTGTTGAGGACCCAAGCCGGCGTGCCCGGCGATCACGCCTTGTTGCGCGATCATAACTCACCTCGGGATGTGGTTATTGACCCTCACACCGAGATCGACTTGGGGCTGGGGAATGTCTTCTACAGCCGTCCCATTCAGTGTGAACGGCAAGACGGTGCATGTGATACTCCGGCAAAACTGGCCTGGGCCGTCAATGACCGGCCAGAGGTCACCGTCAGGCCCGATCAAACTGGCCGATCAATCCGGGAGCTATTTGGGCTGGCTGATGGAACGGTTCTGTTCCGTGACTTTGAAGGCCCGATGGATCTGGAGGTCACTGATGGCGATGCGGTCATCTTCAACGATGGGCCGGTTTTCGTCACCCGCAAGGTTCAGCAGTTCTGCTTGAACATCGAAGACAAGCTCTATTCCTGGCCCAAACCGAAAATCAGCACGAGCGAGATCCGACAGCTCGGCCACCTGCCGGCGGATCAATCCGTCGTGTGGGAAGACGGTGAAGGTCATGAACGCACCCTTCGCGAGGACGAAGTGATTGAACTTGCAACCTGCTGCCGCGTCGGGCGGGCTCCGAAATACAAACGAGGATGAAAGCACGCATTAAAGAGGACCTTGATTTGCTGCGGGGGCGGTTTCCCGCGCTCGAACACGGGCCAAACTTCGAGTGGGTCCGGATTCCGGCGTTTCCCTTCCCAAAAGGCCGGTTCAACAAGGCGAGCGGTCCTATCCTGTTTGTGTTGCCAGTTGGCTACCCGCAGACCGGCCCGGACAACTTCTTTACTGATGTTGATCTCCGCCTGACGGACGGCTCATTGCCGCCAGGCTTCAACGCTGGTCCGCAATCAAGCAGTGGACCAGCGCCGGTACCGGGAAACTGGGGTTGGTTCTCTTGGCACCCTAACAAGTGGACCGTGGCGGCCGAGATTGCGGCCGGAGACAACCTGCTGGTGTTCGTAACCGGAATCCAATTGTGTTTGCGTGGGGAGGAATCGACATGAGCCATGAGATTTTAATCCCCGCCGGCATCCTGAATCGCGTTCAGCGCCACCTTTTCCAGAGTCATCTTGAGCAGGCGGCTTTTCTGTTCGCCACGACGGAGACCGAATACGGGGCCGTCCGTTTTCATGTGGAGGACTCCTACCTGGTTCCCGCCAGCGGATGGGACGTGCAGATGGACGTTTATTTGGAGATGACGGACGAAGAGCGGGCCAAAATCTTGAAAATGGCACGGGACCGTAATGCGGCGATCATCGATTGCCATTCTCACCCGCACAGCCAGGAAGACGTTTGGTTTTCTCCAAGCGACCTGGCCGGCATCAATCAGTTTGCACAATACACCAAATGGAAATTAAAGGGCCGCCCGTTCGCGGCACTGGTGTTTGGAGAGACCTCCATTGATGGCGTGGTATGGCAGGGCGAATTCGCCGGTGCGGAACCGCTGGGGGCTTTGGCTGTCGTAGGACAGGCCCGGCTAATACCAACCGGTTCTTGGTTCCGGCCTCGACCAGTTCGACTAAACAGATTTCAACCTTATGACTAGTGAACGTTTCAAAAGACAAATCGCCGCTTTCGGCGACCTCGGCCAACAACGGCTCGCGGCGGAGCGCGTTGGAATCGTTGGCGGCGGCGGCTTGGGCTGCTTTGTCAGCCAATCTCTAGTTAACCTAGGCGTCGGCCGGCTGGTCGTCGTTGATCACGATACCCTCACCGAATCAAATCGAAACCGCTGGGTCCTGGGATTCTCGGCCGATATTGGCGCATACAAGGTTGATCTGATCCGGCGCTACATACTGGCCGTTGACCCTGCGGCAGATGTGATCGCAATCCGGGAGAACGTGAGAACTCGGGCTGCACTGATCGAGCTGATGAAATGCTCAACGATCTTCGGGTGCGTTGACAATGACGGGGCCAGACTGATTCTGACTGAGCTGTGTGCGGCTTACCAAATCACGTATATCGACTGCGCCAGCGAAATCATTCCACCAAAAGCCGACTCTCCCCTGGATTTTGGCGGGCGTGTGGTGGTCGCTCGGCCAGGTCAGTTTTGCTTGTTCTGCGCCGGCGAACTTGATTCCGAAGAGGCCAAAATGGCCCTGGAGGACTCAGCGGTTCAGGCTGCCCGCAACGCGCACGGCTACGGCCTCGGTTCCGAGGTCGAATCTCCCAGCGTCGTATCCTTGAACGGCGTAGTGGCCAACTTGGCCGTAACGGAATTCATGGTCATGGTGGCCCGGATGCGAGAGCCGGCCCTTAAGCTCACATTTCGAGGGATGCGAGGCGTTGTTGTGTCGAACAAAGCTGAACGCTCACCCAATTGCTACACCTGCGGTGTCCTGAACGGGATCCGCGATGAGGTCGATATTTTACGGTACGTTTTGCCAGAACGAAATAACGAATTCGTTACCGGCCAACTGGCCTTGGCTGCTTCCTAACCATTTCGTGGGGCTGGTTTGCCGGAGTCTTCTTCCATGCGTTCCTCATTCACTGCCGGCAATCCCCGTTTGATAACCTTATCGCGTCGCCCATCTCGCCATCGTCTTCACCTTTCCTGAGACGATAGTGAGATGGGCGAAGGGAGAAGTAGGGCTGGTTTCGCTTCCAGAAGAAAGGCGGGAAATCTCATGAAGTGCCCGCGCATCACGACGCGGAAATTTTCCTCGATGCCTCCCTCACTGCCGATGGGAATCACCAGGAGAACAAGCACCTCTCTTTCGCACCGCGCCCGGAAAATCTGGCACCCTCTCGGAACGGCGGCTTAACCGAAACGAGACTCTCGCCATGATCAAGCGACGCGCGAATGTTGCGGGATTACCGGGAAACACCTGCAATCACACCTTCCGCGCTCCAGGCATCACCCCATTTCTTCTAAACGGCGGCACGGTCGAGAAAGCCCAAACCGTCGCCGGGCATGAATCGCCGAAAAGCACCTAGCTTTATGACCGCCGGAGCGATGAGATCACTTTGGATGAAATCGAGTGGATTCTCAACTGACGCCGCCGGTGGAAAGACTGGAACCCGCGCAGCCGGAGGCTTGCAGCCGTTCTAATTCAATACAATATGCCAGTTTCGCGGCCCAATTTGTCTCCATGAATCCTTTTGTGGTACGATGCCGGTGGGTTCACTAAAGGAGCACATCATGCATCACGTTCATCCCCGCCTCCGAAATCGCCATGCATTTCTCGAAACTGCTCGACCGGGTGCGTTTGGGAGAGGGATTTGTCATCACCCAAGGGGGCCAGGAGATTGCCCGGCTTCTTCCAACCAAACGGCGAGCAATCAGGAAATCCAAAGCGCGATCGAGCAGATGGAACAGCTTCAGCAGAGCACCTTCTTGAACCGTCCCGGGATGCCTTTCCTCGACATTGCCGAACCGGTCGCAGTGGGACGCCAGTGAGTCCTTTCGTCCTCGACTGTTCTTTTACCATGAGCTGGATCTTTCAAGATGAAGCAGCTCCCTATTCTCTTGAACTGAGACGATCTCTCAGCGCGGAGCGCCCTGCGGTCGTGCCGCCACTGTGGAAATTTGAAGTGGCCAATGTTCTAATCATGGGCGAACGGCGCGGGAGAATTTCCGAAACGCCGGCCGCCCGGCACTTGCTGCTGCTTTCCATGCTGCCGATTGAAATTGACGATGGTTCCCTGGACGCAAGCGGGTCGAACGGCTCTCTCCTCGCGCGCAAGCATCCGTTGACCGCGTATGACGCGTCCTCTCTGGAATTGGCCCAAAGACGCGGATTGCCGCTCCCCTCCTTCCACGGAGCGCTTCGGAAGGCCGCCGAGAGGGAGAACGTCAAGCGTCTGTCTTCCCGGAAGTGAACTCGCCTTGGACGGCGTTTGCTTTTGGCACCTCATGCGCCCAACTCGCCCGGCAGCGAGACCTGACACTCGAGGGGTGGGAATCGATTCCGATCTTCGGTGAGGGAGGCTCTCCGATTTCTCCGTGGCCGATTTTGTGCCCCGCGAATGTTCGCATTGGTTTTCTCTGCCAGCGGAGGGCCGTGCAGGGAACGAGTTCCAGGCCAGCCGCTTTCCGAATCCGGTTTAGCCCTCCCAGCAAAGCGAAGACTTGCCGTCGGTCCGGGGCGTAGAGTGCATAGGGCAACTCCTGGAAGCGACGCTCGATGGTTTCGACCAAATCGGTGAGCGGCTCCCGAAGGAAGCCCGCCTTTAACTTCGTCAAACGGTTCCCGCGCCATGCGCACCGAAGGGAGGATGGAAGCCGCCATGTCTGGCGCGAGCGAACGCTCGATCCAGAACCAGACCGGTCACCGGAGCCTCGCCGTCTTGCGCCTCTATATCCGCGATGGAAGCCTATTCCGCGAGACCGCCGCCAAGAATGCCGGCCTGTAATATTCCCGGTCGCGATCCGAACCGCGCCATTCCCGGGGCGACCTCTTGCCAAGGCAGGCCTGATGTGCGATAATCTGACCATACTAGTCAGATAATGAGGATGCTTCATGTCCAAGACACCTGTTTCCGATGAACCGAAACAAGTGCCACTGCTTGGTGGATTCCCCAGCTGGAAGCTGGAGGAGGCCAAGGCGCGCTTCAGTGAACTGGTCAAGTCCGCCCGGGGCGGCCCGCAGCGGGTCACCGTGCATGGGCGCGATGCCGTCATGGTGGTCGATGCCGAGATGTTTGCCGCCCTGCTGCCTTCCAGCCAGCAGCCGAGCCTGCACCAGCTCCTTTCCGACTCTCCCCTGGCCCGGCTCAAATTCGGGAGCAAACCGGTCCGGGCTCCGGTAAGGGACGTTGAACTATGAGCGGCTGGGTGCTCGACACCAATGTGCTGTCCGAGCTGCGGAAAGGGAGCCGGTCCCACGCCGCTGTTACGGCCTGGGCAGAGGATCAGGCTGTGTATCAGCTTTTCGTCAGCCGCGTCACGCTCGGCGAGATCCAGTATGGCATTGAGCAAACGCCCAATCCCGCCTTTCGCCTGGAACTGGAGCAATGGGTGCAGGCGCGCCTTCTCCCCTGGTTTTCCGGGCGGATTCTGGAGGTCGACCAGCCGGTCATCGTGGAGTGGCGTCGGATGGTTGAAAAGGGGCGAAAACGAAACCACACCTTCAGCCAGCCCGACCTGTTTATTGCCGCGACAGCAAAGGTGCATGGTCTGGGTGTAGCCACGCGCAACGTGGAGGATTTTGCACTCGCGGGCGTCGCCGTCACCAACCTTTGGAAATATCGCTCGCTTCGATCGTAGGAATATGGGAACCAGGCTTCCTCCTCTCTTGTCCGCTTGGAGCTTAACAGGGTCGAGCTGCGTGCCGGGCAAGGCTCCGCGTCGCTTTCCGGTCGCTCCCTGGCCACTCAGGAGGACTCTACCGTCGCGAGCGAACGTTCGATTCGGACCGGGCTTCGGGGTCTCCCTGTCCTTCGCCGGCAGATTCGCGATGGCGGCCTCTTAAAGAATAGCGCGGCGAAAAAACCCGCCTCTGGCCTCGGCTCACATGTGTAAGATATTCCGTGCGCATTGCCGGCAGATGGCAGCTGATATGATCGAACCAGGCCCTCAATTTCGCATTCATGACCTGCGGCTGGCTGCTCAGGTCATCCAGCGCGGCTTCGGCTTTCTCACCGCGAATGCCTAGGATTTTCGTGATGTTCCCGGAGTGCGTTTGGCGGAATTCAGCGGACGGGGAAAGGATTGATCGGTTCGCTGGTCTGGACGCTCTCAAAGCCCCTGCCATGTGAATTCGACATGGAGTGCATGGTTGGAGGGGACCGTCTCGGTCAGGTGGCTCCATTTTGGATGTTGCCAATCTCTCCCGGGCATTTTGCGCCACGGTTGAAAGCTCGACGGCAGGGGTGATCGGTTCGCCATCCGTTCAGATAAGCAAGTCGAGCTGGACGCGGGACGGAAGCGCGCTGCGTTTCGCCGCCAGACTCTCGAACATCTCCTCTTGCGTGGTGGGAAGATCCGATTCCCGCAACTCAAGCGCGATGGCCTCAGCCTCATTCGGACTCGCTCCGCCCGCTTGAAACTCCTGGAGCATCTGCGCATACGGCTTATTGGCGGCAAACAATCCTCCATCCGCGTACATCACCTTCAGCCGCCAGCGCCATTCCGCGATGGTCAGGTCCGTGCCGATAAACTCCACGGGCGGTCCGAGGCGATACGGTTTTCCAGCGAGCGTCACCCGTTCTCCCTCTCGATAGTGCGACCCCGGGATCCGTGCCGGTTCCGGACCCGAGTACGCCACCGCTGGGATCAGTGGACAACACAGGGCCGAATGCCCTGTGCGGCCTCCAAAACTGGCGTAGAACTGTCCCTGGTGTTGGAAAGCTCGCACTTTGGGGAAAGATTGTGCCGATTAAGCGGCGTCGATATCCCCTTGCTCAGTCCGCCAAATGGCCATTTCCAGGCGACGCCAATTCACCGTGATTTGCCGCAAATTGCTTTCGGTCCGTTCCCGCTCCACGAATGCCTGCCTCCTCTAACAGGGTATAGAACAATAGGGCGGCAAGATCAATGATCTCACCTGGGGTGTCTCTGGACAAAGCCCTTGATCATGTGGGGAGCCAGAGTTCGCCCCAATGACGGCTCTGTCGGACTTCGGCTAGAGCACCGAGTGGTGTCACCGCGCTTTACTTGTTGATCCACGCGCAGCCCTGGCTGCTTCTCCTCGATTTCGCACCGATCTCCGGCACGACACGATGCTCTGGGCGAGCCGGAACTATGGTGTAGTTCAGCACTTCGTTCCATCTGAATTAGTGCTGTGATTGCCCCTGGAGCTTTCGCCTCGGCCGGGTCCGAGGCAATTCTATCGCGCTCGCTTGGAATGAACCGGCGTCGCTCTTTCTCTCTTGCCTTCAACTGGTCGGTCCTGCTTGCCGTAGCGCGGGTAATCGACCGTGATCCGATCTTCCAGCGCCACCTGTCCGAGGTGATTTGTCAAAGTTCTGTTCCGTGCAATTCAATGGTGCCGGCTCTTACCGTTCGATAAGGGGGGATCCGTCATTCGAAACCAGTTCGCTTCGGCAATGCGCGACAATTCGCGAGAGCGGCCAGTTCCAGGTGTATTCGATGGCGGAACGGTCGCTGTAAGCCGACCACAACAGTTCAAAGAACTGGCTGGTTTGCGCCGTCGTCAGGCCGGTCGTGTCCAGCCGCGCTTCCAGTTCTTCTTGCGCTCCCATGAGTTGCGCCTCAGCGTAAGCGCGGGCCACCGCGGACAACGCAAGGAGTTCCTCGCGCCGTTGCCGAAGCGCGCGCATCCGCAGTCGGTCGCGATCTTTCCGGGCCTGCTGCATTTGTCCTTCCAACCCGTCATCCTCGGCTCCGAGAACCCGAGCGATGGTTTAGGCCGTTTCCCAACAGTTTTCCCAGAAAGAGGCCTGGTGCGCCGGGGTCGTGTCGTCCGTAAAGCGGAACGAGCGGAGATTCTTGGCGGCAAACTGAGCGTCCACCCAGGCCAGATCGAAGCAGGCAAATTCGGCGATTGGCTTTTCTGGGAGGAACAATTCCAACTGCGTAAATTCCTGACCGCTCTGGTTGGAAGGCGGGGGTCCGATGAGCGGGCATGCCCGCCGCGCGTTCGTTCTGGCTCCATTGTCCCTCACTTGCCAATCCTCCGCGCTCCCTACCGTCCGCCGTCAATCGTCCTCCGGGAGCATCACGACGGTCGAACGGCGATCCCCCTCCGTCCGAATCCAAAATGGCCTCCCGCTTCCGGTGCGGTACGACGAAAGAAGTCGCAATCCGGCCTTCAGCGCATGCTCGTTCGCGCAGCGCGCGAGCGGTTCCAGATCGCCCCAATCCCCGGCCTGATGCCGTGCCAGGGCCGCCGCCAGTTCGTGGGAGGATATTTCTTCAAGGGCTCCAGGAGTGATCATCACCCGTCCCATGTCGAAGCGGCCCGGCAGCGAGAGCGCGCCAGGGTCGGGAGGTGACGACTCGGTTAACGGTGAGCAACTCCCGGCAGCCTCTGGGACTGTCTCCTGACTATGTCGAAAGACCTGACTTTGTCGCATCGAATCCTCCCGTCAGCGGTCTACCACAAACCAAGCCGGCGGACCAGACCTTCGGCGAGAGGGTGTCCTCTGTACCAAAGATCGTCCCTTGCGCGAAGATTTACGGTCTTGTACGTGAAACTCGGACTATTTTCTCTCAAGGCTATTTCGTGTCGTATTCCATCTGGCTTCTCGTTCTGGCGGCAGCACTAGCGGTTCTCGCCACCTTCTACCGTCGTCGGCGGAAACCGAACGTGGCCAGCACCCATCGGCGCGGCCGTTCTCTGCGGTCCGAACTGGAAGTCGCCGATTCTCTGAAACGCCATCGAGCCGTTTCCGACCCGGGTCTCGCGTTGGGACGGCAACGCCTCCCCTCCTCCGCGGCCTATTCTCACGTCGCGTTGGCCGGAGCCACCGGCTCGGGCAAAACCATCCTGCAACGGCTCCTCATGCAATCCGTTCTGCCCTCGATTGGACAGGGGTTCGGGCACCGGGCACTCATCTACGACGCCAAGCAAGACCTCCTTTCCCTTCTGGCGGGCCTGCGGCTCCGTGCGCCCATTCGAACCTTGAACCCACTGGATGCCCGCTCCGTCGGTTGGAATCTCGCGGCGGACATTCGGACGCCCGCGTCGGCGTTTCAGATGGCTTCGACCCTCATTCCAGATGTCAAAACCGATAACAACCCGTTCTTCTCCAATGCGGCACGTCACTTGATGGCAGGAGCCATCAATGCCCTGCTCCTCCACGCCAAGGGGCGCTGGACCTTTCGCCAGCTTCTGCTCATGATGCGGGACCCGGACATATTACGGCCGCTCCTCGACCGCTCCGAGCAAACGCGGTTTCTACTCCAATACTTCGAGCATCCCGGCACTTTTCAAAACATCCTCTCGACCGTCCTGACCGCCCTCGCCCCGTTCGAAGTTATTGCGGCCGCCTGGGATCGAGCCGGTGAGCAGATCAGCTTGGCCGCATGGCTGCGGGAAGAGTCCATCCTCGTCCTCGGCAACGACGAATCGAATCGGGCAGCGCTCGAAGCCATGAACCGGCTCATCTTCCGCCGCATCGGCGAACTGGTTCTGTCCCAGCCAGAACTGCCTGAACCGAGTGCCCGGTCGCCTCGCACCTGGTTTTTTCTCGATGAAGTTCGGGAAGCGGGCAAGCTCGACAACCTCTCGCGCCTCCTGACCCAGGGGCGAAGCAAAGGGGCTGCCGTCGTGCTCGGTTTTCAGGATATGGCGGGTCTCCAGGCCGTCTACGGCAAAGAGGTGGCCAACGAATTAGTCGGACAATGCGCCACCACCGTCATTTTGCGGCTAAACTCCCCGGACACCGCCGCTTGGGCGTCGCGCCTCATTGGTTCTCACGACCTCCTGGAGAGTCGCCATAGCCATTCCCGGAGCTATCCCTCTATCCTCCATGCCTTGCCGGGAACAGGGGCTTCGGTTTCTCATGGCGTCGCCACCCGGCCCTTGGTGCTGGAATCGGAGATCATGGATTTGCCGCTGACCTCGTTCGAGACGGGCCTCACCGCCTATGTCATCTCCCCCTGGACGGGAGTATATCGAGAGCATCTCCCTGGCGCATGGCTGAGGAGCCAATTGCGATCCCCGGATCGCCACGTCGCAAACTTATCCCCACGCCCGGTCTCTCACCAGTACCTGCGGCCATGGAGTGCCGAGGACGACTATCTCCTGATGGACACTCCGATGGCGGTGGCGGGATGACCTGGCATCGGATCTCCCCGGCCGCCCCGTTCCCGGAGACGCATCGGGTAAATTCGAAATTCCACTCTGCTATAGGAGGTCCACACCCCACGCATTTGAACCTGCCAAACCGCGTTCAAGTATTGGCGGAGTCCGGTTTCCAGTGCTGACCCTTTCCAAACCGATCAAAGCGGGCCAGGGAGAGTACTATCTGTCTCTCGCCTCCACCGACGATTACTACTTATCCGGGCAAGAACCGTCCGGGTATTGGTTAGGCAAAGGAATTACTGCTTTGGGTTTGGAAGGCCAGGTCGACAAGGAAGCATTTCGCCATCTCCTCCGGGGGCTCTCGCCCGATGGAACGAAAAAACTAGTGCGCAATGTCGATGCGGAACGGCGGGCTGGATGGGATTTCACCTGGTCGGCTCCCAAGTCGGTTTCGGTGGCCTGGAGCCAGGCGACTCCCGCCATCCGGGAGCAGATTGAGCAATGCCTCCGCCGAGCGGTCGCCGTGGGAGTGAACCATCTCGAAGCGGTGGGTGGGTTTACCCGCCGGGGAGTGGATGGATATATTCGAGAGAGCGCGCGGCTTATGCTCGCCGCCTTTCTCCATTCCACCAGCCGGGCGCAAGACCCCCAACTCCATATCCACACCGTGCTTCTGAATATTGCCGTCCGCTCCGACGGGACGACCGGCACGGTGGAACCGCGCGAACTTTACCGGCATCAAATGGCCGCCGGCGCTCTCTTCCGTGCCGAGCTGGCCGCGCGCCTGGAAGCGGACTTGGGTCTGCGCGCCCGACGCGAAGGCCGGGCCTTCGAATTGCTCGGGGTCGATCCCGACCTTATTGCCTTCTTTTCGAAACGCCGGGCGGAAATTGAAGCCGAACTGGCTCGGCTCGGCCAGAGCGGAGCCAAGGCAGCCGAGATCGCCAATTTCGCGACCCGCCAAGTCAAGGAGGCACGGCCTCGCGAGGAGCTCTTCGCCGAATGGCAGCAAATCGGCCAGAACCATTATTGGAGTCAGAAAGAACTCTCGTGGATGCTCCACGCTCCCTTCCCTGCCCGGAGTCTGATCTGGGAAGAAACCTCCGCGAAAATGGAAGCGCTTGGCCAAGTGACTTCGACCCAAAGTCATTTTGGAGCGAGGAGCCTGCTGCAAGCGGTAGCGGAATGTGGCCAAGGCCGTGCCTTGGGTGCCGCTGTCGCGCTCCGACTGCGGGACGAGCTTTTACGGTCACCGGAACTAGTCCGATTAAGCGAGTGGCGAGGCGAGCCGCAGTTCACCACGCGAGAAGTCCTGGCGCTGGAAAAACGCATCCTCGCGACCGTGGGGGCGATGCAGGTCCGCCGCGAATCGTTGCCGGAGGAGCCAGTCGCAAAGGCGCTCATTCGCCACCCGCACCTCACCGAGGAACAGAAACTGGCTCTGTGGCATGTTTGCGCCTCACAAGGAGGAGTGAGCGTGGTCCAAGGACTGGCCGGCACCGGCAAATCGACTCTGTTTGCCGTCGCTCGGGAAGTTTGGGAAGCCCAGGGACTCTCGGTTCACGGTGGAGCACTTTCCGGCAAAGCCGCCCAAGGCCTCGCGCACGCGACCGGCATTGCGAGCACCACCCTCCACCGTTTGCTATGGGAACTCGAGACGGGCGACCGCGTGCTCAACGCTCGGTCGGTGCTGTTGTTAGACGAAGCATCCATGATCGGGACGCGCCAGCTCGCGAAAATCGTCGGACATTGTGCGGAAGCGGGCGCTTCGCTGATTCTCTGCGGCGATGCCCGGCAACTTCAGGCCATCGAGCTGGGTGGGCTCTTCGCGGAGTTGTCGGATCGATGCCACGCCGCCCGCCTGACCGAGATCAAACGCCAGCGGGAGGAGTGGGCCAGGCAGGCGGTCAAGGATTTCGCCTTCGGCCGAGCCGAAGACGCGTTGTTCGCTTATCAGGCCCGCGGGCTCCTCACCGAAACGAAGCACATGGTGACCGCGACCGACCGGCTTCTGGCAGATTGGCAACGGGAAGCGCTCACCGACCTTCCGTCGAGCGTCATGCTGGCCGGCACGGTCCAGGATGTCGCCGAACTGAACCGCCGGGCGCAAGCGGAGCGGATGGAGCTTGGGCAACTCGGAACATTTGGAATCAAAGTGGGTTCGGACGTTTTTTTCCCCGGCGACCGGGTGCTCTTCACCAGGAACTCGCTGAGTCTCGGTGTTTTCAATGGTGACCTGGGAACGGTTCTTGCCGCGAGCCACGACCAAGTGACGGTTCGACTGGACGATGCCCGGGAGATCGCGATCAACGTCCAGGAGTATCCCTATGTGCGGCTCGGTTACGCCCTCACGACACACAAGGCCCAGGGCATGACGGTGGAACGCACCTACATCCTGACCAGCGGCTCGATGACGGATCGGGAAATGGCTTATGTTCAAGCCTCGCGCGCCCGCGGCGTCACGCGCTGGTACGTGAGTGACACTTTCGAAGAGGTAGCCCAACGGATGGAACGGAGCCACCAAAAATTCGCGGCGGTCAGTTTCGCGGAAGGCCCGTCGCTCGCACTCGATCTGATCCGCTAGGCTCGGCGAGGACGGCGGCGAACCCCTTTCCCGCCGTGGCGCTGGCCGTTTGTTGCCGGCTTGCTTCGTTCACTCTTCCGTTTGGAGGAGCGGGGACCGCGATTCCGCCGCTTTGGAGCCTAAATTCCGCGAGATTGCAGAATTGCTCAGTTTCGCCTCGGTTGCGTTTTGGGAAATAGCCGCACCCTGGGTAGCCACCGGGCTAAATTGGCGGCGTGGCGGACCCTGGAACGCTCTTAAACGGGTCGCCCATGTCGGAGAGTGTTGCACTCGAGCCGGAACGACCCGCTTGAGTGGCGTGCAAGAATGTATGCATGCATTCTTGCATCCATGCTATCGTGAGCTCTTTCGTGTGTGGGTTCTCGCACGAGGGCATGGACACATGCGTAGATGCACTCATTGAAGCGTGCATGCTTTCGAGCGAGCATGCATGGGTGATTCCCTGAAATGAAGGTCTCTTGCGCGAATTAAGGCATTCTTGTATGACCGATACTGGAGGCTTGGGAAACAATGCGGATCGCGGTGGTAAACTCGAAGGGAGGCGTGGGGAAATCGACCATCGCGGTGCATCTCGCCGTTTGGCTCCAGGAACAGGGGCGCACCGTTCAACTGGTGGACGCCGACGTCCAAGGGTCATCTTCCGGCTGGCTCAGCGAGGCCTCTTCGGGAATCGCTATTGCCCGGTTGCAGACGGCGGATGACATCCTGGAGCAACTTCCGGCGCTCGCAGCCACGGTCGACGATGTGGTGATCGACGGGCCGGGGGGATTGTCCGAAGTCAGCCGGAGCATTCTCTTCGTGGCGGACTACGCACTCCTGCCCTGCGGTCCCTCCGTCTTGGACCTTCGCGCCGCCAGTGATGCCATCAAAGTCCTGCGCCAAGCCCAGGCCATCCGGCAGGGGCCGCCCGAAGCCGTGTTTGTCCCCAACAAGCTGCAAGTCGGGCACCGGCTCAGCCGGGAGTTTCTGGAAACCGCGCGGACACTGGACATCCGAGCTTCAAGCGGCCTCCGACTGCTCAAAGCCTACGCCGATGCCGCCGGGCAGGGGACGGTGGTCTGGAAAATGCCGCGCGAAGGGGAGGCGGCGGCGGAGATTCAATCCCTGTTTAAGGAGCTATTTGCCCATGAGACGATCGATGAACGACGCGTTGCGAACGATTGAACTGCCGCCGGAAGCGTTGGCGCTCATCCGGGAAGGGCGGCCGACACCCCAGGCGGTGGAGCCGTTGGTCGCAGCACCATCCGTCCTTGAGGTTCCGCCAAAAAATGAACGAACGAAGGAACCCAAGCCGGAAGAGCCTTCGGAAAAGCCCAGGAAACGGACCACCGAACCAGAAACGCCCGTGCGTTCGTTATCGCGCTCGTTCCGGGTGCCGGAAAATTTGCTGATCGCCCTGCTGCGCGCGTCGACCGAACGCCGCATCGCGCGCGAGGCGCCGTTCACGCAGGAGGAGATGGTCACGGAAGCCATTCGCGAGTGGCTCACGAAAAACAAGCTTCTTTGAGAACCGGTCCGTCCCCGAACGTGAAAGAGCCTCTGGCTCCATTCGGGGGCGTGACAAACGATCCCGTTCCCTGCTACAAGTGACTTAAACCAAGCGGGCTCGGTCTGGAACAGGGATCGAAGCGCAGCTTTTACTCACTCGGGGCTTCTCATGGCATCATGTAATTCTTCCCTCGCTTCCACTGCGTCCGTGTGGATAGCAGGGGGGACTGGGATTTCAGACACAGAATGGGGGAGGCCGAGGTTTCGAAGTCGGCAACTAACGCCGTCTCCCCAGGCCAGGGACTGGGATTTGAGACACAAAATCAGTGGGGCTCCGGCCTCCTGGGATTTGGAGCACAATGGGAGCGGGATTTGGGACACCAAACTACTGGGATTTGAAACACGGAACCCCTGGGATTTCAGACACAGATTCGGGGGGAACCACCGGGATTCGAGACACGGAAATCGCCGCAACCCGGCGAACCCATTCCGGAATTCGTCCTGCAACTTTGATCTTAAACTATTTATAAAAGGAACAACCTCGGGTGGCGGTTCTTTTTTCAGAAGGAAAAGGCCATGACTTTCACATCAGACGCACCGGTCAAAGCCTCCATTCCCACGCGAAACCCCGTTTACCGGGACGAGATGAACTTTGCCGAGTTCCCGCTGGCGTCGGTTTCCGATGTGGTGGCCGGTGGGCAGAAAACCTTGGTGTTTGGAGACACGATTGTCGATCAGTCCACGAATCAGAAAGTAGAGCGCAAACTCACCATCACCGGTTCGGACGAGTATGGACTCCCGACCCCGCTCGATGATCAGGTGATTCTGGGGCTCGTCCAACTCACCGCCAAACGGGGGTTCGCCAAACGCAAGGTGCATTTCTCCCGGCGGGAACTAATTCGGGAATTGGGCTGGCGGGATGAATCCAAATCCTATGAGCGGGTGAAGGAATCCCTCAATCGGTGGATCGGAGTCACGCTCTACTACGAGAAGGCGTGGTGGTCGAAGGAGGACGAATCCTGGGTGGACGAATCGTTCCATATTCTGGAGCAGGTCACCATTTTCGACCGCGATCGCATCGCCCGCCGGCAGAAAACGCTGCCGGACGACCCAAACTCTGGCCTCTCGTCATTTGTCTGGAATGGCGTGGTGTTCGACAGTTTCCAGGCGGGCTACATCAAGCAATTGGATTTCGAACTCTACAAACGTTTCGCCTCGCCCATCGCCAAGCGGATGTTTCGCTTTCTGGACAAGCGCTTTCACCGCCAGGCCCATCTCGAATTCGAGCTGTGCCACTTTGCGTTCGAAAAGTTGGGGTTAAGTCGCAATTACCACGCGGGTGAGATCAAGCGGAAACTGGGGCCGGCCATCGCGGAACTGGAGGAGCATGGTGTGATCGAGAAGATGGCTTCGTCAGAGCGCTTCCGGAAGGAAGGCCCTGGCGTTTGGCGCATCCGGTTCACTCGGGCGGGAAGAAGGGAGAAGCCGAGCATCTCGCCCCATGATGAAGGGCTTCTTGCGGCGCTGACGGCGCGCGGGGTTTCGGCTAAAGTGGCCGAAGGCTTGGTGCGGGAGTTCCCGAAGGATCGGATAGAAGGAAAACTACGGTTCTTCGATTGGCTCAGCACCCGGAAGGATACGCGGGTAGCCCGAAGCCCGGCGGGCTTTCTCGTGGAAGCGATTCGGCGCGATTTTCCGCCGCCCCGGGATTTTGTGGATGGGACGAAACCGCCCGCGTCAAAAGAAACGCCGCGGAAGGAGGCGGAACGAATCGACCCCGAAGCGGTGCGGGACGAGGCCCGTCAAGCCAAGATCGACGCATTTTGGGAAGCGCTCACCGCGGAACAGCAAGTCGAGTTCGAACGGGAGGCTGTGGCTGCCACCGATGGCTTTCTTCACCATCGGTATCGAGAGGGCCAGAAGAGAAAGGGGCCACTCTTCGAGGCCACGCGTAAAGCCATTCTGCATCGGGAGATCACCAGACGCCTGCCATCCAACGACGATGCGTAGGACAACGTAGCCGATGGCCTGGCCAACATGGGGCGAAGCGGCTTTCCCACCGCCTTACAGATCGTCGATTTTTACCACGCGCTGGAACATGCCGGAAGAATCCTGGTGGCGCTCCTTGGAAGCAAAGAACATCCCGACTACAAAAAGCGCCTCAGCCGATGGGCCAGGCTGCTGCTGAAGAACGCAGTGGAAAAGCTCATGGCCCAGGCCCGCTTAGAATCCCCGGGCAAAAGCTGCGCGGCTGAGGCCAAAGAGGAACTGCACTACTTCGAGGCGAACGTCAGCCGAATGCAGTATGGCACGTTCCGCAAGCGGCGCCTGTTCATCGGTTCAGAGGTGGTCGAAGCCGGTTGCAAGACGGACATCGGGGCTCGCTACAAGCAATCCGGCATGTTCTGGCGCCAGCGCGGAGCCGAATGCGTCCTGGCCCTTCGTTGCATTCATTCCAGCCGCCGCTTGGAGACCTTCTGGAAAGAACGCCTCAACGCCAGTGCTGCCGGAACCGACTGCCTCTCCCTGGGTGCCTGAAGAAATCTTTCCTGCGCCCTGCTGCAGTCATTTTGAAACTTAAGAATTGACCCAACCTCCCGCCGCTATAGACTTCGATCAGAGGTTCTTGCCCGACGCACTTAACAGGGAAGGAATTTTCCGCTTTCCGAGGAGGTTCAAGTAGCGCCGAGCCAAGTTCCACATCCTCTTGCCACATCCTGGAGAAATTCGAATGAGAATGATGTCTAAAGGTCTTTTGCTCGCGACGACCATCCTGTTCTGCATTTTAGCCCATGCCACAACGTCAGCAGCGGAGAACGAATTGGGAGTTGGATGGAGCTTGGTGCACGGCCCCATCCTCTTACGCCTTGGCCCAGAAGAGAGATCAGCGACATTCGATTTACAGCTAAAACATGGGTCTGTCGATCCGGCTCCGCTGGCGTTGACTGTCACCGACTTCACGAGCAAGACAACCGACCAAATACTTGGAACTCAGATCCGTTTGCTGACGGCGGAAGGCAAGCCACTGTCCGAATCCCTCACCGTCACGGGCAAGCTAGCACTCGTAAGGGTTGAGGCCACCAATCTTTGGGAAGCTGGAGAAATGGAGGCGCAAATCTTAAACGGAACCAACTGGGTAGGTCGGATTACCGCCTTTCGAGATCGCGCTCCGTTCAAGTTGAAACCGATGAACCCACCGAATGGTGGGGAGGTTGTTTTCGGGCAAGGCACTCAAGCCTATTTGACGCTCACGAACGAGGATGCGATGACCTATGTGTTCGATTGGGCGCTACGCGTTGGAAACGGGATGATTGAGGGGACGAATGGATTCGTAGCGCCCCATTCGACGACCGAAATTCGGCTGGCCGTGCCCGACGATTGGTTTTCTCCGGTGCGGCCGTTCAAAGATGACACCAAAGAGGGAAGCCTGGTCCTCAAGCTGCGTCCGCGTTCGACGGTCGCATCGGTCAACTGGCCGGAACGGACCTTCCCGTTCTCAGCACGGTTGCAGTACCGGTTCGGGGGCCTGGCCACGCTCGCCATCTTGGGCTTGCTACTGCTGGGTGCCATGTTTTCGCTGGCGCTAAATCTTTGGGTTCCCAATCAACTCAAAAAATCGAGAATCGAGGAAGAGCTTCATGGGTTGAAGGACAAAGTTCGCGGACTTAGCTGCCAGATTGACTCGAGGCCACGCGTCGCCGCCGATGTCGAATTGAGCCGAATCGAAGCAGACTTGAGGTCTCGATATACCTGGAGTCCCGATTTTGTGAACGATCTAGAGAGATTACAAAAGCAGCTGCCGTTGCATGCTTCACGCATTGAATTGCTCCTGATTGTGGACGGCCTCCACAGCCAGATGGTTGGACAGGCCAGCAGAGCTGGCTCCGCATTCACCGAAAGAGCCTTGGAGCATCTCGCAAAAGCAGCCCAATTGCTGGCAAGCATTCAATTGACCGAGAACATAATCGCTGCTGCAAAAAAGAGCATCGATGCGGCTGCCGGGTGGGTGGAAACCGGGACTGAACAGCAAAAGGCGTTCGCTGACGAACTGGCCTCATTAATCAAATATTTGCTGCCGTTGGCGGGAGGGAGCAGCCACGAAGAGCGTTATGTTCCGTTTCGCGCCAAGCTCAAACATTTGTTTGACGAGCTTACCGTTGAGAACGCCGACCCCGCGAAAATTCGAAAGGAGCGATTGGGGGAAATATATTTTGCCGCAAACGGACTGGAAATCCTGCGAAGCTACGTTGCGGCTCGTGAGAATAGAGCGCCCAACGAGAAAGACATTCAGATTCAAAATGCGCTCGCGCGAGGAACGTGCGACGGATTAAGAGACGCGAGAAGGCTCCTTCTGGAGGCGCGGGGCGCGCCGGACGGCCAAGAGGTGGTGGAAGCCATCGCCAGCGGGTCGGTGACAATCGTCAGCGACCCGGTGATCCGACAGAATCGGACCGCGCGCTTTGCCGCGGAATTTTGGAGCAAGGAGTTCCAAGCCGCAGCCGCCGCCATGGGCTGTGCTGTCGAATGGGATTTTGACGATGGCTTCCAGGAGAGTGGATGGGAAGTAGCACACTATTTTGCCAAGCCCGGGGATTACGCGGTCACGGCGCGGTTTCGTTTGGCGGATGGAAAGCGGCTGCAAAAGGCCGATGGAACAGAGATCGTATCCGGAAAAGCCCTGAGTGTGATCCCCACCGAACGACCACGGTTCCGGGAAAAAACCTGGGCAGAAGCCATTTTGCTATGTAGCGCGATTCTGATCGCAGTCATTGGGTTGCTCGGGGGAGCCAAGGATCAGGTGGTAAAGCTTGATTTTGAGGCTGCGATTATTGCCGTTTTCCTGCTGGGCTTTACGGCCGACACCATCAAAAACCTTCTGACCAAGAAGTCGTAATGCAGTCCCGATTCACAAAAGTCCGTTAGAAAGCCTTTTTCAAGAATTGCCTGTCCAATGCAAACACAACTGGGCAATACGCGGAGATAGCGCCGACAAACGAAGCAGGCATCTGAGTGATACGACCCAGGCTCCAGCGCTTTTGAGATGCCACACCTTTTGACCGCCGTTTCCATTTTACCTTGGCGAACGATCACCGTTGACCGAGTAGGGCAGGCATTCCCGGATGGCGTTGCCTGCCGGGCGAAAAAGATGATATGCTGGGACTATGGACACTCAACCATCGGACACCGTTTGGATCGAGCGCGACCCGGCCCGGCTGGGGGGCGTCCCGGTCTTCCGGGGGACACGCGTGCCGGTCAAAAGCTTGTTCGATCACCTCCAGGCGGGGGATTCGGTGGAGGAATTTCTGGATGACTTTCCCGGAGTGAGCCGCGCCGGAGTCGAATCGATCCTCGCGCTCGCGGCGCGTAAAGTCCTGGACGGCATCGCCGTCCAGCTGTAAGCGCCGTTTGAAAATGGCGGCAGTCGGGCGGTTGAAAAGTGCGGCACCTTCAAATAACGGTGAAGGATGTATCGCGCTATGGACGACTGGAGTGAGATTCGCAGACGGGTGTTGGTGGAAGGGGTGAGCCGGCCGCAGATCCTGCGGGAGCGGAAGATGCACTGGCGGACGTTGGGGAAGATTTTGGCGCACAGCGCCCCGCCAGGCTACCGGCAGGAGAAGCCCCGGGGGAAAAGGAAGCTTGGGGATTATCTGGTCCGGATCGAACACATCTTGAAAGAAGACCAGGCGATGCCGCGCAAGCAACGGCACACGGCCAAGCGGATCTGGGAACGATTGCGGGAGGAGGGCTTCACGGGTGGATATACCGTGGTGAAGGAGGCGGTGCGGGCGTTCACCCAGAAGAACCAGGAAGTAGTTGTGACGCTGGCCCATCCTCCGGGAGAGGCACAGGTGGATTTTGGCCAGGCGCTGGCCCGGATCGGGGGCGCGTTGCGCACAGTGGCCTTCTTCGTGATGGCGCTGCCGTATAGCGGCGCGGTGTTTGTGCAGGCGTTTGAGCGGGAATGCACGGAGACGTTCTGGGAAGGGCATGTGCAGGCGTTGGCGTTCTTCGGAGGCGTTCCCCGGCGCATCACCTATGACAACACGAAGGTGGCGGTGAGCCAGGTTCTGGGCCGGGAGCGGCGTCTGACGCAGGGCTTCCTTGAACTCAAGAGCCACTATCTCTTCGCCCACCATTTCTGCCGGGTGGCCCGAGGCAACGAGAAGGGCGTGGTGGAGGGGTTGGTCAAGTTCACGCGACTCCGCTCCATGGTCTGAATCTCGGCAATTTGGGTGAGCAGATTTTGAGCGACGCTGAAAGTATTCACAGCACAAAGGTCTAGCATGCTAGACCTTATGTCACGCATAAAAACCATAGACGCGATTTCAGAAGTTTTCTGTCATGCGCCCGTGAAATAGTATTTCACTAGGGTTGGAAATTCAGATTGACCTCCGATTATTGGAGAGGTAACACTGGACGGTCGGGAAGTGACGCTCCCGTCCATCATGACTCTTTTGCCTTTAGCGCATGATGTGGGGTTTTTGCAACGAAACCCCCAGAGTTAACGGCTCCTTCGGGAGCCGTTTTTTTCATTCAAACCGCGCGAGAATGTTCGTGAAGAGCTTAGCGCAGAATCGTTGCCACTACGGCATCGCACGCGCGTCAAACCAAGCGGCCCATTGTAGGCCGGGCCAAATCGCCTCAAGGTCGTGCCCCCGCCTCCCTCCGCCTCCACCTTGACCAGATTTGACCCGGCAGGGGCCTGCTCCTAAGGTTTGACGCGGGGAAGTGCTGCACGCGGAAAGAGACTCGAAGGGAAGGGGATTCGACTTTCCAGCAAAATCGCTAACGGCTTCGGCTTTGCCCCTGCTCCTGTTTTGATTGCTGCGCCTGGGCGATCTCCTGGCGCGTTTTCTCCGCTTTCTGTCGCCGTTTTTCCGGAGACAGATCCCACTGCTTACGGACCGCGTCTTGCACCAAAGTGCGGTGCTTTTCCGTGAGCGGATGACGCTTGGCCCAACCCGCTTGCGCAGCCTGGGCGAGCTTTTCCAGCTTCGCTTCTTCTTTGGCAGTGTCGTCCGGCACAGGCATAGCTTATTCCTTGATGAGCTTCCGCGCGAGTTTCAAACAACGCTGGACGCGCTTGGTTGCCGCCGCTTCGGTGATCCCGAGTTCTTCCCCGAGGAGGGCGAAGGAGAGCCCCACGACAAACCGATCCCACAGATAGTTCACACAGGGCGGATCGCTCTTTTTGATAAGGTCCATCGCCGCTTCCAGGTCGGCCCGGTCGGTGGGGGAAAGGCTTTTGTTGTCGATGAAACCCGCAAGGGCCTCCCGCAGCAGTTCGGGGTCCACAAGGGTTTGCACGGTTGTCTTTCTGCCTCGAAATTGGTCGGCAATCTTGTGTCGCGCGAAGCCATAGCACCAGCGCATGAATCTGTCCGCGTCGGCGCTTCCGAAACTCGGCAAAGTTTCGACGATCCCCACCAAAGTTTCCTGGTAGGCATCTTCCCACGCATCGTTCTTGGGGGAGTTCCAGGGAAAACGGCTTCGAATGTAGCGGCTCAGCTCGGGGCCGACCAGGTCAATGATCTTCTCCACCAGTAGCTCCGCCTCGGCCAGACTGCGGCAATCCTGGTAGCGGCTCAATAATTCGGGAAGCGTGTCCAAACCATCTATCGGCAATGCAAAAGCTCCGTCTCTGATGCCGGATCGCTTCTCGAAAAACGAGCAAAAAATTGTTTGTCCGAAATTCTTTGAAACTCCCGACATGCCTGTTGGAACGGCTGCACGCGGTTTGGCCGCGTGCAGCACACAACAAAATCGAAAAAGGGATTGCTGCGATGAACAACACGAATCTTGCGTTGCTCTCCATTCTGGGGCCACCGGCACGGCTGAATGTCGAGCAAACTTCGATGAAGCTCAATTGCCAGGTGCATGACATTCGAACGTTGATTAATGCGAGGCTCCTCAAACCGCTCGGTATTCCGCCGCCGTCCGGGGTGAAATATTTCGCAACCGCAGAAATTGTCGAACTTTCTTCCGATCCCATCTGGCTTTCCCAAGCCACCAGCGCCATTTACGGGCATTGGAAGCTACAGAACGCGGGGAGGAATCGCTCGATGCCAGAGGGGAGTGCGCGTTTCAAAAGGCAATGAAGGTCGCGCATCCGCTGTGGCCACTTAAGCTGGCGGCCAGCTCCAGTCCGGTCGGTAGCCGCTGTGCCGTCCACTTCTCCTCTCGTTCCGAAGAGTGGCCGACGCCCCAATGGTTTTTCGATCTGCTCAACGATGAATTTCACTTCACGCTCGATCCTTGCGCTACCCCTGAAAATGCCAAGTGTGTGCGTTACTTCACAAAGGGCGAGGACGGGCTATGCATGGACTGAGGCCTTCACGTTTCATGAATCCTCCCTACGGACGGGAGTTCAGGCGGTGGACGGAGAAGGCGGTTGAGGCTGCTCGGCAGGGTGCCCTCGTCGTGTGTCTGGTGCCCACCCGCACCGATACCCATTGGTGGCACGATTATGCGATGCAAGGCGAGGTAAGATTTCTCAAGCGACGGCTGAAGTTGGGAAATTCCCTCTCCAGTGCTCCTTTTCCCAGTGTGATTGTAATCTTCCGTCCGCGCAATCGATCATCCCGCCGAATTTCGCCGTCCAGCCGTAAGAGGTCGCGGTGCTGATGTTGTGCCGGGCGCAGACCGCCTGGACCGATGTCCCCTCCGCTTCGCGGAGGAGCCCGATGATCTGCTCTTGGTTGAATCGACTTTTTCTCATGGGTTCTGCTGCTTTCTTCTCGCAGCAGAACTCCAGCAATGTCACGTCCACTTTCCCGGGGTCAGGCCAAGGCGTCCAACGGCTGAGGTCAGGTCGCGGTTCACTCGCATAAACTCCGTCACGCGGAGTCCGTCAAGATTCTCAGAGGCGATCTCAACGGGGGTTGGGAAGTGCTTGCTTCGCTGGCTTCAAGCAATGGTCTGATTTCCCCTCAGGGACTCCTGTGCCGTGCCGCTTCTAAGAGCACGCGACCGAGGATGGAGGGGCGGAAGAAATGCGAAAGCGGTTTGCGCTGGTGCATGACGCGCAAAAAGGTAGTATAAACCTTTGCATCCCTGGCCGATAACTTGAATACCTTGTCCGCGTACCATTGCAGAAATGTCGTCGAACGGGGACGGAATCCTTCAATTGCCTTGTATCGATAAGCTTCGCTTGAGGTCACCCTCCAGGACGGTCGCAACAGTTGGGCCTGTCGGGTGTGAAAGTTCCGACCAGTTGGCGGTCTGTTCTGGTTAAAGGCTTGAAGCCACTTATGGAGCAACCACGCCTCTTGAGCGCAGAGCGCCATGCCTTGGCCGAAGAGTGGGTCCAGGCAGCAGACCGCGTCACCCAGGACAACAATTCCGTCGGGAAATCGGACGCTTCGCTCGAAATGCCTCCATCGCTGACGAGGGAATCGAAAGAGAACCACCTCCGAGAGCGGCTCGGCGTGCTGGATCGCCTCGAATAGATCTGGCCGGGGGAGGTTCCGGGCGAATTCCAGAAAACCGTCTTCCGAATGGCTTGGATGATCTCCAACATATCCGACCAGGGAGACCAGCCAGCGATCCCTTTCCACCGAAAATACATAACCACCGCGAGTTTCCTCTGGCGCTTTCGGAAAAACTACGAGCGCTTTCCAATCTACCTTGGCACTGGCCGGGCGTTTGTACAAGCGGCTTGCGTAGCCCACGTTCAGCGCGACTTGCTCCTCGGGGACCGGCGGAACACCCCACGGGCGCAACCACTGGCTGAGCTGTGAATGCCGTCCGCTGGCGTCCACTACGAACTCCGCGACAATCGTTTCGCCGGTTTGCGTCATCAACCGCAGGCCGCTTCGCGGAGGGGTTTCGCCGGGCGCGATGCCCGTCAACCGCGTCGCAAATCGAAAGTGCACGTTTCGAACCTGTTGCAGCTCCTCAAAGAGGCAGGACTGCAAGAGAGACCGCGTTTGCAAAAACCCGTTCATATCGCTCGCAAATCTCAACTTTCGGACGCGGTAATGGAAGAATTGGAAATCGTGCGCGAAATCCACCGGAATCGCTCCCGCGGAAGCGAGCCTCGCTTCAAATCCCGGAAACAGTCGCTTCAGGATGTCGAGTCCGCCCGTGAGCAGCGTATGCACATGGCCAGACTGTGCCGTTTCGTGCTGACCTCCCCGACCCAAGACCTCAGGGCTGGCCTCCAGGACCGTGACGTGTTGAAAATGCGCGGCCAGAACGCGCGCTGCCAATAAGCCCGCGATGCTTCCGCCGATGACAGCAGCGTGCTGGCCGATCTTGGATGACGCCGCCAGGGAGCTTTCAATCATCGCAGACGCAACCATTGCCACAGGCACCATGAGTAGACGAGCCCAAGGGTGGTCCAAAGCAGGCTGCGCAGTTCTACTCCAAGAACTCTGGGCAGCTGGGGGATGGTCAAAAGCACGGCGACGCTGATCGCTAGGAGGGCTCCGGCGACAAGGCGCGTCCTTCGATTGCGGAGCCGCGCTTCCCGCGGGCTTTCGCAGGAAGCGACCTGGAACTGATAGCGGCCGTCCGAGAGCTCCGAGAGCAGCCGGAGAAGATCCTCCGGCGCTTGTCGGCAAAGTTGCAGGAGAGCCAAGCCCCAGTGTTCGGCTGCATCCACCGTGACCGCCTTCCTCGTCTCCCGCCGCCGCACCTCCCCGAAGTAGGCCCGAGCCATCTGGTTTAGTTCCTCCGTATCGCCAAGCCGATACGCCACTGAGACCGAGGCAAGGAGGGCTCGGTACATGGAGAGAAGGCGCGGCGGGACCTGGAATCGATGCTGGTGGGCCAGGCGGAACGCCCTCACTAGAATCTCCGCCATGGCCGGTTTGCTCCCGCTGGCAGTGCTGCTAGATGCCTCTTTGCCAACAGCACGGCTGTCACGCCAGCGGCGCAGTTCATGCAAAAAGTCGAGCCGAAAGGCCCCTGGATCGGTCTCCGCCGTGGGCATCAAGAGGTCCTCGAAGGCGCGCACGATCTGCTCGTCGCCACCCTCATAGAGCGCCGTTAGATAGCGAAGATGATGAGCGCGAAATTCAGGGTCCAAGTGATCGCAAAGTCCGAAGTCGACGAATCCAACCCGATCCCCCGGCAGGGCAATCAGGTTTCCGGGATGGGGATCGGCGTGGAAGTACTGGTGCTCGAAGATTTGGCGCAAGACTGAGGACAAGAGATGCCGGGCAAACCGGGGTCGATCGATTGAGCCGAGCGCGTCCTTGTTTGCACCCAATGGCTCGAGCAGTTCCGTAACTGGAATTCCTTCAAGAAACTCGCACGTCAAGACCCGGCGGGAGGAAAACTCGGCAAACGCTTTTGGAATCTGATCGCAGTCACTTTCGCGGCCAAGGCGGCGCAACGTGCGCATGCTTTCGAGCTCTCTCCGAAAGTCGACCTCCTGAAGAAGCCATCGCTCCAGTTCCACGAATGTATCGCGCAGGGAGAAAGGAAAACCGCTTCCACCGAGGTCGAGGAGTTGCCCCCAGCGGGCAAGTTTCTTTAGGTCCTCTCGAATTCGATCTTCAAGGCCGGGCCTTTGGATCTTGACTGCAACTACCGTTCCGTCCGGCAGAGTGCCTCGATACGTTTGAGCAAGCGAGCCGGAGGCTACCGGGATTGTTGCAAACGTCTCGAACACGGCCTCGGGGCGACGTTGGAATTCCTCGACGAACACTCGCTCCATCTCGGGCCACGGTGCAGCTGGCACTCGATCAAAAAGGCGCATCAGTTCGTCGCAATACGCCTGAGGAAGCACATCGGGGCGAAGCGCCAGGAATTGGCCCACCTTGACAAAGATTGGCCCCATGCGTTCCAGTCGCATTCGAACCTCGCTCGGACTGCCGAGAGCCTGCGCTGCGGCTTTGCGCAGAACCCTGGTCATCGAAACTCCTTCCGCGTTGGAAGCAATTGGACCAAGAGGACGATAAGCCAGATCGCCATCAGGAAGCCGGCCCAGTTTGGAGCGCCCGCTGGGATAACGATCCCGACTGGGATAAGGAGCAGCACGCTGCCGAGAAGTCGAAAATCCCGATTCCAACCACGGGATGCAACGGGAGTAGCTTCTTGCTGAATCGCGAGATTGCGAGCGGAAGTATCGACTTTCTCCGCGCGCTTTCGGTTGGCCAGCGCCGAGAACGCCGCACGGGCTGTGCTCCCGACCAAATCGCACTCGGCGTCCATTCGGTTCAAGAAGAACTTTCGGACTTCAGCCGTCAAATCGAACGCGGGGGAGACGCGGAGCGCAAGCGCATCCAGCGTAATGATGGCCCGCCAAAAAAGGAGGTATTCCATCGGGGCTCGATAATGGTGGCGCCGGACGACGCCCACCATGGAGTCAAAAGCCCGGCCGAGATGGCGTTCGCTGCCTGGAGAGCGCTCGTTTTGTGCCGCCGCGTACCAATTCCCCAGCGCGCGCTCCGCGTCCCGGCGGAAGCGATGAGGGCTGCTGGCCTGGGTGGGCGCATAGATTTTTGAAATCTCTCGAAAACTCTGGTAGACATGGCCGTGAGCGAGGAAAAACGTATAGCGTTTGAGAAGGTCGCGCTGGCGCGTGGTTAGCTCGCCAAAAATCCCGAAATCGATGAACGCCACGCGGTTGTCCTGGCAGAGAAGAATGTTTCCGGGATGCGGGTCGCCGTGGAAGAATCCGGTCACAAATAACTGGTGGAGAGAGGCAAAGGTAAGGTTATGGAGGGCCGTCGCCAGGTTCAGCCCAGGAAATTTTTCCTGGATGAGTTTCTCCTCGCCCGCTCGAAGTGCTCGGTGCAATTCCGCAAAGCTCATTCCATCGATGAATTCGAGGGTCAAGACCTTCGAAGTTGTCAGTTCCCAAAAGATCCGTGGGATGATCTCATGCGAGCGCGCCTCTTCGCGCATGCGCTCGGCAGTCCGGCCTTCCAGCCGAAAGTCGAGTTCGTTCCGGGTGTATTGTTCGAATTCACAGACGGCGTCCATGAGCGGCAGCGTGCCAGCCCAGCCCAGGCCCTCAATCGCCCAGGCCAGCACCTTTAGTATTCTGATGTCTGACTGAAAGATCTCTCGGATGGATTCGCGCTGGACTTTTACAGCGACCCGTTCCCCGGAGTGCAGGGTAGCGGTATGAACCTGGGCAACGGAAGCGGAGGCAAGGGGTTCGAAGTCAAAAGACTGGAAGCGAGATTCGATTGCGTCGTGCAGTTCTGATTCAATGATGCGGCGCACGGCGGCTGGTTCGATGGGAGCCGCCTGCTCGAAAAGCTTCTCCAATTCTTCGCACAGTTCCTTCGGGATCAAGTCGTGCCGGAGAGCCAAGTACTGTCCAAGCTTTATCGAGGTTAGCCCCTGCCGCTGGAGGAGGCCGCGAATCCTGGTTCCCTGGCCATCCCAAGGGCTCTTTCCGCGCAGGTGGTTCAGCATCGCTAGGCCGCTTGTCGGCACCAGGAGTCTCAGGAACCTCACGGCGCGCCAGAAATCGAAAAACCAGGTCATGGGTTAGAATTGGCCCAACCTCAAAGGCCTCCTCCAGTACCGCCCTCGTGGCCAAAAGTGGTGATATGCCTCACAAAGCACCAAGTCGCATTTGTCAGGCCACGTTCTCCCGCGACGCGAGAGAGTGGGGGAGCGTCTCCTGTCGCTGCGCCGGACTGGCAATCGCATGGGACTCTTCATACGCATCCCAGCCTCGCTTTAGCCAGCGCCTCGATCCTTCGATGCCTCTTTGGATCGCTGGCAGGTGGCAAAGCCGCTCTCGGCTCTTTCCCGCTCGCGCCCACCCCCGCATTGACAGCCGCGACGAGCAGTCGAACACGAATACTTTCCTGAGCGTGCGAAGCGCCCGTCTGGGCGTAAAAAGTTGCTGATTCGCCCAGGTCTGGAGCTGCTTCATTTCATCGATGGAGATGGCGGGGTGGTTCCACACCAGGTTGCGCGAATTATACTTGCTCAAGTCCGAATCGACGATTCCATGCTTCTTTTCCACCAACGTGCGCAGGGAGGTGCGCGGATAAGGGGTCAAAACTTGAATCTGGGGCAAATCCACATCCAGTTTTGCCAGCTGCCGAATATCCCGCCGGATAGAGTCCGGCGTATCCTCTTCGAAGCCGATGATGTAAAACGCTTGAACCAGTAAATTGTGACGCCGCAAGAGTTCCAGCACCTCGAAGGTCTTGGCAGTGTCCAGCCGCTTATTGGCACCTTGCAGCGAGTCTGGATTGAGACTCTCCACACCGATGTGAACGCCGTATAAGCCTTGCTCCCGCCATTCCTCGAAATGCTTCAGCAACAGGTCGACGCGGCACAGAGGAATCCAGCGCATGCCGCGTCGATGAAGCATTCGAATCACTTGACGCGAATGCTCGGGAAAGATCCCAAAGTTCTCATCGAGGATATTGACGCTCGCAATCCCTTCGGCCTGGTAGGCATCCAGAACGGTTTCGATCGCCTCCAACGACACGGTGTTAGGCCTTCCGTAGAAATCGGGAGTCTGGCAGAAATTGCACGCACATGGACAGCCGCGGGAGGTGAATAATAACCCATGTAAACTGAAGCAGCTCGTCACGCTGGCTCCTAAATACGCATACATCCGAGGGTGCGTCATGCCAGTCTCGAACGTGGGGGAGGTGTGAAGCTGCGCGGCGGTTTCTGCTTCACCCCAACCCCGGACAATCCGATCGAAATGATGTTCGACCTGAGGCGAATACCCTCCGTAATTCCCCGCCCAAACTTCTCTCACTCCCCTTTGTCTGGCTAGCTCCGCCATTCGAATTGCCAGCCCGCTTTCGTTCAGGTAGAAAGAGATGCCCAAGATGTCAACCGGCTCCCGCAATGCTTCTTCAAAGTCTCTCCAGGTGGGGTATGGCAGCGTCTCGACACCCGGAACATTTGCTTCGAGGAAAGCGAGTCCGGGGTGGTTGATGAACGTCATTCCCAAAGACACCAATCCGCCAGTTCTGTTCCAGCTATAGACGTTGGGAGAACATCCGCCGATAGGCTGGCAGGGGGAGGCAAATAAAACTCGCTTCTTGGCGCTCATAGCCTGATGAGGGTTTACTCAGTTTCGGTTATTTTGTGTTCTGATTCCGCACCGTTCGCCCTCCAGCTGCCGGACAGGGTCAGGATCGGACGCCACAGGGCCGGAGCTACCCCTCAAGAGCTCGTTCCGCCGCAGAAGGTTCCGGCCCCCCGGCCGAGACCTATCGAACCTTCCCGCGAAGCGTTGAGTCACGCTGTGTCGGTGTATCGCTTGTATACGGACGTCCCAGGGCAAACCTTTCAAGAAAAGTGAATTATTTCGCAGAAGCATGAACCACAAGCGCGTGGAGACTTTCGGCAGAGATCGTGTTCTTCCCAGTCGAACAACCGACGCTACCAAATGCTTGCGCTGGGATACTGCTAGTGTGGTGAGCGATTAATTCGTGCAAAGTCCACCCCGTGTCGCACTCGAGCGTGCGCACAGGGCGCCTCACGAAACCGCTTGTGTTAGCAGCGCAACAGCAGGCCAAACTCGAACTGTTGGCGCGGCGGCTCAAAACCGATCTACGCACCGCGAAGGGGGCTCGCATCAGCCTGGATTGCGCGTCGGGATTGAGCAATGCCGCGGTGGTGTCAAGACGCGGAATAACGATTCAAATCCTAGGCAAGTGGAGGCAGCGCTCTTTAGACGGGGGCTTGGGCGCACTGGGGGATGCGCCACGCTCCAGGCAGTCCCGCAAGCATCACCGATGCCAAGGTCGAGGAGGTCATCACCCGCACCATGGCGGCAGCCAGCGGCCGGCCTCAATCAAAACGCCATCGTGCGGGTCTGGCGGGCCTTTATCTGAACCCGCCGGAGGAAACCCGCGCCGTGGAGTCGTGCGGCGACGAAAAAAGCCATGTGCAAGCCCTGAATCGCAGCCAGCCGGTGTTGCCGATGCGGCCCGGCCAGGCCGAACGCCGCACCCATGACAATTACCGCGGCCTATTCGCTTGGTGTGCCACGCGGCGAGTGGACTCCAGCGCCGATTCATGAATCATCGTCTCACCAGGATCGGTGTGATTTTCGACGTGACCGCACTGCGGACGGAACGTCGGCTTTGTCCTACTCCAAGACCAAACAATCCAGCAGTGGGAGGTGGAGAGCCGGGAGTGTCTGCCACCTTTACTTCGAAAAAGTGCGATTCTCTGTTGTGGCGTTTATCAACAATTCCTCCCGAGCCACTGTCCCACGCAGTAGTGCAATGATCTTCGTGGTATGCCTGTGATCTCGAAGCAAGGGCCGAACGGATGGCCTTCCATGAAGTCAGCGCTGGAACCGCATGGACACCAAAACGGACACCAAACCAGTTGGACTCCGTTAACCGCAGTTATGCAAAGTTTACTTGAATTGTGCAGGAAAAGGGGCCATTTTGGACCGTAATAGCGGTGAAATTGGTCCGATGCAAACCTCCGCCTAAAGCTGCTTGACATCAATTGTTTACACTCGCTCTTACACCTGCACATAAAGCTGTCATGAGAAAGGGCGCAAGTCGCTCTTCTGCACCTCGAACAATCAGACCCAGATCGAATGGACATCTTTCTCGCTCGTGCAAGTGCTGATAATCACTGACCAGCATGATTCCATTTCGGGCCGAGTCGAATCGACCGGACAGGTCGCGCGAATCCCTCCGTCGAATTCAAACAGGTGAAAGTGTCCGCGTCAGGAGCCGAATTCCGTGGTGGTGAAGATTCCGATTGCCTTCGGATGAACCGTCAGGTGACACTCCACCGTCCGGGAGTGACGCACCGGACCATCATGACTTTTTTGCCTTTAGCGCATGGTGTGGGGTTTTTGCAACGAAGCCCCCAAAGTTAAACGGCTCCTTCGGGAGCCGTTTTTTCATGCAAACCGCGCGAGAATTTTCGTGAGGAGGTTTGTGCAAAGAATCGTTGCCACAACGGCATCGGACGCGCGTCAAACCAAGCGGCCCATTGTATGCCGAGCACAATCGCCTCAAGGTCGTGCCCCCGCTTCCCTTCGCCTCCACCTTGACCCGATTGGGCTCGGCAGGGACTTGCTCATAAGGTTTAACGCGGGGAAGTGCTGCACGCGGAAAGAAACTCGAAGGGAAGGGACTCGACATTCCAGCAAAATCGCTAACGGCTTCGACTCTGCCCTTGCTCCTGTTTCGATTGCTGCGCTTGGGCGATTTCCTGGCGCGTTTTCTCCGCCTTTTGTCGGCGCTTCTCCGGGGACATATCCCACTGCTTGCGGACTGCGTCTTGCACCAGGGTGCGGTGTTTTTCCGTGAGCGGATGCCGCTTCGCCCATCCCGCTTGCGCGGCCTGGGCGAGCTTTTCCAGCTTCGCTTCTTCTTTGGCGGTGTCGTCTGGCACAGGGATAGCTTATTCCTTAATGAGTTTCCGCGCGAGTTTCAAACAACGGTGGACGCGTTTGGTGGCCGCCGCTTCGGTGATTCCGATTTCTTCCCCGAGGAGTGCAAAGGAGAGCCCCACCACATACCGATCCCATAGGTAGTTCACACAGGGTGGATCGCTCTTTTTGATAAGGGCTATGGCTGCTTCCAGGTCGGCTCGGTCGGTAGGGGAGAGGCTCTTGTCGTCGATGAAAGCTGCGAGCGCCTCTTGTAGCAGTTCCGGGTCGACAATGGTCCGCACCGTTGTTTTTCGTCCTCGAAATTGGTCGGCAATCTTGTGGCGCGCGAGGCCGTAGCACCGTTGCACGAACGTGTCCGCGTCGGTGCTTCCGAAACTCGGCAAGGTTGCGACAATCCCGAGCAAGGTTTCCTGGTAGGCATCTTCCCACGCATCTTTCTTGGCGGAATTCCAGGGAAATCGGCTTCGAATGTAACGGCTCAGTTCGGGGCCGACCCGGTCAATGATCTGCTCGGCCAGTTGTTCTGCTTCCTCCAGACTGCGGCAATTCTGGTATTGGCTCAACAATTCAGGAAAGGCGTCCATGAAACCATCGGCATCTCAAAAGCTCCTCCTCTGATGCCGTATTGCTTCAAGAAAAACGAGTGAAAAATTGTTTGTCCGAAATCTCTCGAAACTCGCGACATGCCCTTTGAAGCGGCTGGATGGAACATGCTGCGTACCGAACTCAACAACATCGAAAGAGGGATTGCTGCGATGAACAACTCGGATCTTGCGTTGCTCTCCATTCTAGGGCCACCAGCACGGCTCAATGTGGAGCAGACGGCGGTGAAACTCAATTGCCAGGTGCATGACATTCGAACCCTGATCAATGCCCGACTCCTCAAACCGCTCGGCAATCCGCCGCCGTCAGGGGTCAAGTTCTTCGCCACCGCAGAAGTTCTCGAACTTTCCGTCGACCTTACTTGGCTCGACAAAGCCACCAACGCCATCCACAAGCATTGGAAGGAGCAGAACGAAGGGAGAAATCGTCAGTAGCCAGTGGTGGCGTGGCTCTGAAAAACAATGAAAGAGTCGCTTCAACTGAAGCTGTTGAAGCCAACAGCGAATGCTTGGCGCCCATTGGAGCATTGGCCGCGCTATGATCGTGGGAGGCAAGGATATAC
This sequence comes from uncultured Verrucomicrobiota bacterium, assembly GCA_964478815.1. Lineage (GTDB taxonomy): Bacteria > Verrucomicrobiota > Verrucomicrobiia > Limisphaerales > SXQI01 > DASVNK01. The sequence continues at coordinate 67,755 of CAYZKY010000007.1, forward strand.
TTCGTTAGTCGTAACCGCCAAACATGAAGAGAGAGCAGGTTTCGTCGGTGGAATTGTAGAGGGCGTGAAGCTGTCCGGTCTTGCAAAGCGCAACATCGCCAGGCCCCATCGGACGAATTTCAAAAGCACGATCACGGTCCGGGAATTCGCACCAATCTCCGACAAGCATGTGCGCATGGCCCTCGAGCATGAGAAAGGCTTCCTGATTGTCTCGATGGCGGTGAATTCCAATCGAACATTCCGGTTGGAGAATGTGCAGGTCCATGTAGTCCACAGCAAAAAAGGTCTCGCGCGTAGGAACTTTTACTGGTTCGGCAGGAATCGTGCCATTGGTTCCGTAAGTGTGCGCATGGTAATTGCCCGGAATCAGGTCGCGCCCAAGTTCCGGCAGTTTGTCGGCGCCAAAAACTTCGCGCCGACGTTGTTCAAAAAAGTAATTTGAGAAGAGGTTTCGAAATTCGAGGACGCCAAAACCGCCGTGGGGATTGGCGCTGATACCACAGTTGAGAAAACTCCTCCAGCCTCGCATCATCATACCAAAGACGACGCGATAGTTAGCGCCCCCATTCGAATCCCATGCAGATCCTGCCTCATTGGTGAAGGCGATTTCGATCCGGAGCGGGCGCACCGGGTGCATGCAATGGTCCGGCGCGTAATCCAAAAGCTGCCAGCTTTGTCCTTGGCGATTAAGGCGATCCCGCATCGCATCCACGCCCGGACCTTCAAAATCGGCAAGGGATCCTTTGACCAAATCGGGCCGCGGTTGGATTAACCCGGCGTCGAAGGCTGCTAGACTGCTTCCTTCTAAAAGTTGGCGGAGATTTGGACCGTTGAATGACCAGAGTTCAACTTCATAACACCCGGTAGCAGGGTTTAACGGGAGGCGCAAATACGAACTGGTCTGGTTTGCGCCGAGTTTGACCCATGCCTGAATAAAAGCCCCGGGAGATCCTCCGCTTACCTGGCCCAACCGCGTGCCGGGAGTGCCGCGGTAACAAATCTTCACGAAGGACCCGACCCATTCGCCAGCGCTCGCGTATCCCCGAACCAGATGATAGTCGGCCATGCGGAAATCGGCGATGTTCTGCTTTTGAAAATCGACTTTGTTATTCTGTTGAACTGGGTTGCCGATGTCGCGCGGCCCCTGGCCCGGTCCATAAAGAGTCAATTCGTAAAACGGAAAAAGATGTTCAAGGCTTTCGTGCAGGTAATGCTCGCGTTCGGCGGCTAGATCCTGGAGTTGGGCCTCGCGAATGACCCGCAACAGCGGGTTGTCCGAATCGTAGTTCGGCGTCTGGTCTTCGGGCACAATGCGAAAACCGTCTTTGGTCGGGAATTTCATGGCTCAACTCGCGTGGTAAAGAAAAGCTATAAATTTGAGAGGTTTGTTTCCAGGATTGCGGATGCCGTGCATGCCGCCACTTTTGGTGAAAATGACGGAACCCGGTTTCATTGGAATTTCCTTCATCAGTCGCGAATCCAAGCCGAAGATCGGCATTTGGACAGTGGGAAATTGTTGATCCTGCGCCAACTTCGGATCGTCCCCGGCACCCATGTAGCCGATGCCTTCGCCTTCGACGACATAGTAAAGTTCCTCGCTGCCAATGTGCTGGTGAGTTCCTTCGACGCCACCGGGCGGGACAGTCACTTCGTGAAAAAAGACAAGGTTCGAGCCGAGCTCCTGTTGAAAAACCCAACGCATGTCCGTGATGTTCACCGCGTCCATCTTTGCGCGATCGTCCTCGAAGAATCGTTTTGCAAACTCATCGAGTTCATTTTCCAACATCATCGCATTGCGATAACGAACTGGTTTGATGTTCGCGACGTTCGTCACGTACCAGCCGCGCTGAAAATCCACCCGGTAATTCTCGACTTTAACCGTATTCTTGGCGTGGTCGTTCGGAATGTCCGAATTGGGCTCCTGCACATTGCGTCCGTAGAAATTATCCCACCCCGCTTGTTCGTCTGAAATGCCATATCCAGATGGCTCCGCCGAACGACCTTCGCGGAATGCGATTTCGACGCACTCGATTCCGCGCGGATTTTCGAGTGCTTTCGAAAAACTGGCGACTCTCGTGATCGACCCGCGTTTGCCCATTTGGGCAAGAACCTTGAAGTCGTGATGCTGCCCCGAGGGCGCCTGAAGGGTTTGCCAGATTTCGCATTGATATGCATCAACCCACGGGCAGTAGGTCAGGGTGATGGATCCTTCTTCTTTGGGAAGGCCGGCCGCGTGAATCTTCACCCAGGCGATGACTTCTCTGCCGAGCACGCGTTGCTTTAAGCGGGCTTGCTCGACGAGTCGGCCCGCGCGGTATTCGATGCGCAGAAAATTCGTCAGCTTTTGTTCGTCCAAGAGAACTTCACCTTTGAGCACGGTGGCATCCACCTTCGCGCGAACTTCGCCCACGTAATAGCTGTAGCGCGAGGATCGCGTGGCGTTCAAGTACTGCGCGTGATAAACACGATCCGGAAAAAAAACGATGTGAAAAATCTCGTTTTCCGGCCGGTTCTGAATGGCGTCAAAGCGAAGATCCATACTGTTGGTGTTTTGATTTCAGCAGCGCGAGCATAGAATGTCGGCAACGCGAAAGGCGTTGGCCTGGATGGTTAGGGTGGGATTGGCTCCACCGCTCGTTGGCATGAAAGAACCATCGGTCACGTAGAGGTTGTCGAAATTCCAGGCCCTACAGTCTGGATCGAGGACAGAGTCATCTGGGTCGGTCCCGAAGCGAGCGCCGCCCAAAATATGATTGGCAATGCGAACCGTGTTGGCGACTTTAACCCCGTAGACGCTTCCAAATTCAATTGTCATCTCATCGTCCTTGATGCCCGGAAACGTTTCCCTCGTCCCGGCGACCAGGATGTCCCGGCATTGCTCGGCCATTTTGCCCATCAAGTATTCGTCGTGGGGATGCCAGTCCTTCACAATATGCGCCACTTTCCGGCCCCATTTGTCCTGAATCGGATGCAAGCGGATGTGATTATCGAATTGCGGAATTTGATTGGCCATAAAACTGACCGAGAGACGTGTACCGAAGTCCGTGCGGAGCCAATCGAGCAGCTTGTTTCCGAACAATGACGAATCATTTTTGAATCCGTCCCAAAGCGTGTCCAGGTCTGCGCTCCCGTGCGTCCGGGCTAGGGAGATCGGGAGCGCTTGATCGGATGTGTTATTGTAGATGGCTGCCCCTGCCCAGAGGCCTTGGTCTTTGATCCAGTCTGGGTGCGATGCGAAGTCTGTCGCGAAGTCGCTGTCCAGCGACACAGATTTGTCGAACCGGCGGCCTGGTATTTCGTTCCACTCTCGGGTGTCGTGTTTATAGAAGCCCGCTTTTAGCTTGATCTCGGCTCCGCCAAAACAATGCGTCAGAAAGAATCGTCCAAGTAGTCCCTTTGCGGTATCGACCTTTAATCGCGCTCCCATGTTAACTGGATCCTGCTCCGCAGACAGCAAGAGCAGGCGGACGCTTTCGATGGCCGAGCAGGCCACGATGACGAGTTTACCTTTGACAACGCGTTCGCGTCCGCTCGGGTCACGATAATGAACGCGGTCCAAACGGCTTCCGACTGCTTCCAAGTGTGTAACAACACAGTTGCAGCGGAGGATCAAATTATCCGGATGTATTTGCATGGTCGGACGCAACAGCGTGACCCAAGTATTTGATTTCAACCCGAGCGGATCGCCGTAGCGATTGACGTAGCCGGTTTTTGGATTGGCGGCCTTTCGTCCCGAAGGAGCGTGATCCTCGGTGATCACAGCAAGCGGCGTGCGATATGGATCAGGGGCTTTTGCACCGAGCCAACCTCTGGCCACGGCCGCCATGCCTCGCTGCGCGATCGGACTGATTGGATTCGGTGGAGGTGGAGTCTGATAAGGGTCGAGAACATTTGGAGCGAGTTTCTTGAGCTGACCGGCCCGGCTCCCGTTAATACCCACCAAGTCCTCCGCCTTCCGGTAATAACGCTCCAGATCAGCATAGGAGATTGGCCAGTCGCGCACATGCGCTAGCGCGTCGCCGCCCGGATCGCCCTTCAACGTGCGCCCAGTGTTGAACGTCTTTAACTTAAAATCCTCCTCGGAAAAGCGCAGGGAAACCGCCCCATACAATTGCGTACCCCCGCCTACCACTTGCCCCGTGTAACCTTCAATCGTCACCACAGGCTTCTCTTCCACAGTCCGCCCGTGTAAGTGCGGTTCATCATTGAGATCTGGTTCGACGAGGTTCGGATAGAACGACGCTCCAGTATTCGCCATGTTCGGAACGGTGACGATGCGCTGGCTGCCAAAACCGTACAGTTCGTCCCGCTTGAAATCGCTCAAGGGGTTTCCGTGGACATCGTCTTGCGTGCGCAGCCGCGGACCCTTCTCAAGCACCAGGACGCGTTTGCCAGCGCGTGCCAAGGTGTAGGCTATGGGCGAACCGCCCGCTCCGCTGCCGATGATCACTGCGTCAAATTCTTCCATACATCGCTTTCCGCTCTTAGCCTCGGTAAGCCGGATCCCTTCCATACGGAGGTTCCTGGCACAGTGCGTAATCAAATGGAAATTGATCCGCCAACCAATGCCATCCGGCCGAATTGGCATTCCCGCCATATTTCGGATGGCAGAACGCACCTGTCCAGACATGCCGCCGCATCAAAAAGAGGAAATATTGGGGATCGGCATATAAATCCGATTTCCAGCCAGGCACCTGCCCCTTCGACATTTCTGTGTAGAGGGTTTCATACATCGACTCTGGCATATCGCGCGGTTCCAGATAAGGATTTCGCTGTCGAAGAATGCGATTAATCTGCAACAGACACGACTTGTAGGCAGGCAGATGTTGCCGTTCCTCTCGAGCAAGTATCTTGTCGATATAGTTGGCGACTCCGATCGCGTGATCAAGTTTGTGCAATTGCGGGTCGAGGGTTTTCCGGGGCCCTCCACCAGGGTTATTTTGAAAGAGCTCAGCTTCGCGCGAATTGAACGGGAGAATGTGATTGGTAATCCGTTTTATCAAGGTGAGTTCCCATTTCTCCAGAACCACTGATTCGAAACAACCGAATGTGAAAAAGACGGAAACTTCTTCGCCGTTGGCTAGGCGCTCGCGCTGAGGATTAATCGGGTCAGGTTGGACTTTGCCGTTCACGATGAGCGCATAACGATAAACCCTCGCCGCGCGCAATAGAACGGTCCTCGCCATATAAAGCGAATCCTCGACTCGTTGCAACGGAACATTGACAACGCTCGCATTGGGCAATCCGGCTACAACAACTTCCGGAGTGGCTAGAGCCTCGGATAATTTATAAATGAAGGTGACCTCGTTCCATTCCAGTCGTTGTTCTGGAGTCAACTCCCGGTCGCCATGAGCTTCAACGACGGGAAATCGCCAACTTTCACAATAGCGTCCCGAAACGCCAGCACCATTTACGCCAAAATAGTCGTGTCGACGGACAGTCCCCTCCGACAACGACCAATCTCCGACGTCGCGGCTCAGATATTTCGCGGTCAGATCGTATATGTGCGAGGCGTAATCAGGGTAAGGCTTCAAGATTCTTGTGTTCATGAGAAAATGGCACCCGCTCGCTTAATCAGGTGCATTTTGGCAGGCAATTTGCGGGCCGCAAGCTACAATTCTGACCGTTTCTGGATTGTAACTGATCGAGAGCTAAATCTCATTTTCCTCGCGGAACTGCTTTGATTTTGCCTTCAACCAGAAATCTTCGATTCAATGTTTGACAAACAGCGATTCTGAATCGGCAGAATCGTTTTGTCTCCAGAAAAACTCCCTGACTGTGCTTTTCGTCAGCGGATCCGCGCCTTCCGCGACCAGACCGTTGCGGGTGCATCCGAGCACCCTGTCCAACAGTTCAATTGTGATTGCCGTTTGTCAAGCCTTTCCCCTCTGTTGAAGTTCACTCTTTCGTTTTCGACGGGATTCTATTGAGGTGTCCTTGCCAAATAGATTCAGAATGCCCGCTCCCAACTTCGCGGCTTATGTCCCGCGCCTCGGTTAGATACTCACGTGCCCGTCGAAAGTCACCCATACCCGCAAATGCCAACCCGATTTCCCCTAAATCCGTCCCGACTTCAAACCCGTTACCGCCAATGGAGTGGATTCGCAGCGCTTCGAACAGGACCTCCAAAGCCTTTCGAAAATTGCGATTGTCGAAATGTATCGTGCCACTCAGCCGCAATTGGTCACCAAGGAGCCTCTGATCACCGTTGGTTCCTATCATTGAAATTACGGCTTCGCTCATTTGCAAGGCCTCGCCAAGCTGACGATCTTCAGCAAGTGCCACCGCCAGATTACCCGTCCAGAGAGCCACTCGCCCGGCGTCACCTAGGTCGCGCGCCTCAAGGACGGCGCGCTTCAAACAGCCTGCCGCGTCTCGGAATCGACGACACCTAATGTAGGCGTTACCGAGACAACTCTGCAATTGTGCGTGGTGGAGCCTTGTCGGGCTGCGATTCCAATCGTCAAGCTGTTCGGTCGCCGAGACCGCGACATTGAGCCATTCCGCCCACTTTTCCCCAGGCAATCGAAGACCAAAGATTGACGGGCTTGCAATCGGCAAATGCGCACAGATTTCCGCAATCTGAGTGTCGCCATGAAATAAAGGAGCAAGCGTCTCGAAAGTGTGCTCAAGTTGTGACCACTCTTCGTCAAAGGCTTTAAGGGCCATGATTTGGTTACCCGGGCTCTGGTATTGCAGCTCCCAGTAATGAAGCTTCTCAACAAAGTAGTGTCCAAGGCGACGTGTCGCCCTCACCGAGTCTGTCAAAATGTTTCCGTGTTCACTCATCTCGCATCCATCTCGCAGTCGCCACGAGCATTGAATGAATCCAATATCGCGAATCATTGATACTCTCAATCAACCCAGCGTCGTAAAACGAGCCGAGGGTCCTTGTCAGATCGCTACCGCGGACCACCATCGCGACTGACGCGTGGTCTTGCGAGAAAATCGCAGGTGCGGGGGCCAACGTGGCAAGCTTTAGGAACCGGTTCTTCATCACCTCGGAGAGGTGATGGATGCTGGTTACGAAAAGTGCTCCGACGGTTTGCGAAATCTCCCCTCCTGGTAGCGGCACGTCTCCAGGCGGTGATTCATCGAGTAGCCGTTGCCTCTCGCCTAGTTCCTTAAAAAGTTCCTCAACCCCAAACGAAGTATTGAGTTCAGCGCTGACTCGAAGTAGGCGGCCAGCCACTTTAACCGCCAAAGGAAGGTATTCTAGCTTGGCGCACAATTCGCTGCTCAGCGTCGGCGAATGATTGACCACAGCCGGAGCAATGTCCCGTAGCAAGTCCAGGGCGTCAGGGGCCTTAAGCACCCCCAGACGAAGTAGATTTTCGTCCGAGCTCACGAAGAGGTGTGCGATTGCTGGCGCGCGAGTTGTAATCAGGGTCGCACCCAATGGCCCTGCAACCATCAGGCGCGACGTGCCAGCAAGCCAGACGTCATCTAATACAACCAGCACTCGCTTGTCGCTCAGGTGCTCATGGAGCCGGATGTCAACCGAAGCTGCGTCGCTTCCAACATTTACGCCGCGCGCAGATGCCCACAGCCGCAGGATCTCGCCAAAGTCGGGATTGCTTCCTACTGTAGCCCAGAGCACGCCGTCTGGAAATGCGTTCCGGACACGGTCGGCATGAGCAACGCCGGACGCCAACGCCGTTTTGCCGACTCCTGGCCATCCATAGATCGCAGTTACCGCACTCTTCCCTTTACTCGCACCAACAAGGCGTTTGCAAACGGTTTCGAAGTCCTCTTTTCTGCCGAATAAATGTGGAGGCGTGAGGGGCGCGGCGCCGCCACGAAAAACGGCGGCTGTTTTGCGCTCGGTTTGAGACTGTTGGCGGGTCGCCTTCCTCGCAGCAGCGAAGTGTTCATGGAGCATCTGGTAAGCCACGTCCCGCGAACGTCGGAAGTCCAGGTATCGAAAGCGCCGAAGGTCTGGCGGCAGTTCGACATCCTCCAGGAGCAATGGGATAAATCGCTCTTTTCCATTTCTGGGATCGTCGATCAACACGATTTCGCGCTCTGCAGCTGCCCACTCGGATCCCAGGCCGCGTGGGGAAAGCACCTGCAAAAGAAAGCGGGAAGTTTGAACGCCTTCAACGACTTTGTGGTAAATATTGCCGCCAAGCGGCACGATCCACCGATCTAGCCACACTGCAAAATTGTCGGCGCGAAGTTTGGTGGCTAATTCCTCGACTTCGTCTCCGTCGCGAGAGCTATAGCTCAAAAACACGTCATACTTGTAGGCTTCAGAGTTCACAGACGAAACTCCATGATTTGCCCGCTCGGAAGCCGAACTTTGACGCCATTCTCGATCCAGGTTTGCGGGTATCGTCCATACATGGACCGATATTGAGGCGGCACGCTACCTTTCATCGCGGCCTCTTCCAAATGCAGACTGGTGAGCGCGAGCTTCTGATCCGGCCAGACGAGCCCGAGGCCGTCCTCTGTCAAGTGGCACTTCTGCTTGTGTTCGTCAGTCGCATCTGCGAGTTCCCAGATTCGGTCCCAAGTGAGCGAGATAACGCCGTTGCCGCTTAAGCTGACCGTTAGCCCTCTGTGGCTCGTGGAGAAGCGCTCAATCGTATTGATCGATACATGCATGCTCTCGGACTGTGTCGCACTGGAGGACACTTCTTGCAGGAGTCGCGCCTGCAATCGCCTGGCTTCGTAAATGCCACCGAAGGGACAGTCAATCGCAAGGCATCGCTTGAGATACTGAGCAGCCTCTCCGTATTCTCCATAGGCGTGCGCCACAGCAGCCAAATGATAACCGATGTCGGGGAAATTCTCGATCGACGAAGCAAGGGGGGCTAAGTAACGCTTCGCAGTGGCCGTATCGCCCACGCGGAAAGCCATCCATCCTCGGGTGTCGGCGATGCAAATGGCGCTTGTGGCGCCGGTTTCGGCCATGCGAATCCACTTGGCGTTCTCGCCAAAGCGTGCGATTGGAGCGACGTCGGCGATTGCCCAAGCGAGTTGGGTTGCAAGTTGGGGATCGTTCCGCGACTGAAGCGCCTGCTCCAAGATCGGCATCGCCTCCCCGTTTCTGGAAAGCATGTCGAGCCAGCGGGTATACGCAACCAGGTACGCTTTGTTAACAGAGCCTCGGGAGAGGTGTGCGCGAAGGGCCTGGCTCAAACTGCGCTCGTACTCGGAGTCCTGAAACGCCAGCCGCGCGGCATTCAACATAGCAATCTCAGCACCTTGGGTTGAGAACTGCGCAACAGTCACCCGGTGTAACCAAGATTTTAAATGGTCGCGAATCGACGGCATCCATTATTCACTTGCGGGCAAGAAAGAGGCTACGGATGCGTCCGATCAATGTCAAACTCGGGCACGCTGCGGGGCGTGATTGAAACTGCCGGTCAGTTTTTGGCGTTCGCTCAATAAATGTCCCACCAGGCGTTAGAGCGGGCGGCTCGAAGCTTTCGAATCTGGCATCGGTGTCTGGGAAAGGGCTTCAAAAGTAAGCGTAGAGGGCCTGGAGGCGGGGCACGGCGAGGGTTTCCGCAAGGTTTTGGGCGAGGGAGGAGACAAGCCAGCGGAGGAACTTGACGGAGTGCTGGGTGGCCTGCCGGGCAGCGGTGAGCAGGGGCGAAATGGGGCGGCCCGCCTGCTGCGCGGCCGTCTGGAGCTGTTCCGCCCGCTGGGCGCGGCGGCGGTCTTCGGCGGCCGGGGCCACCCGGTGTTCGCGGGCGAGCCGGGCGTGGTCAATCTCGAGGAGGTTGTGCGTCAGGGTGAGGCAAAGCGCCTGCGTGGTGCGGGTTTCCGGGGTGGTGCCCCAGGCCTTGCGTCCGCCGAGCTTGCTCTTCAGTTCGTCGAAGACCTTCTCAATCTCCCAGCGCCGGCGGTAGAGCTCGGCGAGGAGGCCGGGCGGCAGGCGGAAATCGTTCGTCAGGAACTGGTAGGTCTGGCCGGCCGGGTCGGTGTACGTGACCAGGCGCAATGCGTGCCCGCCGTTGAGCGCGACGCGCGGATCGGCCTGCACCCCGTGGTTCCGGTCCTCCGCGGGATCGACCTTCCGGTTTTCCAGCACGGTGCGGCCCATGTTCTCCTTGATCCGGCTCAGGAAATAGACGCCCGTCTCGCGGCGGCCGCGCGCCCAGAAGGGCAGGTCGAGGCCGCCCTTGTCGTCGATCAACAGGACGCGCGTTCCCTTGGGCGCTTCGTGCTTGAGCCCCCGGGGCGTGACCCGCTCCAGCGCGGAGGTATCGTGCTCGTGGAGCCCCTCCCCGGTGGCCAGGTGGCGCAGGAGGTGGGTGTGCAAGTTCAGGCTGTAGAAATGGCCGACGGCCATCTTCTTGCCTTGATGCCGGGCGTCGTGGGTGGCGGCCCGGTGCCAGTGCCCGTCCAGGGCGAAGCACGGATAGCCCGCCAGCTCGGGCAGATCGGCCAGGCGGTCGGCCACCCGTCCGGCTCCGGCGGCCCGCACCTGCGCTTCCACCTCGGCCAGCACGGCCCGGCGGCGCGGGCTGGCCAGGGCCTGGAAGTAGGCGGCGTGGGCGGGCTCCCCGGCCAGCCCCAGGGCGCGGCGGTGCTGGAGGAAGGCCCGCCCGCTGGAGTCGGCGCGCAGGACGCGTTCGACGCCCATCCGCAGCCAGCGGGCATCGGGAACCTTGGGACACTCGCGGGTCTGGGCGGCGGCTTCAGCCAGGCCGGCCAAAGGTTGGAAAAAGGCATCGGTCACGGTGGCTTCAGAATGCAGAATAGACATTGAGCCAATTGTGTCGGACCTCAGGCCAGTCAAGCCTATTCTTCGCAATTTCGGGCCTGTTGGCGGGGCTTTCGTGAGAAAAGAGACGCCGCGCGACCCCCGGTTTTCCGCCACGCGGGAGACCCCGCCCCGGCCCGCTAAACCACCCCGGAACGCCTCCAGAAACAGCGAGGTTCAGACACCGATGCGAATCTGGTTGATTTAATACACGAAGCGAACGGCCCTGAGATGACGTCAAGGTTGAAATTGTGCGGCGCTTGCAGTCGTGTGTCGGTTCACTTTTCCCTGAAATCCGAAGGTAAACGGACCGAGTATTCCGAAGAGGTCAAAATCTGGATTTGATACTTGGCGTCCACCCGGGGCCTGCCTGCCTTTCTTCGGCGCTCGGGTGGTGGACACCAAAACGGACACCAAACCAGTTAGAGCCCGTTAGCCTCCGTTACCGCGATTTATCTTGATTTCCTCAGGAAAACTGCGATTTTCAGTGCGTAATTGCGGTGAAATTGGTCCGATTCCGACCCTCGCCTCCAATCCGAAAGGATTGCAAATCAAGAGCTTCTGAAGGTGAACCACTCGAAGTTCCAGTAAAACTTCCAGTAGTTTCACCACTCCGGCACAGGGCGGGCACAACACCCGCATTGCAACGCTAGAGCGTTTCAATAAATACTGTAGCCATTGGTGGGGCGTTCGGGCAGACTGGACCCAGGCCCACGACTTCTCTGGATCTGCGCCAACGTCTTCTCGCGGCCGACGGCGCCGAC
>CAYZKY010000008.1:0-76543 GCA_964478815.1 uncultured Verrucomicrobiota bacterium
TTGAGCGCGGCCATTTTTCTCAGCGTGAATTGACCCGTCCATAGCCAAACTCCAGGCCGCGCTCTCGCGAGCGCGGAAATCTATCGATAACTTTTTCTTTTCCGGCCCGCGCGTCTGGTGCTTCAACGGGGCCGCGCTCTCGCGAGCGCGGAAATATGTCACGCTGAACGGCATCAACGTTGGGTATTACCGGCTTCAACGGGGCCGCGCTCTCGCGAGCGCGGAAATGACTTCGTGGCCACGGGCACTGGCGTGGTGGTGACGGTGCTTCAACGGGGCCGCGCTCTCGCGAGCGCGGAAATATGTTGGCGATGCGCGCCAGCGTTTCGCGGCACCGGGCTTCAACGGGGCCGCGCTCTCGCGAGCGCGGAAATCACGAGCGCCGTGCGCGTTCCCGGCCCGCCCGGCGCGCTTCAACGGGGCCGCGCTCTCGCGAGCGCGGAAATCCCAGCCCGTGCCGTCGATCACCACGCCGCCGAACTGGCTTCAACGGGGCCGCGCTCTCGCGAGCGCGGAAATTTATGTGCCCGACCTGGCGACGCCGGCGGTGGCGCTGCTTCAACGGGGCCGCGCTCTCGCGAGCGCGGAAATCCAGTTGTCGAGGGTTTGGGCGGCGGAGGCAACACGCTGCTTCAACGGGGCCGCGCTCTCGCGAGCGCGGAAATCTGTAGCACGCTACACTTTATGACTGTGCTGGCCAGGCTTCAACGGGGCCGCGCTCTCGCGAGCGCGGAAATGTCTTGCGTGCCCGTAATGTTAGCGAGGTCAATAGGGCTTCAACGGGGCCGCGCTCTCGCGAGCGCGGAAATTCCACCATTCGGACGCGGGCGGGGCGGCAACGTCTGTGCTTCAACGGGGCCGCGCTCTCGCGAGCGCGGAAATCAATCGAGTGGTTCACCGGAAGCCCGACGATCTACGCGCTTCAACGGGGCCGCGCTCTCGCGAGCGCGGAAATCTTCCTCGATGCTAATCAGCAAGTCCCGCAGCGCCACGCTTCAACGGGGCCGCGCTCTCGCGAGCGCGGAAATGGTTTTGGGCTACACCGGGACAGGTAAAACTCGTTCCAGCTTCAACGGGGCCGCGCTCTCGCGAGCGCGGAAATAGCGCCACCGGAGTGCCGGAAGTGGTGCTGGTTTTGTAGCTTCAACGGGGCCGCGCTCTCGCGAGCGCGGAAATGAGTGCAGTGGCGACCCGACATGCGAGGCCGCGCGGCTGCTTCAACGGGGCCGCGCTCTCGCGAGCGCGGAAATAGCGCACCTTCGAACAGGAGCAAATCCTTCTCGACGGCTTCAACGGGGCCGCGCTCTCGCGAGCGCGGAAATTACCGCCCGCGAGCGCGAGGACCTGGCGGCGCTGTGGGCTTCAACGGGGCCGCGCTCTCGCGAGCGCGGAAATGCACCATGCCTTCTCGGGACATGGCTATCATTCGATCGCTTCAACGGGGCCGCGCTCTCGCGAGCGCGGAAATTGCCAGTCATCCGCGATGCTGCTGTCGAATATTTGATCGCTTCAACGGGGCCGCGCTCTCGCGAGCGCGGAAATGGAGCGCGTGTGGGCACCAGCAATGAGTCCACCATCGCTTCAACGGGGCCGCGCTCTCGCGAGCGCGGAAATGAAGCCGGTGCGGAATCAGTGGACGGCGTTAAGGAAGCTTCAACGGGGCCGCGCTCTCGCGAGCGCGGAAATTGCCCTTCTGTTACTCATTGCGAGGCAACGACGCAATCCTGCAATTGCGAGCACCTGTGAATATTGGAAAGCCTCTCGGGCCACAGCGAGCAAACCTGGTGCGTTGTTCGTTTATACGGAAGCACTTGCGTGCTGCGAGCAGCCACGGGGGATTTTGCGCCACCTCGCCGCTCGCACGTCAAGATTTCAAAGACCAGCCAATCACACTACGTAGCAGGGTGCGTCCAGCTTTACGTACGGCAAGCCGAGTGCGGTGATCACTCGATCACCCCGGCCTTCCGCAGGCCCCAATCCGACGAAGATCACCTGGTCTTCGTCGTGGTTGATGATGCCGCGCAAAGCGGTTTCCAGTTCGATCTTCTCCGACGGATTCAAATCGCACTCGAAGACCGAGAATTGGAGATGGTCACCAAAATTGCAGCAGGTCTTAAAGACCTTCCGCAGCCGCTTGTCGTTGGCCACATCGTAACAAACTAGATACGTCGTTCGCATCGTTCACCTCGTCAGGAGTGGAAAATATTGCGCGATTTCTCCCGTCAGGCTCTTAGCGAGCAACCGAGCCTGCAGTTCAAGCGCCCGCCGATAGCTGACCTTGTAGTCGAACAGCGGATGGGTGATCAGCGAACTCATCCGCTGTTCGTAGGTTTGGAAGAAGCGCTTGCGGCCCGGGGCGGAGAGGTTCACCGCCTGTCCGCCCTTCACAAAGTCTTTGTCGGTGATGACGCGGTTGTTGATGCAGCTCAAGACAGTGGATTCCGCGACGAGGGGTCTGAATTCTTCCATCAAGTCGAGCCCGAGGGCCGGTCGGCCGAAACGCGGCTGATGATAAAAACCAACGTAAGGATCGAAGCCGACGGCGAGCGCGGCCAGCGTACAGTCCTTGGCGAGCATGCTGTAGGCGAGGGACAGCATGGCGTTGACCGGATCGGTCGGGGGGCGTCGGTTGCGATGTTGAAAATTGAAATTGAAGGTGCGCTGCAAGGTGTTCTCCACCGGCAGGGCCAGTCCGGGAAGGTCGTCCTCGACCTTCACCATGCCCCCGAAGTGCTGGAAATAGAGGCTGGCCGCCGCCCCTTCGAGGCCGAGCAATTGTTCGATGGAATGGGCTGCGAGCGCATCTTCGGCCGCACGCTTGAGTTTCGTGACGGCTGCATCGGGTGGTTCCAGGTGGTTGCGCATCAGGAGCGTGCGATGATTGCGAATCTTGCCATGCACAAATTGCCGCGCCAGGGAAAGGCAGTTTTTCCCCTCTCGCGCCAGGCGGAATTGTTCCATCCGCAGGAAGACATTCTTGAGCGCGTGGCCCCGCGTGATGCCGTAGAACCAACCACCCATGGAAAAGTAAGTGACCGGGATCTCCAGTTCGCACAGCGCCTGGATGGCCTGCGTGGAAATCTGGATGTTGCCGAACAGCGCGACGTGCGAGATATCGCGCATCCGCACTTCCTCTACTAGTTTTTCCTTGTCCTTGACCGTGAGGACTTCGTCCTTGCAGCCGACGCGGAGGCCCGGCGTGTTCAGGTAGAGCGGGCGTTTGTCGTCCCGGGCCGCGATCAATCGGCGCGGAGGCTCGGCGGTGGAGCTTGACGCAGAGTCGGCCGACCCTGGCGGCGGCTGGGGAAGGGCTTCGACGCGAGGTTCAGCTTGGCGCAGCATTCCCGTTTCGTCCGGCAAACACACCGGAGCGAGCGAACAGCGCACGCACTTCGGCGAATGGATGAGAGGCGGGGGGATGGGGCCGATGGCGGTGCGGCGGGCTTCGGCGATTCGTTCGAGAATCCAGCTTTCAAGTTCGGGGGTGATCGGAAGCCGCACGCGCTGTTTCGAGGCGCGATAGTAAATGACGCCTTCGTGGCAGGTGTAGCCGTTGTCGCGCAGGATGAGTGCCTGGAGTCCGAGTTGCATCTTGTCGGTGTCCCACAGTTCGTTGCCCTCGACGCCTTCGCGGGGCGCGCCGGCTTTGTAATCGACGGGACACACTTCGAGCGCGGCCAAGAGGTCGTCGCGCGCCGCACGGGCTTCGATCAAGTCCATTTTGGCGGTGACGCCGAGCCGGTCGGAGCCCATCTGCACGGAGCGGGAATGGATGACTTCGGGTTCGACGGAGGCATCAGCAGCGGCGGCTTCGAGGGCAGGCGCAGCATCGGTGCCCGCAGGCTGGCCTTCCGCCGACGGGGTGCGCTTCGCCGCTTTGCCGGATTTCGCGGCGGGCAGGGCGCCCGAACCGGCATCGACGCGCTGATGAAGGGCCGCCCCTCGCAGCGTATCCGCGTTCTCGACAAAGATGCCTTCGACGAATTCGTAGTAAAACAGACGTGGGCAGTAGACGAACTCGTTGAGCATCCGCGCGGGCAGGGGATCGGTGAAGACTGCCGCCGGGGCTTGAGCGGGCACAGAAGCGGGCGGCGAATCCGGCGGAGTGGCTGGATCGGCGGTGGGAAGAAACGGCGCGGCCGGAGAAGCTGGCGGCCCGGAAGGAAGGGCATGCTGGACGCGAAGCACAATTTTGACGGCGGGAACCGGGGCAGCCGTCTCGGCGCGGTTGACCGCCCGGGATCTGGATTCCAGGCCTTGCCGCTCGCCCTCGCCCAGACGACTGCCAGTCGAGCGTTCGTCCGCTCTGGAAACTTCGGATAACGTTTCGTCGTTCATAAATCGCGGGCGTGGCGGATCAATCGCAGAACAGTCGCTCGAACAGCGCCTCGGCGCGGCGACGGCCCTCGTCCGTCAAGACAATGGATTTGGCGTTGTTCTTCGGATCGGCAATCAGCCCTTTCCGATGCAGCCGTTCAAGCGCGTCCCAATCATGCCCCTTCCACGCGCGCGTGACCGCCAGCTCGCCCCGGCCCTCCGTAGCGCTCGTCAACTGCAACAACGCCAGCACGGCGTCGTCGATCTTGTCCAGGTTCGGGGTCATGGGGGAGGACTTATCGAAGTTGGCTGATTCAATGAAGTTCGCCAGCACCCGCAAAGAGGCCGAGGCCGGAGAACCTTCCTCCACCCAGGCAAATTGGACCGGGCAGGCTCAGTTTGGCACCTTCGGGCGAATGCCAGGTGATTCGCACATGCAGGCGGCGATAGCGTCGATGTTGCTCGGGCACGGTGTATTGCGAGGCGAGTGGCGTGCCCGGCCAAAAACCGGAGGCACGCCAATCCAGAGTGGCGTGTTGAGCCAGAACTTCGGAGAAGCCCGCCTGCCGGATCGCTTTTCGCAGAAGCAATTCGATTCGCTGATCCAATTTGCGGAGGAGTTCCGCTTTTCCCTCGGCGGTGAGCGGCGGAGACTCATTGGCATTGAGTCGTTGCCGTAGTTTTCGCGGGTCGTCGTAGCCAGGAAGGATGACGGGTGTGACGGTGGCCCAGGTCGCAGACTTCTCCAGATACGGGCGGATCGCGCCGTCGTTCTCGCCGTGGCGGAAAATGAGCGCGGCGGTCTCCTGCGTTTTTTCATCGGTAAGTTCCTGACCGTCGAGGCGCTGTGTGAACCAGCGAAACTCTTGTGGCGCGAGACTGTCGCGCGCCGTCACGAGAACGCGGCGGATGCTGCCAACGACGCGTTGCTGTCCTTCGCGCACTTCGATGCTGGGCAGCGGCAGAAAGGCCATGCGCGCGCCCTCGACGGGCTGGTGCTCTGCGCCGGGAGTCTCGGCATGGCCAAGAATCATGCGGCGCGCGGCCTCGTCGCTCCATCCGATGCTACGCGCAATCTCTGGGTGGCTCGCGGCGTGCCGGAACATCCCGGCGACATGCAGGCCGCGCCGCGCCGCATCGAACGCGCGAAAGCCGCTGTCGTCGGGCTTCCTCAAAACAAACACCGCGTGCGGAAACCTCGGTACCTCCGAGCCGGAACGATAGTCTGTGATGCCGAAAACGGTCATCGGCGGGACAGGAGCAAATCCGCCATCGCTGGTAACGCGATTCAGGAAAGCGTGATGGCGGCGGTTGAGGTCGTCCAGCGTGCCGGTTTTTGGAGTGCGGAGGGAGGTGCCAGTTCCGTCTGTCACTGGCTGCCAGCGTTCGCCGGGCAGCTTCGCTGTGTCGGTTTCATCGAGAACCGAGGCGTCAGCGACGACCAAATCCACACCCCAGCCAACGTGCGTGATCGAACGGACGGCGGCGAAAAGGACTTCGCGGTTTTCCCCAAAACCACTGGGCGCATCCGCGAGGTTCCACACGTAATGCACGGCCGTTTCATCGGGGATGGTCAGCGGGCGCACGGCCTTTTCGGTGCGATAATCCGCAATGCTTCCCTCGCCGCCGCGTGACCAGGATTTGCCGACGAGATCGCCGACGTTGTCGGGAACGTAGAGACGGTAGCCCTGTGTCTTACGCGCAAGTGGCGCCGCGATGACAGGCGGCGGCAGTTGCTCAAACCAACGGAGCGCGGCGTCCGCGTGCTGCAACCGTCCGCGCTCGTTCCAGCGTGCGGCGGAAGCGGCGACGATGGCCTGATACAGCCGCAACGGCGAGGGAGGCCATTCAGGTTCGCCTTGATCGGCGCGTC
This sequence comes from uncultured Verrucomicrobiota bacterium, assembly GCA_964478815.1. Taxonomy (GTDB): domain Bacteria; phylum Verrucomicrobiota; class Verrucomicrobiia; order Limisphaerales; family SXQI01; genus DASVNK01. The sequence continues at coordinate 6,191 of CAYZKY010000008.1, forward strand.
CATGAAACGCCCCGCCGAGAAAGCGGACGCTGATGCACAGGTAGTCCGGCATAGGTGATGTCCGATTACTTGGCCTTCTTGCTTTTGCCAGCGGCTTTACCTTCTTTGCCTTGAAGGTCCTTCTTGGCGCGTTCGGGATCGAAGTGTTCCTCCCGGTTTGCGCCAACGCCGAACGCCTTGGCTGCAACCTTCGCATATTCGAGAGCCGCTTCGTGCGTGACTGTGCAGGGCTTGCGCTCGCCGGTTGGATAAACTTCTTCTGTTTTTCTCGGCTTGTCCGGATCGGCAACGAGAATAGTTCCTTGGCGAAGGTAACCAGACGGGAGGCGTGTGAAAGCCACGAGCGCCAGCCCGAGGATGTAGCGGCGCAGGGCCAGCGATGCCTCCGATTCCGAGCCCGCCGAAATTAAGTTGAGCGCGGCGAGCGCAAGCGTTGCATCGCGCCGGATTCCTCCCTTGGCGATGACCCCGCCGTGCGACGCGGTGGCAGGAACATGCATAAACCCGCGTTCGGAATAGCCATCCTTGGCCGTCTTGTCGGCAGGTTCATCCAGCAGACCACCGCCCACGTAATCCGTGGCGGGGACGAACTGAGCAGAGCGAGTTAGCTTCCGCACATTGAAGGCGCGAATCGTCGACGCGATGAGCCGAGGCATTTTGGCCTGCGTGTCGCGTGAATCCCAAACGCCGAAAACGAGCGACGTCGGCGCCATTTTTGCCAACGCGGTGGCGTCACCATCGAGAAGTTTTTTGAAAGCATCTTGGAAATCCTGCTGAAGCGCAGAACAGCGGACGATGGCATCGCCGGCACGGTGACCGGCTTGAAGGAGGCTCACGGATTTCACGCCTGCCTTTATTACGACCTGCGGAACGAGTGTCGCGTAATTCGGTTCGGCGAACATTGGTTCGATGCGATTCGCCTGCGAGCCGAGGCTGTCAATCAGCGCGATATTTTCCCCATTGAGATCACCATCAATGTTGTAGCCGCCTGGAAATCCATCGCCCGAGGCAAAGGTGGGTGGAAACAGAACGCCGTCCGGTCCTTCCACCGGGACGAGGTATTCACGGATAACAAGCGCGGCCGGGCCGCTGTCGGTGAGGTAATGGTCAAATTGCGTGAGTTTGTTGTTCATGGCTGTAATGTCGTTATTGGTTTTGCGGTGATGAAAGCCTTGTGTTTACGCTGACCCGTGCGAAACCAGCTTTCGAAACGGTAGCCGCGCGCTCCCGCGTCAGACAGCAGCCCCGCGGCCGCAACGGGTGTAAGCACGGGAGGCAACGGGAGCGACCAGGTGTGGTAGTCAAAGAGGCGCGGTTTGCCTGCGGAAACCGGGCGTGCGCGCTGTAATCCGACGAGGCATAGGAGTTCTACGGCAGGCGAAGCGATGGTTGTCATGCCAAGGTCGTTCGGTGCAAAGCCAACGTCGCGCGAGTGGGCGTTGGGACCACGCCGGGCGTCGAAATAGAACGGCTCAACCTTCTTCTCCAAATCTTCGGGGTCGAACGCCACCATGCCGATGTTGAGAATTTCGGCGGTGGCAAATTCCGGCGCGCGCATCGCATGCTGCATCGCACGAGCGATGCGGAAGCTCTCCATAGTTCCCGCCCAAACTTTGAGGTCGGACGAGCTTTTGTCCCCGCTTTTCCACCAGTCGAGGCGAAGATTAAATGGCGCGGAGATCTGGATGGGCGAAGCGGTCGTGTCGTCGGTGTCGAGTTGCTTCAATTCGGCGACAACGATGGCCGCCATAAGCATTTTGATTTCCGGCCCTTCGGAAATCATGAACAAATTGTTTTCAAACCAGCCCAACGCGCTGGGATTGAGCCGCTCGGCCAATTCCAAAAGACCGCAGCAGGCGAAGAACTGGCCGGGGTTTGTGACATCCACGGGGATGCGGATCGTGTGGGCGGGTTCACTCATGGCGTTGGCTCCGAAAGCGGTTGGATGCCCACGCTGGCCGCGTAGTCGGCGGCGCGGAGCAGGGATTCGAGGTAGGCGAGACCCCACCGGCCAAAGCGGCGTTGCAGCCGGGCGAACCGGCGTGGCACTTTGGCGGCGAGGCGCTGTGCGTCGGCGTAGTTGGCATCGGGGTCGAAAGATTCGTCGATGGGGAAGTGAGGCCGTCCGCGCCCGTGATGCGCGGCAATCAGGTGAAGCAACAAGTCTTGTTCATCCGGCAGCAGCGCGTGGAAGGCCTGTTCTTGCTCCGCGTCGAGCAGCGAACCGAATTCGTGCCGATACGGTTCCGCGAGAAGGCGCGGACGAAGTTCCGGCCCGGCTTTCGCCAGCCAGCGTGTCTCCTCCATATTTCCAATCCCGCGCTGCCAATAGAGCCGCCGTTTGCCGAGGTCGTGAAAACGGGCCGCAAGGATGACGCAATGCGCGAGCGACGGCAGCAGATTGAGCTTTTCCACAATCGCCCGCGCGTGCGCTTCCACATCGCGTGAGTGGTCGTCAAGCGGGATGGATTTGCCCGCATTCCGCATGCTATCCGTACCGGAAGCTTCCGGGGCCTCCAGCCAGAGCCAATATCGCTTGGCGAGAGCTTCCCCGGATTTTTCATTTAAATCTTCGTCGTCGCGCAGAGTGTCAATCAAGCGGACGAGGCGGAGGTCGCGGTGCTCAACTGGAACATCGGTCGTGGCGGAACGAATCCTGCGACGGACTGGTTTTCCATCCGGGCCATCCACGATGTCAGCCACATCGAGTGACGAACCTTCGGGAGCCAGCGCGTTTCCATCCAGCAGCCCGTGTTCGGAAAGACCTCCAATGGAAGGCGGCAGCAGAATCGTGCGTCCTTGGAGAAGTTCTTCCGTGTCTTTCTTCGCGAAATCTCCCAGCGGTTTCACTTCAACATGGCCATCATCGGATAGCAGCCAGACGTGCGGTTGCTTCTCGGAGTTCTCCGCGACATTGTTCGCCAGTTTGGCCAGTTCGCCCCACACCCGGCTGGAACGGTCACGCAGCAATTCGTGCGGTTTGAGCGGGAAATCAGCGAGCAATTCTTCGGGCGGATAAGCGCTGGTCAGCGGGTCGCCGATGATTTCCACCTCCTCTCGCCAGGCAACGTGAGTTTCCGGCGGCTCCCATTCCGCTTCCCCATGCAAATACATCGCGACCGGCGGACGCCCCGGCAACGGGCCGCGGACGGTGCTCATCGCCCATGCATCGAAAAGAATTTCGGTCGCAGGCCGAATCTTGGGTTCCGGGCTGAAGGCGGCGCTGCGGGCGGCCGGGTCGAGCTGACCGAGGGCGTGCGGGCTGGCGTTGCCGTCGAGTTCGCCCAGCAATGCGAGTGTGCGCGCACGCGCATCATCCATCGGGTCGTCCGCCTTGAAGATCACCGAGTGAACAACATCAATCGTTGCATCGTGAATGTTTCCAAAACGGTTCACCCGCCCGAACCGCTGGGCCATGCTCTCAAAGGTCGAGAGGTCGCAGATGAGGTCGTCCGCCGAGAGGTTCACGCCGACTTCACCCGCGCTGGTGGCAACAAGATACACCGTGCCCTCCATGAGTTTCAGCGCTGAGTCTGGGCGCGATGACGGTGGGAGAAAGCGCAGGAAGGCCGGCTCTTTAACCAACTCGTCCCGTTCTTTTCCTCTCATCGTGCCGGTGAGAACGACCGCGGGCAGCTTGGCCTTGCCAATCGCAGACTCGATTTTCTGAACAGCTTCGACCGAACGGGCAAACACGAGAACAGCCCGCCTGGAATCACGGCGGGCCAGAGCGAGTTCGCTGAGTTTCTCGGGGAGTTGTCTATCGTCGGCAATGGCGGTAAGACGCAGTTGCTTCGTCGCGTGGATTCTCCGGCGCACGATTTCATTCTCTTGGTCAGCCTCACTTAGTCCGAGAGTTGACCGGGTATTTTCCGCTGCCGCGCCGATTCGATTCGTCGCCGAGAGTCGGAGCACACGCAGCGGCCGGCTCTCTCCGCAACGCTTCTGTTCGTCCACGATGGAGTCCAGCAAGGTTTGAAAGGCCGGTTCCAGATGCGCTTCGTCATGAACCAGCAGCGCATCCTGCCCCAGCAACGCCGCGTGATGCGGGCGCGCCTTGAACCCGCAGGTGTAGCGGCTGAACAGCAGTCCGCTGCCGATCATGTCCACCGTCCCCGCGATTACCGCCGGCCGCGCCGGATCGGCGCACCACTCGCGATTGTCCGCAAACTGGCCACGCAGCGTGCTGAGGGCGAGGGGAGACTCTTCGTGGCCGAGGGGAATGGCACACAATCGGTTTAGCGGCTCATGCAATCCGGCATCCCGTATTCGTTCGCGCAGTTTCTCGACCTCGTCCGTCGTCTGGTCCACGACCGTCCGCCGGTTCACCACATAAACCAGCCGCCGCGGCACTTGAGCCCCATTTGCCAGCGCGATCAGCCACAGGGCGATCACCGCCGTCTTCCCCAGCCCCGTGGGGAGGTCAGCGGCGGAAGGGATCTCGCCCCGGATGAACATTTCATAGAGTGCTTGCTGCCACGGAAACGGAGTCGTTTCCGAAAGTGTTAGAAAACATTTTGAAAAACTATGGTTAACCATGCGAGTTGATGTTTGGTTGGGACGTATGGACGCAGCCTTGCTTCAGCCAGCGAAAATCTTGGGAATTGCTCTTGATTGCGCGAGGCTATCCGCGCGCCGGATTTTGTGTCCAGGTGGCCAGGCATCACTAGCGAAGAAATCCCGATGGTTCATGCAAGTCACTGTCCTCGAGTCAATGCTCCGCACTTGGTCGAACTCCTTCGTCAGGATTCTTGGGTTTCGCCACCATCCGGTTTAGCTTATTCAATTAGCGAGTCGAAGCTCGAAAACCGGTGGGCCTGCTCATTGGGCTCTGTTATGTCGAATCAGGATTGATTGGCAAGCAGAATCGTGCGCGCATGGTCAAGAGATCGAAGCGAGGGACCCGCGCGGCCAATAGCACGGGTTGGGTGCCGAACCATTGCCTGAACCTCGGCTCGAATACTGATGGAATGCCATTGGTGAAGCCGAGACAGACCATGCTGTTTATGCCTCCCAGTCCTCCGTAAAGCCGAATTCCTTGATCGTCATGGCGTTGGTGCCCCCGTCCAGACCACCTTGGTCGACCGGAGCCGTTTCCGACTGGCTAGAGGCCTGGTTACTGGTCAAGTCGAGCGCGTCGGCAAGTTCCGCCTGCCTCTGCCGCAATGCGGACAATTGGGCGGCGTATTCGAACGGCTGCTCCGAGCGGGCCTCAAGTTCAATGGTCCGCTTGCGTGCGGCGGCTACCGAATCCTCCAGTTCCCGCGCCCTCTCCTCGATGCTTTGTACCGCATGCTCCAGCGATCGGATGGTGCCCAGCGCCGAGGCCGCCACCTTCGCTTCATGCACCGTCTGGCCCCGCAACAAAAGGACAGGGCCGTGCCCCGAACTCAGGCCGGCCCGCAGCTCAAAACCCGCGAACGTGCCAAGCATTTTTTCGCTTTCTCGAAGCTTGGCGGCTTCCCGATTCAGGAGTTCCCCGGCCACGCCCCGCTCGCGAATGGTTTCCCGCCCCAAGATGAGGATGAACCGATCCCCGCGCGTTTCCTCGCGCTTGGCCAGATCGGCCCGCATGGCTTTCAGCCGCCGCTCCAGGCGCGGCACTTCCTCCGCCCACCCGCGCCGCTCGTAAGAAAGCTTCCTCATCGATGCCGCGTGCTGCGTCTGGAGCCGGGCAAGCCGCGAAAGTTCCGCATCGACTCCCGCCTTCTCTCGCACCAGCGGATTGCCCGAAGCGATCGCTTTCACCTCGGCGTAGGTCAGCGCCGCGCCGTCAATGTCCTCAATGCGCCGTAGCTCGCTTTCGCCGGTCATCACCTGCGCGATAAAGCGGGCTTTGGTTTCCAAAGTCTGCCACATATAGGCATCGAACGACCCTTCCGTCACGTAGCGGAAGATTTCTACCTCCCGATTCCGGTTGCCCTGCCGCAGGATTCGGCCCTCCCGCTGTTCGACATCGGCGGGCCGCCACGGCGCATCCAGGTGATGGAGCGCCACCAGCCTTTCTTGCACATTGGTGCCGGAACCCATTTTCGCGGTGCTCCCGAGGAGGATTCGAACCCGGCCCGCGCGCACATCTCGAAAAAGCTCCGCTTTCGCGTGATCGCTCTCGAAGTCTTGGGCAAAGGCGATTTCTGCCGCTGACACGCCGCGAGCCATAAGCTTCCTTTTGATCTCATCGTAAACCGTGAAGCCGGGGCCAGGCGTGGACAGATCGCAAAAGAGAAGCTGGACCCCGCATTCCGTTTCCGTTTCGCGCCAAATTCGCTCCAGATGCATAACCGCCAAGTTCACCTTGCTCTCTGGATGGTCGGGGAGGGAGCCGTCGTAGAGGCGCAAATCGAGCGCCGCTTTCCGGCCATCGCTTGTGACCATGAGCATGTTATCAATGCTCGGGTCCGTGCGGCGCGAACGGAGAGCTTCCGCGCGCTCGACCAGTTTCCCGACAATCGCTTTCAACTCGGGAGTGGCTGGGGCACTCACGACCGTGGGCCGTCCGTTCCTCAATTCCGGCACCGGGAGCTTCAGCATCTCCTGCGTCTGGATATCCGCCACCTGCCGGAACTGGCGCATCAGTTCCGGCACATTGATGAACCGGGCGAAGCGGGTATTGAGCCGGTAGCCGGAGCCGTCCGGGGAAAGCTCCATCGCAGTCACCGGCTCGCCAAATGTCGCCGCCCAGGAATCGAAGTGATGCAGGCTCAGCGCCTCCAGGGCGGCCATTTGCAGGTAGCGCTGCATGGTGAACATCTCGGCCACGCTGTTGGCTATCGGCGTGCCGGTCGCAAAGACCACGCCTCCTCCACGGTTCCTGCTCTGGACATGGGAGACTTTGAGGAACATGTCCAAAGCCCGCTGGGAGGCCGTGGCCGGAAGGCCTGCCACGCGGGTCATCTTGGTGACGTAGAACAGGTTCTTGAAATAATGAGCCTCATCCACAAACAACCGGTCCACGCCCAGTTCCTCGAAAGTGATGGCATGGTCTTTCCGCTCCCGGCCCGCCAGCTCCTGCAACCGGGTTTCAAGCCGTTTTTTCGCCCGTTCCAGAATTTTTACGGTGCGGTAGTTTTCATCCTCACGCCACCGCTCGGCGGCGAGGGACAGCTCGGCGAGCTGCCGGTGGAAGAACGCCGATTCGGTTTCAGGCAGGACCGGAATCTTCTCGAACCCGGCGTGGGTGACAATTACTGCGTCCCAATTGCCGGTCGCGATCCGGCTCATGAGGAGTTCCCGTTTGCCCTTCTCGAAATCCTCTTTTCCTGCGGCCAGAATATTCGCGCCGGGGTAGAGAGTCAGAAGCTCGGAGGCAAACTGGCCGAGCATGTGGTTCGGGACGGCAAAGAGCGGCTTCCTGGCGAGGCCCAGCCGCTTTAGCTCCATCGCAGCAGCCACCATCGTATAGGTCTTCCCTGCGCCCACCACATGGGCAAGGAGGCAATTGGGGGTTTGCAGGATGCGCCAGACTGCGGCTTTCTGGTGGGGGCGGAGAGCGACAGCGGGGCTTGCTCCCGGCAAAGTAAGATGGTCTCCGGAAAACGACCGAAGCCGTATGGAATTAAATTCGAGATTATACTTCTCCACCAGCCTCTTCCGGCGGAATGCATCCTCCCAAATCCAGCCCTTGAATGCCTCTTTGATCTTCTCCTGCTTGTCGCGCGCCGCCTCCGTGGCGGGGGCATTGATGACGGGCCGCCCACTGTGGTGGTCTTCGTCATGGACGGTCGGCGTGCGAAGATTCAGCGCGTCTTGAATCAGCTCAACCGCATTCCTTCGGTCGGTGCCCCACTCCGACACACTCATCAGGGAATGAGCCATGCTCCAGGAGGGCTGCATGAGCCAAAGCCCAAGCTCGGGCAGATGGGTGACGCGGGCACCTTTTTCTTGAAGAAGCGTTTCGATAAACTCCTGAATGTCCTCTGCCGGAATCCAGGCGCTCCCCAGTCGAGCGTCGATCTCCTCCGCCGAGAGGGCTTCTGGCTGCACTTGGCGCAAGGCTTCGAGGTTCGCTTGGTAGTACGGGTCGATGAGTGCAGCGGCTTCCGCTGCTGCTAGTTTCTCCCGCACGTTCCCCGACAAATAAGCGTCCTCTGTTTCCCATGCCCCGCTTTGGGGATCGAGGAAGATGGCTCCCTTTAACTCTGGAAGGAATTCCTCGGGAGGGCGGCGGAGGAGGTTTTCCAGATGGGGAAGGTCCACCCGGCCTTTCGCGTTCAAAGTCAGGAGCAGCGCGTCGTTCGGCCCCGCCACGTTGGGCGCTGGAGCCTCCTGCTGAAGGGTGCGCTCCCGGAAGATGGCCGCTTTCTCCGCTTTTCGAGTGTCCGGGTCGAAACGTTCGAGGGACAAAAGAAGAGGAAGATCAGGATCGCCTTGGAAGGCTTTTTGATTGGCAGCTTCCGAAACCGCCCCAAAGCGGGCGACAAAGCAGTCATAGACAAGGTTCAGGTGCTCGCGCGCTTCCTGAATGGTCTTGTCGTTCGCTTCCTCCAATTGTGAGCGCAGGCACTCCCGCACAGCTTCCCGGAGGCCAATTAGCCCCCGGATGCGCCCGGCAGCGGACCCGGAGAGGCCCTCCACAGGAACGAGTGAGTCCCCCTCTCGCACCATGATTCGCCCGTGGGCCAGAGCGTACGCGTTCGGCTTGACCTCCGGGGCCAAGGCCACGTCCATCTTGGCCGGTGGCGGAGCCGGGGAGTTTTGAAATATGTTCTCCGGCAGCCGGGCGATGGCTTTGGGAAGCTCGGTTTCAAGGGCTTCTTCCTTTCCTTCTAGGGTCGGCTCGCTTCCCTGGTAAAGACTCCCGCTCAGCCGCATCTCACCCAGCATCATTTCCGGGCGAGCCGCAAAGTATTCGTTTACAAGAATCGTTTCTCCCGCTGAGTTCTGGAGGGGGACAATCTCCCGAAAGGGAATGCCCGCCGGTGCTTCGCCGGGCAGCCGTTTTCGGAGAATCACGATGTCGGTCGTAACCTGCGTGTGGGCGTTCCGCTGGAACGTGGTGTTCGGAAGGCGGATGGCTCCCAGAAAATCGGCTTCGCGCGCGATGAATTCCCGCGCGGCTTTGTCCTGCTTGTCGAGGGTGCCCCGCGACGTCACAAAGACAAGTAACCCTCCGGGACGTAGTTTCGCGAGCGCCGCCGCGAAGAAATAGTCGTGGATGCGAAACTTCCAGGCTTTGAACTTGGGGTCGAATGGGCGGTAATCGCCAAAGGGGATATTGGAGAGGGCCGCATCAAAATACCCATCCGGAAGTTTTGACTTTTCGAACGGCTCGGCCCGGACGTCGGCATCGGGGTAAAGGGCGCGCGCGATGGTGGCCGAGACCGGGTCGATTTCAATCGCGGTGATCTGGGAGCGGCGGCTCATGGACTCCGGGATGAGGCCCAGAAAGTGCCCTATGCCGCAGGCCGGCTCCAGGATTCGGCCGCCTTCGAAGCCAAGGCGCTCCAGGATGGCGAAGATGGCTCCGATAATTCGGGGCGTCGTGTAATGAGCGTTCAAAGTCGTGGCGCGGACAGACTCCATCTCTTCCGGGGTCAAGAGAGTTTCCAGGCGTTCCCGCGCTTCGTGCCACTCCGCTTTTGAGCCATCGAATACTCCTGAGAGCGCCCCCCACCCGGCATAGCGCACTAGAACGCGCTGCTCCTCGGCGGACGCAGGGCGCATTTCGGCTTTCAGCCATTTAAGAAGTTCCAGGGCGGCGAGATTGGCGTGGCATTTCGTCTTAAGCGACCCGGAGCCGATTTTGTCTGCCTCGGTGATGCGATAATTCCTGGTGTTGCGGGGTGCTTCCCATGTCGCGGAGGGAGCGGGTTTGGTCGCAGGAATCCCTTCGGCAGCGGCTGCCGTCTTGGGTTGCGCAGAAGGTTGGGGCGGGGACTCAGGCGCGGGTGGAGGTTCAATCGGGCGACGGGAGAGGTAGGTGCTGATTGAACCGGGAGCGGGCAGGACGAAAGTCTGGCCCTCCTTCTCCCTCTTGGGTTGGAAGGAAAAGAGATCGAGCTGCAATGGGTCTTCGCTCCGTCCATCACGCCTTCCTGCATGCAACCCCATGCCGCCCAACCCTCCCGGCGGGCATCATCCCTGTTTTCCGGCCGCGCGACAAGGGCGCGGCTCTTTCCAGCACCTTGGCTTTTAAACTCCGTCTATGCCTGGAGTTTGCTCACCTTGAGGCAGCGCTCCGCCTCCGTTCAAGCAACCCTGCGCCAGAAGGAATCTGTCACAGGGGTTGCTTTTTTCACTCCGGCTCCGCTTCCCGCAGCTTTAATCATTTTTGAAAGGCAGAGAACCAAGCGGTCAGCCTGGCGGCTGTCTTTTTATTCGTTTTCCCAGGGAGGAGGGGGTGTTTCAGCAGGAAGTGAAAACACCCCCTCCTCCCTGGGAAAAGCGTTTCCGGGGCGGGTGGGGCGAAACTTTGGAGGACAAAATGGAACATCAATGCTTGGCGGAAAACTCAGCTCATGGAATCGAAATCGAGTTCGATTTCGGCACATTCGAGGGGTTTAACTTCCGGTCGCAATCGGCGATCGAGCGGACACTGACGGCGGCGGAAGTCGCCGCCTGGGACCACGATGGGCTGGGGGAGGCGGAGTTCTGGCCCTCCGGAGACCATCCAGAGGTGTCACTGATTTTTGGCGGCCAAAGCTCGGTCACGGCGGCGGAACTTTTGGAAATTAATCGCCTGCTCGCCGAACTCGGGGGCGCTTCAACCGAGAACTTCCTGCGGATTCACTACGCCGTGAATATTCGCGGGGCGGCTCTGGAGCAATCGACCGGCGAAGGGCTGGATGAGGAACATCTGAATCTGTTTTTCGGCGGAAACTTTACCGACCTGCGCCGGGATGCGGCCTTTGAGCTGTTCGAGTCGTACTACCCAGAAGCTTATGCGGTGTGGGAGAAGACCCTGTGCGACGGGCTGATCTTTGATACCGACCGGTTTTTGGATTCCCCGTCGTGGTCGGTCGAGGAAATCGACCTCGGGGATCGCAGAGCGCTAATCGTTGCGCCGCAATAGGGTGGGTGGCAGCACCGGCGCGGGCCAAACCCGCGCCGGACCATTCCCGGCGGGCCGGGGGTATGGGAATGTTTAATGTGGCAAGGGGGGAAGCATGGGAAAGACGTTGAAAGTAGGCAAGGGGCAGGAAAGCACGGATATAATGGCGGAGGAGGAAAGTGCGTTCTGGGCGGTGCCCGAAGGGTTGGAGGATCACCGAACGGCGCTCGATTATCTGTTCGAACGGGAGATGGAGCGCGAAACGGGTTTATGGGAAGAGCAGATTTCGGCCAGCTTCGAGGAAATGCACGATCTGATCAAAAGGGTGCAGCCCAAGACGAAACGGAGGCCGACTTGAAGTCTGGAGATTGGCCGGCAGAGCTGGGAGGAGAAGTGCTGCCTCGTGGTGAAATTGGAAACCTCATTGAACAGCAACAAATCGCCCCCGACCCTCGATGAAGTTCATCGATGGCCGCTCTGGCACCCAATTGGCTCTCGAAGCTTTATTTCCAGAAGGCTTCCACCGAGCCGAAGAAATCGCTAAATCCAAGGTTCCACGGGTGTCAAAAATTGGCCTGTCCCGGCTTACATAATTGCCTCACAAAATTGCCTCACACCGGATGCACCTGCGGCGCCAGCAAAGGCGAAGTATTTCAGCGCAAGTCGCTCGGCTGGAACTGTTTACGGCATTAGCGGTTTGCAAACAATCGCGGATGAATTTCGACCCGTACGCTTGCCGGGACGGAAGAACGGGCTGTTAACAGCGGATTTGACGATGTCTGGAACTTCAGCCCGAAGGTCGGGAACCAGTGACCTTCGGCGCTCGCCATGCATCCATTGGCATCAGGAGCTTGACTGGCCGCAGCGTGTGAGAGCAGGGGGTATTCTCTCGCTGCTGGCAGTTCGGAATGTCTATTGCCGCGACACCACTGGAGGAGGTAGAATCTTTCGGGAAACGAGCGGTCGTTCCATCGCCTATTTTTAAGGCATTCCACCATGTCCTTGCTCGCCCTTCAGCCGCTCGGGCGGAACCGGGCAACCCCGCGGCTCTGGCTCGAATCTGAGCGGCTGACCCGGCTCGGTTTCCCGCACGGCACTCCGCTCCAGATTGAGCCCCAGCCCGACCGCCTGATTCTGCGGCCTGCCATCCTGGCGGAAAATCATGTTTCAAGCCGGGCCACCTCCGGGGGCTATCGACGGCCCATCATCGATCTGGCCAGCCATGCGCTCCTGGATGGCTTGTCAGCCTTTTCCGAAGTCAAAGTCATCGCCTCCTTCGAACGAATTACGGTGACTCCCTCGCACCGGGCCTTTGCCATCGCCCGCAGCCGCGTGATTCGTCCACCGTTCCGGGTGGTCGACATCTTCGCGGGTGGAGGAACCCTGACGGCGGCGCTTCAGGGAGACAACCGGTTCGAGGTTAGGGCCGGCATTGAGCAGGAACCGGACTTTGCTGACGAGTGGCAAGCCCGGCATCCCGAGGCGTTGCTCGTCCAGTCCGATGTGCGCGCGCTCCGTCCCGCTGACCTGCCGGAGTTCGACCTGCTCATCGGCGGCATCCCCTGCACAAGCCACTCGACCCTGGGCCGGGCCAAATTGGATCTAGCACAGCGGCCGGAGCTCGGGGAGACGGGCGACCTCTTCCTGCCGGTTTTGAATCTGGTCGCGGAACGGATGCCCGCCGCGGTCCTCTTCGAAAACGTGCCCGCCTTCGGGACGAGTCTCGCCGGACAGCTCGTGGCCACGCACCTTGGGCGCATCGGTTACCACGTCTTCAGCACCGTTTTAAAACCCAACGAGGAGTGGAACGAGCTGGAGGACCGGAAGAGATGGATTCTGGTCGGAACGCTGATCCGGCCTTTCCAGCTTCAGGTGCCGTCGATTCCTTGTCGGACGCCCGTGTCGGCGTTCCTCGACCCGCCGCAGGAAGGCCATGACCGGGAGGATGCCGGGCGGATCGCGCGCACCCTCGCGGGGCTGCGCGCGCATGAGGCCCGGCACAAGGCACTTGGGCACGGCTTTGGCATCACGGTGGTGGATGGCTCCGAGACCCGGCTGCCGACCATTCCAAAGTCGTATCACAAGATCAATACCGGGCCGTTTGTGCAGACACCGTTCGGCCCGCGGCTCCTGCGCCAGGGGGAGATCGAGCGGATTCACGGGTGCGAGCTGCGTTCCCAGCATTACGGAACGGCGGTGGCCATGCTTGGGCAGGGGGTGCAGACCCGGTTGTTCCGGGAGATTCTCCGGCAATTGGGCGATCACCTGGCGGAGCCGGGCTGAAGGCGGAGCCCGTTCGAACAGGGTTTGGACTTTGGCCGGGAGCGACACGGTTCGGTGCGGGAACGGATGGTCGGCGTGACCAGCGCGGACGCTCGTCACGCGCGACAGACTGTCCGGAGGGCTTTCCGCCGGAGCCATCGCGTCGAAAAGGTTCCCGCCACGGGCTCCTGACAATCGCACTCTGCGGGGGCATGACGGGAACCTCTTTCGGCGCGCTGCTCCGGTCGAAACGGGCAGATGCCCATTTGGAAAGTTTATTGGTGGAAAGGTTATCCGGAGGCCAGGAAAAAAGCCGCATTCCATATCTGCCTCCATTCCTGAAATTCTGTCGAGCGAACGACGCGCGCCGATGGAGGTGGGCAATTTTATGGCGGCGGGCCGGGCGTCCAGGATACTACGGTTCCACAGTCTTCCGTTCCTCCTGGACGCCCGTTCCCGACGCCAGGGCCTTGCTCGCATGAACGGCGCGCGAATGTTTACGGCGAGTCAATCCGAGCGAGGGGCACGAGCCTGCCGATTGAATTGGCGAACCTCCCGGAAGATTTACCGACCATAGCCAAGTCGGTGACCGCCGCGAAGCGTTCCGGTGGACGTGCTGCGGGAATGCAGTCTCTCTGTTCCCTCATCACTGTGCGGAGAGCAGAGGTTCTTGCTGGGGCAGTTCCGCCGTGGCCCGGATCTGTGGTACGACCACCCGGGGAGCCGATGAACGGTTTCCTGAAGTAATAAAGGTTATGCCAAAAGCAACTGGTTCGAAACCCCGGCCCGTGCAGGAATTCCGCCTCGGCCTGGTCAAGGCCGCGGTGTGGAAAAACGACACGGAGGCCGGAGTCCGCTACAACACCACGGTCAGCCGCGCCTACAAGGACGGCGAGAAGTGGGAAACGACCGACTCGTTCGGAAGAGAGGACTTGCTCCTCCTGGCCAAGGTCGCCGACCGGGCGCACACTTGGATTCACGAGCAGTCTCAACACCGCGACGAGCCTGGGGAATAGAAGGTTCACGGCTTTCGGGGATTTGTGCCGCCAAACAATCCTCACCTGCGCGCCCGTGCGGCTACGAGGCGGGGTAGGCATCGATCCCGGTGCTCCCGGTCAGGACGACCGGAGCTTCCAGCGCCGGTTCCGGACCGAGCTAAGGCTTCGACCAGTCAGATTTGCGATGACCCGGTCGGGCTGTGTGCCAACTAGAGCCAGGTCCGCCTTCGTCCAGGGCGCGCCACCGGACTTCCCGCTCACCTCGGGAATGCCCGCCCACCGGCGGCGTCCAGCGACCGAAATAACCGACCGCTCGAGTAACCGGGCCACTTCCCTGTCCGGCCGGGTGCCCAGGAGCCGCAGTTCCTCGGGACGCCACGGCCGCACCCGGCGGAGCAGCTTGCGCCGGGTGACGCGCTGGCTCCAGACCGCTTTCTCCGTGCGGCCGAGCTTCTGCGCGAGCGCGGCGTCCGGCATCGTGCCGAGCAGGGCCAGTTCCGCCTTCGTCCACGAACGGAGCAGCCTGTCAAACTTCGGGATATGGAGTGTTTCGCGGCGGCCCCGCACCGCCGCCTCGGTGCGCTGGAACCGGTGGGCCAGGTCTGCGTCGGACATCGTGCCGAGCAATTTGTCCTGGGCCGCACTCCAGGGCGCGTGCGCGCTTTTCCAGATCGGAATGCCGAGCAGGTTGCGACGTACTTTGACCGCCGTGACGGAGCGGCCGATTTTTCGCCCGGCCTCTGCATCGGACGTGGTGCCGAGCAGCGCCTCCTCCTTGCGCGTCCAAGGTTTGGCAAAGAGTCCGCGCTCCACCAGACTGCGGATGGCTTCGCGCGTCGGCGGACTTTCCCGGCGCCGGGGGTAGTGCCGACAAACCCGCACGTTGCGGAGTGGGAGTTTCTCTGGATAACGAGAATGCTTTCGAAACTCTGTTCGCCACTCCTCCTGCACCCGCCGCGTACCTGCAGTGACTGGCGGCACCTTTAACGCCCTCCGCCACTTGAAGACAGTGACGAGCGTAACCCCCCAGTGCCACGCGACTGCCTGGGCGGATTCCCGGCGCACCGCGCGAACGAGATCGCCACAAAGAATGAGTGAATTCGTGCGATATCTCCGGGGCCAAGGGATATTCCCGTTGCTCCAGATTCCCACTCGCACGCGCCCACGCACATGGCAGCGCCCCATCCTGCCCGGGGGTAGGCGAGGGGGCTCGTACGGGCCGAAGTAAAGCCGGTATCGCTCCTGATCGTTCATGCCCGCATTCTCGACGAAAAGTATAAGAAATCCTGAAGCCACGTTCAACGAGGTTCCCGAACAAATTCGGCAGGGGCGCCAGCGATAAAAGAATTCTGGTAATTCTATTTGACAGTGTTGAACGGTTTCAATCAAATGCTGCCGTAATACTAAAGCGGTTTCCAAAAGCAGATCGGTGTCAGTCATAGCCAAGTGGCTTTGCTTTGATTTATTCACCGGAACTTGGAGGTCGCTGAAACGCCGCGAGTTGGGCGGGGCGGATTATGCTGCATCACGCAAATGCAAGTATTGTGGCCGGGTGGGCAGGCCTTCCGATGAAGGACTGCTTTGCATCGAGCGCTTACGTCCTCGCCGTGACGTCCACCAGGAAAAGTCCCGCTGTTCATTTCTCCTCGCCAGCTTCAATCGAGATGAACTCCTGAGCTTCCATCCTTTCAACTTTGCCACATCCCTCACCTGCCATGAGAAAACCATTGTTTCTCCTTTCTGCGCTGACCTTCTTGAGCCTCCTTGCCGCCGTGAACTTGCGCTTGCGAGGCCAAGACGCCTTGGCGGTTGACCAGGCACAAGCCAACGGCGTTGAACCCGCAGCCGATGCTACCAATCTCGATGCAGAAACGGACGCGCAGGCACAGAAGGAACCACCCGGAGAGGGAAAGGTCGAACGGTTCGAGGCGGACAAGGGCCTTAATCACCGCTGGGTCATGAAAGTAACGCCTTTGGAGGACGGCACGGTAGTAACTAACCGGAGCTATGTTCATATCGAGCCCGGCCTTCACTTCCTGGACGAACAAGGGGGGCTCCGGGAGTCGCAGGATCTGATCGAACTCACCCCGGATGGCGCTGAAGCCCTGCATGGCCAGATTAAGGTCAAGTTCGCTCCCGATATCACCACCTCCGGAGCCATTGATATCGAGACTCCCGAGGGCAACCATTTGCGCGGGGCTCCGCTCGGCTTGTCTTATTACGACGCGAAGAGTGGCGAATCTGTACTCATCGCGGAAACAAAGTCAACCATTGGCGAAATCATCCCGCCCAATCGCCTCGTCTATCGCAATTTCCTGGACGACATCGAGGCTGACGTAGTCTACGAATACAAGAAGGGTGGTTTCATGCAACTTGTGCTGATCAAGGAGAAACTGCCCCCACCTTCCTTCTATGGCCTTTCTGATGAGAGTTCGAGGCTTGAGGTAATGACTGAGTTTAGCGATCCGCCACAACCGGTTCAGCACCCGTCGAAAATCAGGAAAGAGGAGGATGAAGTTAAGCGAGCATCGATGGTCGAACCGGATTTCAATGACACGACCCTTTCTTTTGGCCGAGTCCTCATGCCGAGGGGCACGGCGTTTGGAGTTTTCGACGACGACCAGGAGCCGACTCGGCGGCATCCGGTTGGCAAGCACTGGCAGGAGGTACCAGAGGAAGCTCGCAGCGTTCTCTTTGAGAGTGTGGAGTACGAAGCCGTGCAACCTGATTTCGAGACCCTGCCTGAAAGGGAACACGTCAAGAAGCCTGTTGCTGCGGCCATCCGTTCGATTCCGGCCAGACGGATTGCCGTCAAGGCTTCGAAACCGATTCACTTGGTCATCAAAGAGTATCGTCCGACCGGTGTGGCCATCGATTACATTACCGTGCCCCAATCGGGCGGCGCATCTGTTCAGTTCGACAACGGCATCACCTACTACGTAGCCGCGAATACAGCCTATTTCACGAGTGGGAATTTCAGTGGTGGTGCCATCATCAAGTGTGCCAGTGGTGCCAAGGTGTCCATTCAGAGCTCGGCGATGTTTCAAGGCTCGGACGCCAACCCAACCATTTTTACATCTGCGAACGATGACTATTTGGGGGAGGTTATTACGGGAAGCAATGGTAAACCCAATGTGAATTGGTACTCCGGCCCCGCATTGGAATTGATGGGACAACAGTTGAATCCTTCCACCTATCAGTATGTCGTCTATGGACTACGTGTTCGGTTTGCCCAACAGGGCATTGACATCGCAGGTTCTGGGGCCATTAACCACAGCCTCAGCAACACCCGCTTCGAGAATTGTGGAACCGCTGTCATTGGGAGCGGTTCGACCGTACTGCTTTCAAATGTTAGGACATGCAACGTGGTTGCGTTAAAGGTTGGGAGCGTCAGCGGCGCGGCCACGCCAGATTGTTCCGATACTCTTTACAACAACTGGCCTGTTAACACGACGGCTTCATCCGCCGCAACCTCCCCGGCCTTCGCTTTTGATGAGGTTTTCTCGACTGCCTGGCAGGCATCCTCCTCGGACCAAAACCCCTGGATCGGGGCCGACTTGGGTAAGGCCTTCACGGTTGCGGCATTGCGCTACTTTCCACCGACAGTGAATCCGGCCTCCTTTACCGGCTACAAAATCTGGGTCGGCAATACTTTACTCCCGAACGGGGACGTTACTTCAAACTTGGGAAGCCCTTTGGTTTCGGGTTCTTGGGGGCAATCGAGCAGCACTTTGTCGAGATTTGTGAGCTTTTCAGCCACCTCCGGCCGATACGTTCACCTGCAGAACAATCCGGCTAATAGTGGCACCGGGGCGGCAGCAGAATTGCGCATTTACACTCTGAACGCCGCTCCCACCATCCTGAACATCTCGGACCAGCAAATCTTTGCAAATGTCATTTCGCCCGAAATCAATGTCGAAATCGGTGATGGCGAGACACCGATCGGATATTTGACTCCGGTCGCAACTGCTTCGGACAATCCAGCTCTTATTCCGACTTCCGCTGTCACGTTCAGTGGAACTGGAACAACCCGAACGATGCGGATCACACCAACCACGGGCGGTCTCGGAGTTGTCAATCTGACCGTCACTGTAACGGATGGGCACGGACTATTTGCCTCGGACAGTTTCCAGGTCACGGTGGTCGCGCCACCGCTCAGTCAGCCGACACTGAACTACCAGCCCGGTACGCACAACAACGACATCAATCTCGTCGTTACAGCTCCTTCGGGAGCAATGCTGAGGGTTTTCCGCCCAAATCCCAATCTGATCAATCCCGGAGCATGGGCCAATGGAGGCCCCTCGCAACCTGGTTTTACGGCAAGCGGCACGTCCTCGGGTGAGAATGTAGTCCAAGATGCTGCTACAGCCTACGGCACCACCGACAAGGTTTGGGTAAGCCAGAATATGGACACCGCAACGGGTGGATCGAACGATGCTGACGGCGGCTGGACGACCACAGATTTTACCATCGATCCGACAAAGACTTACCGCTTTTCCGTCTGGGTTAAGAAGTTGGGGGGGGCATCCGGCAATGCTTACCTTGGATGCAAGCCGTCAACTGTGACCTCGTTGTCAGGATCGACCCCGGACACAAACCCGTACTTCTGGTTTGGTCAGATCCCTGTTGGACAATGGTATTTGGTCGTGGGCCATGTGCGGCCTGCGGGCTACACAGGCTCGCTTCCGACCAAGAGTGGTATTTACGACACGATCAACGGCGCGCCGCTGACCGGCAGCAACTTTTCTGTAACAGATTTCCGGTGGGTATCCGGGATCGCGGTCTCCAGGCACCGGGCTTACCAGTACTATTGCACCGACATGGCGGTGCAAACGCAATTCTGGTATCCGCGGGTGGAGATAGTCAACGCGGCGGATGATCCGCTCGACGTCCTTAGGGCGCCCGAGGAAGCGTCACCCAAGAATATCTCGCTCACCGGGAACACTCTGAACATCGTTCACGCCATGGCATCATCGGGGCTGTCCCGGTCGAGTGTGGCTGGCGGCACGTATACTTTTCAGGCGGCCGCACCGTCCGTCAGCCAACTCTCCGACGGTTCCCTCGCCGCCAGTACAACAACCACGCCGCAAGAAATTCGATACACGACTAACGGCAGCGATCCGATCACAACCAGCAAATTGTTCGTGCAACCGCCTCCACCGCTCTGGCTCCTGAATGGCACCACCAAGTGGAAAGCTTTCAAGACCGGCTATAATCCGTCCACCATCGTCACTCTTGCCGTAACCCTGACGGATACCGACTCGGATCAAATGGCCGACGGCTGGGAGAACTACTACTTCGGCGGCCTGGGCCAGTTTGGCGCTGGGGACTCCGACGAAGATGGTTTGACCAATCTGCAGGAGTTTCAGGCCAGAACAAACCCCAATGCCATGGAAGGGCTTGTTGTCCACACTCCACTTAACTGAGCGCCGAACTTCCACAAACCTCTCTCCACCAACCGGAATCAAATGATGTCCCAAACTCGACCTCCCACGAGAGCAATTGTGCTCGCCTACTGCGTGCTCTGGATCGCGGTATCTGGATTTTTCCCGCCGTTGTATGCAACCGGTTTGGCTAATCAATTGCATACGCAGCTCGATAAGGGGGACGAGGCCACCCTCTTCTTTCAGGGAGAGTTCCAGTGCCGAGGAAACGGTTTTGTGGAAGTGGAGAGCGTGAGGGCTGAGGTCACCGATAATTCGAGCGCTAACTGCCCCGCTTCTGTAAATCCTGTGCCGACTCCCACAAAATCAGTCCGACTCGTTGTCAACAGGACGTACAATCTGACTTTCGGCGGTGAACTCATCTATTCGGCCAGAGTAAATCTAGCCGCAACTCCCGTGAACGACCTGTTTCTAGGAGAAGGGGAGGATTCCTATCAGCAGAGGCGTTACAGCGTTTATTTTTACCATTCCAACTCCGGGAGCTGGACGAAAGCGTGTCCGATGGTCGGTCCTTCATGGAATGCGGAAGCCGACGGGAACCCTTCTCCCGATTGCGAACCTCTCTCGGAACCGGTCCAGTTTCAAATCCGGCGCGACTTTCGAGCGAGACCCTATGAGCACGCCGGTCCGGCGCGCGCGACGGCCGATGACCAAGGTGATGGGGAATGGAATCCGGAAGAGGATCCGTTGGCCGACACAAGTGCGCCAGGGGATGGCACCTTCCTGCAGCTCGATGGTGGACGGACGGGCCAGGCGAACCAGATTCCGATTCGCTGGGAGACCCTGCTGGGAAGGCTCTGGGACGGCGGGTCTGCGGGAAAAATTCGCTATTATCAGAATGGCCTGTCAGCGGCGAGCTACGTTCCCGGCGCACTCTCCTATGTGAACCCCTCGATGGACGCAGACGAAGTCGTCACGATCTACGACGCGCAAGATGCGTTGAGACAAGTAAGCGCGCCGCAGACTTTTGTGGATGTCATTACCCTGTCGGCGCTCTCCTTCGAGTTGCGGTTCTATTTGCCCGCAGCGCGTGGATCTCTTCAAGGTGGCGTGTATTCGGTGGTGCCCGGCGCACAGCCATTTGTCGTCTGGAAGTTGGATTCTCCCAACAGCTCCACGTCCACACTTAGAGTTACGGAGACCCGAAATCCATCGGATCCGATCCCCTTGGTGCGCACGAGCCTCGTCGAGTACGAGTCAATTACTACTACGTGGACGTTGACCCAGGGAACTGGCCCCGAAACGAAGTGGCAAACGAGGCATATAATTATCGAAACCAGTCCGGCCGCGCGCGTGGAAGAGGTCGAGCTTCGGCAGGGTTCTACCCTGCCCGGAACTCTGGTTGAAAAAGCGACGACACGCTCCGAACTCGAGGGGTGGAGCGAGTATGAACTAAAATCTATCGTCACCGACCCGAGTGGGGACAATCTCACCACAACGCACACCTACTACGCACCAGTGTTGAACGGCCCGGGGCGGCTTTGGACGTCCACCTATCCGGACGGTTATTGGGAAAAGCGCGTCTATGATACTTCAGATGGCGGGCCACTCTGGCGGCTGCTGCGTCCGTGGAAAGACGGCCTCATCGGAGGAAATATTTTCACTGACATGTGGGTGACACAGTTCGAGTATCCCGTTGGAGGGCCGGGCACATTCAACATGCAGCAATGGCATAATTCTGCGGCTTATGGAGAAAATCGTGGCACGCTCAGTTCGGTATTCAAATCGACCACATATGAAGAATCGACTTTGTTCGTCGACGATCCGTGCGTGGACTCCGATTATATCGAGGAGCAACGCAGGTTGGGCAGTTTGTTGCATTACGGAGAACTGATTAGCACGAAAACATACGGTCCTTCTCAAGGCAGGTTATATCGCAAGATTTATACAAAAACGGACGACACCCGGCGGCTCGATCTCTATGGCTACACGTTCGGAATCTGGAATCCCGCCACACGCGAGTTCAGCGGTTCCGGAAACGATATGGCTCAAGTCATTTATCATGGCTCGGAAGCTTCCGACTTGCCGAACACAGAAACCTATACTCAAGTGGAGGACGTCGTCGTTCCTCCGGGAGGATGGATCGATCTGACGCGGTATCGGAGCACGAAAACGCGGCGCATATTATCGAACGGCAATCTCGTAGCGCGCGAAACTTCTGTATATACCGGCCCGGGAACGTTTCAACTGGTGAGCCGCCTGATTTATGAGCGGGACGTGCTGGGCCATGTGACGCGAGTCTTTCGCAAAGACGTAGCCTCTCCCTACGCCGAGCATACGATCTACACGGCGGATTGGAAAGGTTCGGGAACGTTCCCGATCGACGTCAAGCTTTCGGACACCGATGTGCAGGGCGTGGTTCACACATATACCTATGATTCGCTCAAGCGCCTCTCGACGCGGACGAAGTCTGGCTTCACGTTGGCGGGTTACCGCCCGCAGTCGGCGATTGTGCAGACGATCGGTTATGATGCGGGAGACCGCATCGTTTTGGACCGCACCGAATCTGGCTCCCTGGCGCAGCAGGTCACGCGCACCTACGACAAATCAGGGCGATGGCGGAGCGAGACGGACGTCGCAGGCCTGACGACGCTTATCGATTACCCCCTGGGAGGCAAACAGCGGCAGACGACGTTCCCCACGGGTGCCATCAAACTCGAGGAATTCTATCGCGACCGCCGCCTGGCGAGCGTCACCGGCAGCGCCGTCGTAGAGGAGCGGTACAACTATTTACTCAGCGGCGAGATCTGGGCGGACTATCTCGGGCCAAAAACGATCACGAAAGTGACCACCGGGCCGCTGAGCTCACCGCGTTGGAGGACGACCGCTGTCGACCACCGGAATGTCGAATGTCAGACGAAACTGCCGGCGTTCAACGATCCGGGAGAACGCATTGACCAACTTCACTTTCTGAACGATTCCCAAGCGGAACCCCAGCATATTACGGAAACGGGCAGCGATGGCGGGCTGCGCACGACACGGTTTCGCTACGATGGCTTTGGAAACCGCACGCTCGAAGTCCACCCGGGAGCGGATGGCGACGGGGACGGCGTGATCCAAGGGCTCGACAGCGCCGTGGGGGGTATGGTCCGCCTCACCAAGGAGCGGGTCCAACGATCCGACCAGTATTTCGAGCAGAACGGCTCGGGACATTGGTTCGCGGTCACCGATCTCGTCACTTATCCGAATGACCTGAGTGGCACTGAAGTGATCCTGGAACGGCGCAAGGCGCGCCTGAGCGGTCTCACCGCCAACGACGTTTCCGAGACCCTGGTCTTCGACGGGAACGGGGCGCAAACCACGGTCAAGGTCACGGTCAACACGGGCAATCGCACCGCCACCACCACGACCACGATTCCGCAATCGAGCCAGTCCGCCGTGCAGGTTTCGGTCAACGGCCTGGTGCAAACGGAAACTACCCCATCGGTCAGCGCGCCGGTCTGGCACTATTACGACACGCTAGGCCGGGAGGTCGGGACCACGGATTCATTGGGCTTTCCTTCCGGCACGCGTTTCAACGTGTTGACCTCCCAGGTCGAGGCCGTGACGAACAAGGCCGGGCAGGTCACGACCTACGCTTACTACGCCGCTGGAACGGCCAACGCCGGGCGGCTCCTGAGCGAAGAGAGACTCGCGGGCAAGAAGACTTATTTCAATTATAATTCCCGTGGCGATGTCACGCATATCTGGGGACATGTGCCGTATCCGGAGAAACGGGAATATGACAACTACGGCGACATGATCAAGCTGACGACCTACCAGGCGAGCGCCGCCTGGACGGGCGCGTCCTGGCCGGGTTCCGAGCCGGCGGGCCAGATCACCACCTTCAATTACGATCCGGCGACTGGGTTGCCGGTCAGCAAGGTGGATGCCTCGAACCGCACGACGTCGTTCGATTATTATTCGAATCACGAGCCGCGCACGACCACGCTGGCGCGCTGGGCGAGCAAAACGTTGATGTATGCCGTGAACGGCGATTTGAGCCGGATCGATTATGTGCATACGGCCAGCCCGCTGACGACGTCCAGCGTGGTCTTCGACGATTATACGCGGCTCGGTTCTCCCCGCTCGATTGTCGACGATTCGGGGACGCACGCGCTGGCGTATGACCACATGGGCCGGCTGACGTCCGATAACACGACGGCGGGGTTCCTCACCGGGCTGAAGTCGGAGGTGCGCTACGAGAACGTGCTCAGCCGGGGGAAGGATCAGGTGACGGTCAAGGTGGGTGCGTCGACGACGCTGGTGAACCAGTATGGCTTCGACGGGGTGGGACGGATTGGGAGTGTCACGCGCAATCCGGGCAGCGCTCCTTACTCGGCCACGTATGCTTATATCCCGAATTCGGATCTGCTTAATACCACCACCAGTGCCCATGGCGGCGCGACTCGCCTGACGGCCACGCGGCAGTGGGATTATGGCTACCGATTGCGGGAGGTGGACCAATGGGCGGGGGGCTTGCGGGTCAGCCGGCATGTTTATGGGTATGACAGCCGGGATCGCCGGCAGACGGCTACGCTGGCGGATGGGTCGCTCTGGACCTACGGCTATAACGATCGGGACGAGGTCACGAGCGGCAAGCGCACCTGGGCGGGCGGCGGCTTCGCACCCGGGCAACAGTTCGAGTATGTCTACGATCCGATCGGCAACCGCACCACCAGCAAGGAGGGGGGCAATGCCAGCGGCACGGGGTTGCGCACGGAAACGTACGGGCCGAACGCGCTGAACCAGTACGCCACGAAAAGTAATTCCGGCCAGTCGGATATCGTCGGCGCGGCCGCGGCGGCCACCGCGGTGACGGTGAATGGAACGGCGGCGACTCGCGCCGGGGAATATTTCAGCCGCGCCTTGTCCGGCGGGGCTTCGGGCGCGCCGCAGCATCAAACGGTCACGGTGGTCTCCGGTTCCCAGACGACGAGCGGGGCGTTACTGCTGCCGCCGCTCAGCCAGGTGTTCACCTACGATCTGGACGGGAACCTGACGGGGGACGGGCTCTGGAGTTACGAATGGGACGCGGAGAACCGTTTGATCCGGCAGACGAGCCTGCTGGGCGGAGCGACGCCGGAGAGCGCGATCAAGAAGCTGGAGTTTGTCTACGATTACTTGGGGCGGCGCGTGGGCAAGACGGTCTGGACGAAAAGCGGCTCGGGCTGGGTGAACCCGGTGGAGACACGATTCGTCTACGACGGCTGGCTGCTGCTCGCGGAGTTCAACGGCACGACGGTGCAGCGGACGTATGTGTGGGGGCTGGACGCCGCCGGGACGCTGGAGGACGCGGGCGGAGTGGGCGGACTTGCGGCCATCGAGCAACACGTGACTCCCACAGGCATCTTCTTCCCGGCCTACGACGGCAACGGCAACATCATGGCGCTGGTCAAGGGAGATGGCACCGGCGTGGCGGCCCGCTACGAATACGGCCCCTTCGGCGAACCGATCCGCGCCTCCGGCCCCATGGCCAAGGCCAACCCCTTCCGCTGGAGCACCAAATTCACCGATGCTGAGAGCGAGTTGGTTTACTATGGCTATCGTTACTACTCCCCTGCGGTGGGAAAATGGATCTCACAGGATCCTGCCGGCTTAAAGGGTGGGCTCAATTTGTCTACATTCGCCAAGAATAACGCTCTTGCACATTTCGATCATCTCGGAATGGCCGCATTTCGCTACGATGGCGGTCACCATGTCATTTCCAAGCCTGTAATGAGCAGGCTCGATGAAGGAATAGCAGCGGACATTTTCAACGATTTCCAGATCGAGTACAACCCGGACAGCAGTCATAAGGGTTGGTCATCCTCCCATCGATCATATAACAACCGAGTCAATGATCTGTTTGAATCCTACTTAGCGCGCAACGGGATCGATGCTCATGAGTTTTCAAGATCTTACGATCACGCATATGGATTTCTTAACGACGTGTTAAGCGATCAGCAAACAAGCGCGTTTCTTCACGAGATCACTGCCACCCACGGGAAATTCACGAAAATTTCCAGAGGAACACATGTCCTCGCGAAGAGTAAAGCGGCGCTGCGCGCTACAATTTATCTCACCGCGGCAGCGATTGGAAGCATTGCTCACGCTGCTCCGGTGCTCGGAGAATTCCAAAAGATTCAGAACTCGCCTCACATTGCTCGTCAACTTGTCATAGACATGCAGGACTACCGCTCCGCAGTGCTTACGGACGAAGATGCGTGGATCACACTAACTGCGGCAATGACGGCGGTAACCTTGCAATCGCTGGAAGGTGACTACTTTATCACGTCGATGGCGCTCGGGATGCTGCTGAAGTAGTAAATGGTCATATGGCGACCCTTGATAGAATAAGAGAGTGGCTGGACATGAGATATTCGACTTGTGCCTACGGGTGGACGGATCCTGAGTTCGATTGCTTCGCCGATCTTCCGACAGAGTTGCGAGAGATTGCCTTGTGTGAGGTCTTCGAGATGCAGATATCGAACGGCGGCTTGCCGCAACTGTTGTGGAATACAATGAATCACTGGAGAGTATTATTGGATCAATGCTTGCGTTCCTATATGCGGATGGAGTTTGTAACAGAAGCGCAAGCTGTGATCGAATTTCAAGAATTGTTTGAGCGGTGGGAAGGTAGGTGCCAGAATCATATTCGGAAAAGAATTGACGACAACGATCCGAGGCAATTTTCCGTGTGGTGCGAGATTTCTCGTGAAGCCCTTAGCTCGCCGAAGGAAGCGTTTTTCTACTCCACTTCTGATTTGGACGAACGTCGGAGCAAGTGGATCGAGGCACGGTCTGGGTATTTTGAGGACTTAGTGAGAAAATCCCCACCGTTTCTGGGCAAAAAGCGACAAAAGATGGATAGGTAACGTGAGTTGTAGAACTTGATTGAAGAAAAGTATGAGCAGAATACACTTGGCTAAGTTGGCTACGCAAGCGCTGGTTCTGATATCGTTTTTTTCAGGGCGAGTCTACTGCGCAGATTCAGCGCATCTGAGAGTTGGCGCGTCGAACGACTGGGTCTTGGTGCATTCCGATGCGCTGCATGGACCCCGAACAGCCGCCGAGAAGAAAGCCCGGCTGGCTGAGTTGCGAGCCCGGCAAGCCGCCGCCCGGGCGGCCAAACTGGAGCAGGCGAAGCAGCGCCGCGCGCAGTCGCCCATTCGTAATCCCGAACTGGCCAACTACGACACCAACGCCAACGGCTTTCTCGAAGGCGAGGAATACGCCAAATACCAAGCTGACCGTGCCGCCGCGGCGGCCAAGCCGAAGGAGTAGCCACTGACCATTCGATCCATGGGGTTCTATTCCCTGCTCGTTCTGCGGCTGTTGGCCCTCGTGCTTTTGCACGGGGGTTTTTTATTGGCCGGTCTCGAAGTCGAACGGCCTGACGAGAACGCGCTTAGCCGGAGGAAGGATCAGGTCACGGTCAAGGTGGGTGCGGCGACGACGCTGGTGAACCAGTATGGCTTCGACGGGGTGGGACGGATCGGCAGTGTCACGCGCAATCCGGGCAGCGCCCCTTACTCGGCGACTTATGCTTATGTGCCGGGTTCGGATCTGCTTTATACGACCACCAGTGCGAATGGCGGCACCACTCGCCTGGCCGCCACCCGGCAGTGGGATTTTGGCTACCGGTTGCGGGAGGTGGATCACTTGGCCGGCGGCTTGCGGGTCAGCCGGCATGTTTATGGCTATGACAGCCGGGATCGCCGGCAGACGGCCACGTTGGCGATGGGTCGCTCTGGACCTACGGCTATAACGACGGTGACGAGGTCAAGAGCGGCAATCGTGGTAGTGGTCTGCCAGCGACCATCTGACGGCGCGCTCCTTGCCCAACCTTCGCCCGTGAAGGTCTTAGATTAGCTTTGGCCCCGAGTTTATTCAGGGCGATCAAGAGCGACAATTAGTTCCGCGCCGCACTGGGATTCCGGTTAGAAAGCGCCTGGAAATTGGCGTTCGGTTAAACGCAGTTGCTGTATTTGGATGTTGATTGCAAACGTACGATAATGGTAGATTATCGTAAGATAGGGGACTTAACGCCTCTTCCGGACTCGGAATTTTTCTGCTATTCTTGCCTCATCGAGGACACGGGCGTTCTCGTTTTGAAGGCAAAGGCATGGCTGGAGATTCCCCGAAAATCAGTTCAGGAGAGGTTTGCCTTTCCCTCGACGACCTGCTGGCCGAAGCGCAGGCGGCTGCCAGGGACTCGATTCCCCCGAACACGGCAAGGGCGTATCGGACGGACTGGAACGATTTCCGGAAGTTTTGCGAGCGGCAGCGGCTGTCGCTCTTGCCTGCGCGTGCGGAAACCGTTTGCGCTTATCTTGCAGCCCGTGCGCGTTGCCACAAAACCTCCACCCTCCGGCGGCGGCTCACCGTCATCGGCAAGGTTCACCGGATTCGTGGCTGTGCCAATCCCCTCGACGACATGCGCGTCAAGCAGACCTGGCGCGGCCTCCTGCGCCAGAGGTCAGCATGCACGACCCAAAAGTCTCCCGCGCTCCTTCGTGACTTGCAGGCCATTGCAGGCGCATTCGGTGACAGCCTCGCCGACCTGCGCGACCGGGCCATCATTCTCTTGGGCTTTGCTGCAGGCATGCGGCGTTCGGAACTCGTCGCTCTCGATGTGAGCAGCTTCGAGCAAGCCGAAGAAGGACTTGTCCTCTACATCGCCCGGAGCAAGACCGACCAGACCGGACGTGGACGAAAGGTCGGCATCCCCTTTGGCCAGAATCCCCTCACCTGCCCTGTCCGGGCGGTTCAAACCTGGCTGGAAGCGTCGCAGATCTCTGGCGATGCCCTCTTTCGCAAGGTCAACCGGCATGGACGGCTGGAAGGAAAGCGGCTTTCAGCGCATTCCGTGGCCCTCATCGTCAAGCGCGCCTTCGAACGCATTGGGAAAGTTCCCGCTGCTTTCTCCGGCCATTCCCTGCGGGCTGGCTTGGCCACGCAGGCCGCCATGTCCGGCGCGAGCGAACGCTCGATTCAGAACCAGACCGGGCACCGCAGCCTCGCCGTCCTTCGCAGATATATTCGCGATGGCAGCCTGTTTCGCGAGAATGCGGCGAAGAAAACCGGCCTGTAGGACTCCCCGTCCTAATCTGAGCCGCTCGCTCCCTGGAGCGAACCCTTGCCATTACGCGTTGGACGTGCGATAATCTGACCATACTAGTCAGCTATTGAGGATGCTATGTCCAAGCCCTTTCTTCCCGATGAACCCAAACAAGTGCCGCTCCTTGGCGGATTCCCCAGCTGGAAGCTGGAAGAAGCCAAGGCGCGCTTCAGCGAACTCGTCAAGTCCGCCCAGGGCGGCCCCCAGCGGGTGACCGTGCATGGGCGCGATGCCGTCATGGTGGTGGATGCCGAAATGTTTGCCGCCCTGCTGCCCTCCAGCCAGCAGCCGAGCCTGCACCAGCTGCTTTCCGAATCGCCGCTGGCTCGACTCAAATTCGGCGGCAAATCGGTTCGGGCTCCCGTTCGAGACGTTGACCTATGAGCGGCTGGCTGCTCGACACGAACGTCCTCTCCGAACTTCGGAAAGGCAGCCGTTCCCACGCCTCCGTCACGGCCTGGGCGGAAGTTCAAGCCCCCCACCAGCTTTTCGTCAGCCGCATCACGCTGGGCGAGATCCAGTATGGCATCGAGCAAGCCGCCGATCCGGCCTTTCGGCTGGAACTTCAACAATGGGTCGAGACCCGCCTTCTGCCCTGGTTTGGTGGGCGGATTCTGGAGGTGGACCAGCCGGTCATTGTGGTGTGGCGGCGAATGGTCGACAGGGGGCGAAAACGAAACCACACCTTCAGCCAGCCTGACCTGTTTATTGCCGCGACGGCGAAGGTGCACGGTCTCGGTGTCGCCACGCGCAACGTGGAGGATTTTGCGCTCGCAGGCATCGCCGTCACCAACCCATGGAAATATCGCGCGTCTCGACCGTAGCCTGCACTGTAATCTCTCGCCGTGCGCCAGAGGATGGAGCGGACACGAGCACGCGTTTCCATATCAGACGGCATCCGACAGGATTGAATCATGAAGACACTTAGTGGGACCGAAGTCGCTCGAAACTTCCGCCGGGTGCTGGGCGGCCTGTATCGCAAGCTGGATGACGAAACCGCGGATGCCTTGCTGCAGGAGCTGGGGAAGGCCCGCCGGGGCACGAGAGGTAACCTGAATTAGCAGGCAGCTTGTTTACCTGGATCCGGCGGATCCTTCCAGGATAAAGAGGCATATTTCGGAACTCCATTACAGAGCCCTCCTTCACTCCGCCGTGATCGCACCCAGAAAAGGAGCAGCGTTGGCCATGGTGGAAGTGAAATCGATGTTTTCGATGGGCGTCTCCGGCCAGGGGTTCTCCCAGGTCGTAATCGTCCATGCTGTTTCCGAACCCATTGGGTTCGACCCGTTGCTCAAGGAGATGGAAGCCGGATCCTTGAGCTCGAAAGGAGAGGAATCTTGGGCTGGCGTCCAACACCAGACGTTCCAGCCATAGACGATTGGGAGTTCATCCGTCCGGCCGTCCACGAAACGAATCTTGAACGTGCCGATCCTAGTGTTGATCCCGTCCGGCGTGTAACTGGCGTGCACAAAGTGCAACCGCCGATAGCTACCCCCGATCCGAATGGCGGTGACATGCGCTGGAAACGCATCCCAAACCTTCACCGTGGCGGTACCGGCCAGTTGCACGACACCGCGCAAGTCGAACCCAATTCGGCCCCAGGTTCTCCAACCCTCCGTTCGTTCGACCGGGCTCATGTAGTGGCTACCGTTTACGCTCGGGTCAAACCATGCTTCGTCAAGCGCTCCATTATAGAAGGATGAAAGATCGATCTGGGCTGAGCCGGCTCGAAGGCTGCGCGGCGGGATGTTCCAGTCGGACCGGTAGTCGGCCGCCGCCTCCTCCATGCGACCCAACCGGCGCAGGATCGCCCCACGGCGCAGCAACATGGCGCGGCGCAAGTCTGTACCGGAACGGCCCGAGGCCTGCGCCAACTTCAAGGCATGCTCGAATGAGCTCTTCGCCTCCGCATCCCGTCCGAGACTTGCTACAAGGAACCCTTGAGCCAGGTGCCAATTGATCTCTTGCGATTCGCGCTTCAGCCCACGGACGACCCAACGCAACGCCTCTTCTCGCCCGTTCCACACTTGCCAAGTCCAGAGAGCGTCCCACATCACCGAACGGTCGCTGGGCTGCCGCTCGGCATCGCGCCGAATGAGGTGCGACATGCCCTCGATTCCAGCGGGTCGAAGGTCCCGCTGGATTTGCGGGAAGCGGCGGGCCAGCGAGTTCAATACGGCGCGGTCCTCAGAGTTTCTCTGCAATGCCGCCAGGCACCCCTCCAGCCATTCCCGGGAGTTTTCGCTGCGCGGAGGCACCTCGTTCGTGAGGGATCGCCACGGCGACAACGAACGCTCCGCCCGATCCGCCAAGAACCAATTCATCCAGCGCGCGTAATAGCCATCAGGAGTTCCCGAAATCCTCTTTCCTCCCGAGTGCGATAGCTCGAATCCAAACCTGCCACCGGCGAGCCGATTTCCCATTCGCCCCGCCTTTTCCGAAGCCGATCCCTCCGCCGCCCGTATTTCGCCGCCCGCTAGAAACTCGGCCAACTGCAACAGTTCGCGCGGCACCGGTTCGGACGGCACCGGGACGTCTCCTAGTCTGAATTGCCTATCACCCCAGAGGGTGGCTATGCGATTTCCCGCGTGTGTGAATCGAGCGATCCTGGCGGGGGCAGCTCGCCGGTGCGGATCGGCCAGCGGACGCCCAGTGCCCGCGTCCCATAGCCAGACCGCGCCATCCTCGCTGGCCGTGACTACTCGGGAACCGTCGGGACTGAATTCGGCCTCGTTGATCTTGCCCTCATGGCGCATCGGGCTGCCGACGAGCCGCCCCGTCAGGATCTCCCACACCCGCGCCGCCTTGTCGCCACACACGGCCACAAAAAAGGCACCTGACCGATCGAACCGAGCCTGCTCTACCTCGTGCGGGTGCCAGAGCGGCTCGCCGTGCTGCAGCCCGGTAGCCGTGTCCCACAGCCGCGCCGTTCGGTCGCGGCAAGCGGTAATGACTCGCCGGCCGTCCGGGCTGAAAGCGGCGTCCAGGACCTGCGCTTCATGTCGCATAGGCGGCAGCACCGCCCGGCCGGAACGAGCGTCCCAGACTTGCGCCGTGCCATCCAGTGAGGCCGTCAGCACTCGATGGCCATCGGGGTGAAATTGCACCGCCCAAACCTCGCGCGCATGGCGGAGTGGAGGCCCGGCCGGCTCACCCGTGGAACTCCTCCATACCCGCGCCGTTCCGTCGAAGGAGGCGGTGGCCAGCAGGGTTGCATCCGGACTGAAGTCCGCGCTCGTGATGTGAAGCTCGTGCCGAAACTCATTACCCAACGCTTGGCCAGTGTGAACATCGAAAATTCGGCCTGCACCGGCGACGGTAATGCCGGCGACCCACCTCCCGTCGCGGCTAAAGCGCACGTTTTGGAGATCGGCCAAGGTTCCCGTCCAAATCAAACGCGGACGATCCCCGGTGATATCGAGAAGTCTGGGGCCGACTCCCCCGGAAAACGCGGCGAACCGGCCATCCGGACTGACATCCATCCTCAATGCCTCCATGTCGTTTTGACTGAAATCGAGGATTCGCCCCGACCGGACATCCCAGATTCTGGCGGTGCGGTCTTCGGAAGCAGTCACTACTCGGCCTCCTTCCGGATCGAATTCGGCCCAGTACAATTCATGGTCGTGGTAGAATGGCTCGGTCCAAGGCGCTCCAGTAAGTGCGTTCCACACCCGCACCGAACGATCGTTGGATGTTGTGACGACGAACAGCCCATTCGGACTGAAACGGGCCGAACGCACGCGATCCCGATGGCGGAGCGGCTCTGAGATCGCCTCCCCCGTGCGGGCGTCCCAAAGCCGCGCCGTGCCGTCCCAGGAAGCAGTGAGGATTCGCCCGCCGTCGGGACTGAAGGAAGCCATGCGGACGACGCTATCGTGACGTAGCATTGGCTCCATCAGCTCGCCCGATTCGGCGTTCCAGATCCGAACATTGGGGTCTCCCGATGCCGTGACCAAAAACTGACCGTCGGGACTGAACTCGGCCCAGAGGACTCGCCCGGCATCAGGTTGCGGATGGTGCTGGAAGGGTTTCCCGATCGGCAAGCCGGTGGCCGCATCCCACACGCGGGCGGTTCCGTCGTGGGATGCGGTTAGCGCCTTCTTGCCGTCCGTGCTGAAGCAGGCGATGTTCACGCGCGCTTCGTGTCGCAGTGGTGCGCCGACCGGTTGGGCGGTGGCGACGTCCCAGATCCGGCCGGTGTTGTCATCCGAGGCGGTAACGATGCGTGTTCCATCGAGATTGAATTCGGCAAAGCGCACCGTGTCCGTATGCTGGAGTGGAGAGCCCTTGGGTGAGCCGGTTTCCGCATCCCAAATGCGCGCGGTGTGGTCGGCCGAAGCTGTCACCAGCTGTTTGCCGTCAGGCGAGAACGCCACGCACAAGACCGAGCCGCGATGCCGGAGCGGCAGACCGAGCGGTTGCCCGGTCTGCGCATCCCAGAGACGGGCGGTCCCGTCCTGAGAAGCCGTCGCGACAATACGGCCATTCGGGCTGAATCGGGCCATGACGACATCCTCTTCATGCCGGAGCGGTGGTGTCAGGGGCAACGCGAAGGTACGGCTGGTCAGCGCCGAGACGAGCCGCTCTCCCGCGAGTCGGTTCGAGGGATTCTCGCGCAGGACCTTGGTGAGGAACGAGATCGCTTCGGCGGAACGGTCGGTGGCGAACAATTCCTCGGCCCGGCGTGCCGCCGCGTCGTGCGCGATGTCCGCGATGCGGCGCGTGAGAGCGGCGTTCTGCTCAGCGGCGGCCGCCCGCGTGCGTTCGGTTTCGAGCTGTGCTTCCAGGCGATGCTGGCCCTCGCGCTTGAACCGCGCATAGTTCAACGCCGTGGCGGCAAGCAATACTCCAATCGCGGTGGCACTGGCGCCGGCGAAAGCCAGCCGCTTCCAGCGTCGAAGGGTGGCGCGGGATTTGAGGATCAGCCCGCCAGCCTGCACGAGGAGCAAATCCTCCTTGAACTCTGCCATCGATGAGTATCGACGAGCGGGATCGTTGGCGCAGGCCCGCAACAACACTTCATTCAGGTTCGCCCATGGTTCGCGATCAGGGGCTTCAGCCAGCCCCGTGGGCGGCTCGGGAAAACGATAGCGATCCCTCCCGGTGCAGGCCTCGTACAGAACTTTCCCGAGGCTGTAGATATCAGCTTCTGGTGTCCCTGCCCCCTCTGGCGCGGCGAATCCTTCTGTGCCTTCCAGCGAGCTGGCTTGACCGGCTTCTGCCACCAGGCCGATGTCGGCCACTTTGGCCTGGCCGTTCACGAAGATGATGTTTGCCGGCTTGATATCGCGATGCACCAGCCCGTGCCGATGCAAGTGCTCCACGGCTCCCGCCAACGTCAGGCCCAGCTCGGCGCATTCCCCAGCCAGCAACCTGCCTCGTCGCTGCAGTACTGCGCGCAGCGTGCGCGGAAGGTACGATTCCGGCGACACCTCCGCGGAGTCGTCGCTGGCGGGGTCCGCCAGCTCCATCACGCAATAGTAATAACCGGCTTCCTCGTCCCGCCCCACCTGCAGCACATCCACCAAGCCCGGATGCGAGCGTGAGACCGGTTCATAGCGCCGAATGCCCGCGAACTCGCGCTCGTACGGCTTGTCCGTCTCGAACCGGCTGCGCTCGACGATCTTCACCGCGCGGAATGTCCCCATGACGTTGACCGCCAGCCAGACCTCGCCATAGCTGCCGCGCCCGATCCTGCGGATCAGCCGGTGGTCGGGGACATGCGGCAAAACGGACTCATTCACGCGTGGTGAGAATTTCACACCCTCATGGCGTAAATGACAACGGAATTACCTGCGGCCGTTGTTCGCTTGAGAACGTTAAACTGAGTCATCCGCCAGTGATCGCAGTCCTTCTTACTTCTTCGCCCTTAGTCGCTCCAAAATCCTCCGTAAGACCGGCTTCACCCGCATCTTCACCAAGTACACCTGGCTTCTCGTGGTATTGAATGTTTTGGCCACCTCCAGGGCCGGCCGTTCTTTGACTACGTGCTGGTGGAAGATTTGCCAATGTTTCAAATCGATTCGCTCCTTTAGCTCTTCCATCGCCAGACCGATCGCCTCCCGCTCCCACTCAGCATCCCACTGGCGGTCCAGCACCGCTCCGCTCGGGTCCGCGACGCGGTGAAGCGGATCGGTGCGCGGGCCATCGCTCCCCGGTCCCGGTGCCGCCACATGCTGAAGCCGACACCGCTTTTTCAATTCGTCCGCGATCCGCCACCGCGCTTTTTGCATAAGCCATGATCGAAACGATCCCGCCTCTGCTCTTGGGTCAAGGGAGTTTCTTTCGAAATCCCGCGCGACCTCCGCCATGGTCGATTGCAAGGCGTCCCGCGCCTCCTCCGGCATCAGTCCATGCCGGAGGCCCATGCGCAAAATCCCCTCTCCATACAAAGCATATAGCCGATTCCACCCGGCAGAGCTCTCTCGGCGCATGAGCTCACGAATCAACTCCCAAGGCGTCGAACCTGCACTCGCTGCTCCCGACATATCTTCCATATTCCCGCTCCTTGCCATCCTCCTCCACCTGCTGCATCGCGATCAAACCATAACTTGAACTCTCTCGCCAGCGATGTTCCCTGCCTCAACCCTGTCCAGCGCGGCACCGCAAGGTTCGAGCACCCCAATTGCAAAAATCCCTCCCAACAGATGACGGTCCTTAAGCTATGCTGAGGTTCATGATTTTCGAACGCCGATCCTCGCCGAAGCGCGCGGCTCGCCACGCGCTTCCTTGAGGCAAACATGCTTTAGCATCTCATCGAGCCAACCGGAGATCATCGATGATGAAGTGTGCACCTGTCAGCACACCTGCTGTGTAAGACTCGAACACCAATCGATCCAGAGCGACCCAGTTTGCGGGACTGAAGAGCTTCGGGGTCGTAACGGAGAGAAGGACAGTGGATGACACGACCTTCTTTCCATCGCGCCATCCGGAAACCACGACTGAATTGTCGGTACCGGCCGCGGCAGTAATGTACATGCTCACCACATCGATGCGCCCATCGATCGGGATGATTTCGCTGGGGCTGAGTCCTCCGTAAACATTGTAGAGTGCTTGATTACCCGTGGTCACCCCAAACACAAACCCCGAATTCAGGAGGGATTCATAACCCGGCTTGTTCGCCACCAGCTTCGACTCGGCGGCGAAGTTCACCCACCGCATCCCGGCGTACCCAAATGGAAGCACTTGCAACAGCTCTAGGTATTCCGCAACATTGTCGAACTGAATTCCATCCGCATTCTGGATGGCCAGATCGTCATACATGATGTGCCCACCGACGAGCCCGACCTGGGTCACGCGGACGCGATCGATGGATTTCCAATTCGGAGCCACGAGAGTCGGAGTAGTGCCAAGGGTAACCGTTTTAGCCCCGACCTTGACGCCCCGGCGATAAGCCGTGAGCGTGGCTGTATTGGCGGGGTTATGCGTTGAAGTCATGTAGACGCTGTTGAAATCCCATAAGCGCCCTTCATAACCGAGCATTTCAAGGGGAAATGACTTGCCATAGACGTCGTAAATGCCCATCAGCCCGGACGTGACCCCGGTGACAAAGCCAGATCCCAGATACGACTCGTAGCCCGGCAGGTTTGCGGTCAATTTGCTTTCGGCTGCCGCATTCAGAAACTTCAGCGGGCCTACTCTCGAAATCAGCTGTCCGGTTTGAGTGTAGCCGGGCAACCCTTCGAAATCGAGGGTGCGGCGCGACGATCTCATTCCGGTTCTGTCAAACGTACCATCGCTGGTATGCTGCCAGTAGCTGCCGGGCGGCTGGTGCGAGGCATCGAACCCCTCTGCGGTTGCGCTTGTCAGCTGACAACTGGTCGTACCGCAATGAAATTCGTATCTTGGATCATCGTTAAATGATACATCAAGGGTCAACAACAATTGAAGCTTATCTCCTGTCAATACGAACGTGCCGGACGCCTGACTGTTATCCTTCCTCAAGATTCCGAAAAGTTCCGCGCCATCCAGCTGGTTGTAGAGAACGGAGAAGAACGTCCATTGTTCCAGATCGGCGTGAGTCCCAAACCCAGCGTCGAATGCGCTTTGGGATATGGTGACTGTGGATAGCCCGCCCCAGTCATCGCGCTGGTTGAACGCAAACATTACGGACCCGTATGTAGTGCTGCTTAGTGATAAAAGCAGGACTAGCCATGTAATGGCACCAAGACGGATGAGATGAGAATCCCTCGGCTGGGATCGGGATGAGACTGGTTTGTGTGTTTCGGTGTTCATGTGTTGTCCTTTACGAGTTTTAGGCTGTGCTTATCGTCTGTCAGAGCAGACTCATTTTATTCTTCTGAGTTCTTTCGCACTGGGTCAGCCGACGACCTGCGTCGAAAGCGACGAGTCGGAAGCTCGCTGACCAGGCAGGGCTGCCTCGCGAAAGCAACGGTGTGTTCATCTCACCCTACCACGACTCGAACTTTTCGAATCTTTCAGAAAAATGCATCTTTCGTACCGTCGGCCGATGCCCACCGTCCGCGGAGATGCCCTTCAGCCGCCAGCGCCACTCCTCGAACGTTAGATCGACCGCCACGAACCCCACCGGCGGTCCGAGCCGGAACCACTGGCCGCGGCGCGCCACTTGCTCTCCCTCTCCAAGGCTTGCGGAATGACCACCACACTAGCTCAGGGCAAAGCGGACACGAGGGGGAAGCGGCGCGCCGGACCTCGCCGAACATTCCGGTCTTCGAACATGGGTTCCCTCCCCGGCCCGGATTAGCACACGTCGAGGCTGCGGTCCATCCCCGCCCGGAAACTCCGTTGCCTTGGGGTGGGTCGAGCATGTTCCCCCCTTGTCCGAACAAGAACTTCAAGTTACTTGAAGTGCGAAGGCAGTTCTCACACGGGGACGATTGATCCTTTCCAGCGGAATTGAATGGGGCGCATTCTTGCTCGCAATGGTGGCGGCCGGGGCCGCCCTTCGCTGGCGCGGACGTCGCGCGCCGGTCGCCAGCGCCCACTGGCGAGGACGAACGCTCCGTAGCACCGCTGAAGCCACCCAGTTGCTCGACGCCGCGCGATCCCCCACCGACCCTGGACTCTCCTTGGGCAGCCTCCGTCTCCCCTCTCGCGCGGCCTGCTCCCACTTTGCCATCGCCGGAGCGACCGGCTCGGGAAAAACCCTCCTTCAGCGGCTCCTCATGCAATCGGCCCTGTCACGGATTGGCCAGGGAGACAGCCACCGGGCACTCCTCTACGACGCCAAGCAGGACTTGCTCCCTCTTCTGGCCGGCATGGATCTCTGCGCACCCATCCACACCCTTCATCCGCTGGACCGCCGCGCCGTGGCGTGGAACATGGCGGCGGACATCAAGACCCCAGCCGCAGCCCTCCAGACCGCGTCCCTGCTCATCCCCGAGATCAAGACTGACAACAACCCGTTCTTTGCCAATGCCGCCCGGCATCTTCTGACCGGTGCGATCAACGCCCTTATCGAACAGGCCGGCGCGCACTGGACGTTGCGCCATGTGCTGCTGGTCATGCGCGATCCCGTCCGGCTCGGCAACCTCCTGGGCCGTTCTGACCACACCCGCTTCCTTCTCCAGTATTTCGAGCACACCGGCACGTTCCAGAACATCCTCTCCACCGTGCTGACCGCCCTCGCCCCCTTCGATACGCTGGCGGCGGCGTGGGACCGGGCCGAAAAGTCCATCAGCCTCGCACGCTGGATGACCGAAGAATCGATCCTCGTGCTGGGCTGCGACGAAGCGAACCGGGTGGCGCTCGAAGCGATGAACCGGCTCATCTTCCGGCGGATCAGTGAGCTTGTCCTCTCCCGGCCCGAAGTGACCGACCCCGATGGGTATGGCTCCCGCACCTGGTTCTTCCTCGATGAAGTCCGGGAAGCGGGCAAGCTGGAGAGCCTCTCCCGTCTCCTGACCAAGGGCCGGAGCAAGGGGGCGGCGGTGGTGCTCGGCTTTCAGGACATCGCGGGGTTGCAGGATGTCTATGGCAAGGAAGTGGCCAACGAACTGGTCGGGCAATGCGCGACGAGCGTCATGCTCCGGCTCAACTCGCCGGAGACCGCCGCGTGGGCTTCAAAACTGATTGGCTCGCGGGAAGTGCTCGAAACCCGGCACGGCCACTCCCGCAGCTATCACTCGGCTCTGCAAACCTTGCCCGGCACCGGTTCCTCCGTCTCCCATGGCCTGGCAACCCGTCCGCTGGTGCTCGATTCCGAAATCATGGGCCTGCCACCGACCTCATTCGACACCGGACTCTCCGCCTATATTGTGACCCCGTGGACGGGAGCTTTTCACGAACACCTTTCCGGGGATTGGCTCCTCCAGAACCTCCGGCCTCCAGAGGCCCGTGTCCCGAACTTTCTCCCCTCCCCAGTGCCCCACCAGTACCTCCGCCCTTGGGGCCCCGAGGACGAGGCCATCCTCCGCTTTGCCGAATCCGGGAGCGCGGTATGGAACTGAGCCCGGGAAGCCGCCCCGCGTCGAAAGGTGCCGGGGCCTTCTCACTGAACAGGAAGAAGAAAGGTCCACACCCCACGCATTTGAACCTGCGAAACAGAGGTTGGGCTACGGCATGCTGACGCTCTCCCGCGCGATCAAGGCTGGCCAAGGGGAATACTACCTTTCCCTTGCCACCGCCGACGACTATTACCTCTCGGGCGAGGAGCCCTCCGGTTACTGGCTCGGGAGCGGCGCGGTCGCGTTGGGGCTGGGAGGCGACGTCGAACCGGCGGCGTTTCGTCACTTGCTGCGGGGCCTTTCCCCGGACGGAACGAGGAAACTCGTCCGCAACGTCGATGCCGAACGGCGCGCCGGCTGGGACTTGACGTGGTCGGTGCCCAAATCGGTTTCCGTCGCCTGGAGTCAGGCTAATACCGAGACCCGGGGCCAGATCGAAGCCTGTGTGCGGAAAGCAGTCGCGGCGGGCGTTCGATACCTGGAAGCCGTGGCCGGCCTGGCCCGCCGAGGAGCCGATGGTCACATCCGGGAACCAGCCAAGCTCATCCTGGCCGCCTTTCTCCACTCCACCAGCCGGGCGCAAGACCCGCAGCTTCATATCCACACCGTGCTCCTGAACGTCGGCGTGCGGCTCGATGGCACGACCGGTACCATCGAGCCCCGGGAACTGTACCGCCACCAGATGGCCGCTGGAGCGCTGTTTCGCGCCGAGCTGGCCGCCGTCCTGGAAGCGGACCTGGGCTTGCGTTCCCGCCGGGAGGGCCGGGCCTTCGAAGTTCTCGGAGTCGATCCCGATCTCATCGCCTTCTTCTCGAAACGACGGCAGGAGATCGAGGCGGAACTGGCCCGGTTCGGCCAGTCCGGGGCCAAGGCGGCTGAGGCCGCGAACTTCGCCACCCGCCGGGCCAAGGAAGCGAGGCCGCGGGAAGCGCTCTTTCGGGAATGGCAGCGCATCGGTCGCGAGCATCACTGGAGCGAGAAGCAGCTTTCCTGGCTGCTTCACGCCCCTTTCCCGCCCCGGCTGCCAGCCTGGGAGCAGACCGCCGCGCAAACGGAGGCGCTCATCGCAATCACGACGACACAGAGCCACTTCAGCGCCCGCCAGTTGTTGCAAGTTGTGGCGGAGTGCTGCCAGGGCCGGGCGCTTGGGGCCGTAACCGCCCTCGCGCTCCGCAACGAGATGCTTCGCTTCTCGGAGGTGGTTCCCCTTGTGGAGTTGAAAGGCGAATTCCAGTTCACGACGAGGGAGATTCTGGCGCTGGAAGGGGCGGCTCTGGCCCGGGCTGAAGGGATGAATGCGAGGCGGGAACTGTTCCCGGACCAACCGGTTCAGGAGGCGCTCTCCCGTCATCCCGGGCTCACGACGGAGCAGCAGGAAGCGCTTCGGCATGTGTGTGGCGGCCGGGGCGGCGTGAGCCTGGTGCAGGGTCTGGCGGGCACTGGCAAATCGACCCTCTTCGCCGTGGCGCGCGAGGTCTGGGAGGCGCAGGGTCTCTCTGTCTTGGGGGCTGCCTTGGCCGGAAAGGCGGCCTTGGGGCTGCAACAGGCCACCGGCATCGAGTGTACCACGGTGCATCGCTTGCTGGAGGATCTCCGAGGCGGCTATTCTCCACTGGATCGCCTGTCGGTGATTCTGCTGGATGAAGCATCGATGATCGGCACCCGGCAACTGGCCGAAGTCATCGACCGGTGCGCGGCGGCCGGAGCTTCCCTCGTCCTCTGCGGCGATGTCCGCCAGTTGCAGGCGGTCGAACTGGGGGGCCTTTTCGCTGCGCTCGCGGAAAGGCTTCCTTCGACTCGTCTGACCGAAATCCGCCGCCAACGGGAGGATTGGACCAAACAGGCGGTGAAAGACCTCGCTTACGGCCGGGCGGAGGACGCCCTCCTGGCTTACGAAGCACGGGGACTGTTAACCGAGAAGAAGCATGTCGTGACGGCGACGGACCGGCTTATGGAAGACTGGAAACGGGAAGCGCTGCCGGAGTTGGCCTCCAGCGTCATTCTGGCCAGCACCCGCCAGGACGTCATGGAGCTGAACCGGAGGGCTCAGGCTGAGCGGCAACGGTTGGGGCAACTCGGAACTCTCGGGGTCAAGGCCGGGCCGAATACCCTCTTTCCCGAGGACCGGGTGCTTTTCACGAGGAACTCGATGACGCTCGGCGTGTGCAACGGGGATCTGGGTTCGGTTCAGAAATGTTCCGGTTCGTCCATCCATGTCCGGCTGGATGATGGCCGGCTCGTCACCGCCGATCTGGAGCAATACCCCTGTCTCCAGCTTGGTTACGCTCTCACCACCCACAAGGCGCAAGGGATGACGGTCGAACGCAGTTTCATCCTCACCGGAGCCGCCCTGACCCACCGCGAAATGGCCTACGTCCAGGCGTCGCGTGCCCGGGGAACGACGCGTTGGTACGTGAGCGACGACAGGGAAGATGTCACCCGGCGCATGGCGCAGAGCCACGAGAAGCTCGCGGCCATCACTCTGGCGGAAGAGCCAACGCTGGAACTGGTCCGGTAAGGAACGACGCGGCAGTAAATCCTCGTCCCAGACTTGGCCCGTTCTCCGGGTTTCAGAGTTTGTCCGGCCAGAGGGCTACGCCTTCCGCATTCGAAGCCCGGCGGAGTTCTGTATCGAGCGAGGCTAGCGGCGCACCAATTCGCACGGCCAGTTCTAGATGCGCGGCGTCGTACGAGGTCAGACGATGCTTCTCCGCCAAAAGCCAGGCCGCGCCCCAGCTCTCATGCCAGGCCCGCTCGTCCACCGTCGCCGACAGCAGCCCGAGCCGGGCTAGGTGCTGCCGCGCTTCCGGCCGGGACAGCCGCTCGCGGCGGGCCGCCATCAGCAGCGCGTTCCCGACTTCCGAGCGCCACAGGGCGGGCACGACCGCCTGATCCCCCTCCCCGCAGCGATCCAGAATCCGGTCAGTTTCGCGCGTGGCCTCATCCTCGAACACAAAGGCCATCGCCATCGACGCATCCAAAACGAAGTCATCGGTGTCCTTCGCTGACCAGCTCCTTGAACTTCAGTTTGGCCTGTCCGGGCCGATTCAGCACGCTGCGGGAAGCTTTCAGTTGCGCGATGGCCTCCTGAATCTCCCCCAGCCCAGGACGCCGCGCTGGAACAAGTCTCGCTGCTTCCTGGCCACGCAAGGTGATGCAAAAGCTCTCGCCGCGCTGCACCCGGTCGAGAAATTCCGAGAATTTTGCCTTGGCTTCCGAAGCCGCAATTGTGGTGGTCGCTGTCATCTTAATTGGCTCCGGTAATATGACCCGTCTCTCACAGTTTTTTGGGCGACTGGCAACCGGTCTTCCAGCGTTTACCCGCCGAACGCGGCCGGATCGCGCAAAGGCAGCGCTTCCCGCAGGGCCTGTTCCAGCAGGATCGCGAGGTCCCGTTCGAACAGTTGCAGGGCGGCCATGTCGCCGTTGGGCGGACGGATCATCGGGCCACGACCCGAAGCCGACCGGACGATCTCACCTTCCGCCCGGAGCAGGAGCAGAGTCGCCGCGCGCATGACATGGCTCACTTTCACCTGCGCTTGCAGCCGCGCGGCCAGTGCCGTCACCAGCCGGTCCAGCGCCTGGCTCTCCTCGCGCGTGAAGAGGATGCGTTTTTCCTGATCGAGCTTCTTCACAACCAGCGCGGGCGCCCGGGAGAAAACGGTCTCGGATGGGGCCTCCGGCTTGGGCGCTGGAGTGGCGACCGGGCCCGGAGCCACCGGGGCTGACCCAGGCGCATGTTGCAGGACGGACTGAAGAACCGCCACATCCAGAGGGCGAAATGGTTTTTCATCGACGGGTGGACGTTTAGCCATGAGCCGCTCCACCGACGGACAGTTCCAGCGCCGCGAGCCGTTCCTCCACTTCCAGTGCCAGCGCCCGGTACTCCTCGGTCACCTTGTGCGTGGGGTGGGTTTCGAACAGGGTTTTCCCCAGCTTCTGCGTCTGCGGAATGACGGTCGAACGCCCGATGGTGGTGCGAAACTTCATGGAGGCGATTCCCTCCCCGGCCTGAAACGATTTTTCGACGAACTCGGTCAGGGAATTCGCCAGCGTGGTGCGCTTGTCCACCCCGGAAAGCACCACGCCCAGCAGCCGGAGCCGCGCGTTGCCCCGCCGCTGGGCATCGCTGATATCGGCGAGGGCGTCGTTCAGCCCCGCGATAGCGAACGGGTCCGGCATGGCGGAAAGGATGAAGTAGTCGGCCGCCATATAGGAGGCGATGGTCGGGGTCGTCGCATTGGGGGCCGTATCGAGAAAGATGTAGTCGTACTGGCCCCGGAGCGCCGAGAGGGGCGCAGTCAAAACTTCCCGGGGGCTGATGAACTTGCTCTTCTGGCCCAGGGCCTGGTCGATCCCCTCCAGTTTCCGGGCGGCGGGAATGAGGTGGAGGCCGGCGGGCAGAGCGACATCCTCGTCTGCCGCGCTCAGCACCAGATCCGCCGGTTGCTCATCCCCGAGCAGCATCTCGAAGGAACCCATGAACGCTTCCGGCACGACCCCGAAATGACGGGTCGCGCCGTGGTTCATGTCGAGATCGATGATGAGGACCTTGCGCCCCCGTTCGACGAGGCTCCGCGCCAGATGCACCGTGTTGGTGGTCTTCCCCACCCCTCCTTTCTGATTGCCCACCGCAATTACGTGGGTTCTGGTGATTGTGGTCAT
This sequence comes from uncultured Verrucomicrobiota bacterium, assembly GCA_964478815.1. Classification (GTDB taxonomy): domain Bacteria; phylum Verrucomicrobiota; class Verrucomicrobiia; order Limisphaerales; family SXQI01; genus DASVNK01. The sequence goes on from CAYZKY010000008.1 coordinate 50,059, forward strand.
AGAAAATACCTCCCATGTTCCGATATCGCGTTCTGCCGAGAACGGCAAGGGGGTATCTGGCGAAACGAATGCCGGGTGGGGTTCTGAATCGAGCTTCGGATCGAACCCAGAGGCCCATCGTATTCGCCCTCTTCCCCGCGCCCTTAGCTAAGCGGCTCGAATCTACAAGCGCGTTCCTTCGAGAACGGCTAATGCCGATCTCGGAACGTCGGACAATGGGATTGTGCCGAGGTCGTATCCTGCCGTCCTACTGACTTGCCGACTTGCCGTTCTCGGTAGGTATGGAATTCAAGAAACTCAGCGAGTTACGGATAGCCGATCTCGGATGGTGCCGTGGTCCAATTCTGCCGTGCTCGCCTTCTCGGCAGATTGCGACCTGCCGTTTAGCCGTTCTCGGCGTTTCGAGAACCGTGTTGGCACAGGAATGACGCTGGTCCTCCGCAGTTCTTCGATTGTTGTCGTGCGGCTAAAGTGCATTGGAATTGCGCCGGGATTCGGAACATAGACGCCCACCAGCCCAGGAAGCGCTGCGCCAGGGAAGATTGGATCGGACTGCGGACGGAGGACTAATGGCGGAAGGAGGAGGCGAGCCGCGGCCATCCCTTCTCGTCCGGCTCTGGAACGCCGTTTCGAATCCACGCAAACATCCCGCCGAGAACGGCAGGAGCCGAACTCGCAAAATGCCGAAGTGCCGTGCAACCATTCTCGGCGGTGGTGAACTACTGGAAATCCAGTTGGTTACAGGTTGTCGAAGCTGGATGGTGCCGTTATCCACTCCAGCCGAGCTTGCGATTTCGGCAAGTCGCGATCTGCCGTTCAGCCGTTCTCGGCTTCTTGAAAATCTATCCAAAACCCGTTTCGCCCTTGTTCACTGCGGGTATTTTGTTGCTTTAATGCGGTTGAAGCAAGGCGGGGATTTGCCGGGCTCCGGGGCCGGAACGCTGGCCAGACCCAATACCGGGAACCGATGCACGGAAGTGGGCGGCGCGATTGGGTTCGGCCAGGACATGAGTGGCAGGGAAGGGCGGCCAGAGTCGTCTGCGAGGACTCGCGTGCGCTAGAATTCGTACGGGATGGGCCATGACCGGGATTTGATACACGAATCCGGGGGATAAATACCGGGATTTGATGCACCAGCCCCCCGGGAACTGGAACACGGAGTTACCGGGATTTGATGCACGAAACGGCCGGGTTTACCGGGAACAGAAACACGGAACCGGCAGGCAAGTCGTTGAAATCGTTCGAGAATCGGGGAGGTAATTCTTGTTCTTGAAACAGTAAAAAGATCAACAACAGGCGAGGTTGATGTTTTACATTTGAGGGAGGGAGCCGGATGGAAAGGGAAGGGGAGACAAGGCGGGGCTGCGATGAGTTGAATTTTGCGGAGTTTCCGCTGGCGTCTCTCAGCCACCGGAGCGAAGGGCAGGATTTTTTGACGTTCTCGGACACGATTTTCGACCAGGGACGGCGGGAACCGGTGACCCGCAAGCTCACCATCTCTCCGTCGGCCCGCTACGGACTCCCCACCCCACTGGATGACGAGGTGATACTCGGTCTGGTGCAGCTTACCGCCCAGGCCCGGTTTGCCGCCCGCACCGTGCTGTTTACCCGCTACGAGCTGCTGCGGCTCCTTGGCTGGAGAGACGAGTCGAAGTCGTACGAGCGCCTCCGGGACTCGCTCTTTCGCTGGCTCGGTGTCACCCTCCAGTACGACCGGGCCTGGTGGTGCAAACGGGGCCAGAGCTGGGTCTCGAAAGGGTTTCATCTGCTGGAGGATGTCCAGTTGCAGGAGCGTCAGCGCGGGCCGGGCCAGTCCTCTTTCACATGGAACGAGACGGTGTTTCAGAGTTTTGAGGACGGTTATCTGAAACAGATCGATCTGGCTTTCTTCCGCACATTGGAGAGCGCTATCGCCCGGCGGCTCTACCGGTTTCTGGACAAGCGGTTTCATCACCGTAAAACACTCGCCTTTCCGCTGCGAACGCTGGCCTTCGAGCATCTGGGGCTCGCCCGCTCGTATCACAACGGGGAGCTGAAACGGCTTTTGCGCGGCCCCATACTCGAACTGGAGGCGAAAGGTTTCCTGCGTCCCAGGGAGAACCGGTTCGAGGTGGCGGGGAGGGGGGAATGGAAGGTTGCGTTCGAAGCGGCTCGGTCGGAGGCCAAGGTGGAGGCCACAACTTTGGAACCGCCGGTCTCCCCCATCGTAGAGAAACTCGTCGCGGCGGGAGTCTCACAAAAGGCCGCTCTCGAACTCACCGAACGTTTTCCCGCCGAACGCATCGAACGGCAGCTCGCGGCGGTCCTGGCTCCCCGGCGCACCCGCAAAGGTCCGCCCATCGACAATCTCCCCGGCTACCTCGTCCGCGCCATCGAGCAGGATTATGCCGCGCCTCCCGCGCTGGCACCGTCTTCGGAACCGAAGCGGCCTCGATCACACCCAGCCTTCCGCCCACAACCCGAAATCTTGCTTCCCGATGCCGAGGAAGAGCGCCGCCGAAAATACTGGGAAGGGCTGACTCCAGCCAAGCAGCAGGGGATAGAGGCCAAAGCTTTGGCGGGGGCGGAAGGTTTTCTGGCCCGGCAGTATCACGAACGAAAGGCAGGCAGCCTCTTCGAAGCGGTGCGCTGGAAGATCATCGACCATCACCTCCAGCGCGCGCAAGCAGGCCGGACGGCAGGGGAGGGTGAGAACCCGCCGCTACTCTCCCCCTGCTCCACGGATGCCCGCTAACGGACTCCAAGCGGAACTCATAAATTGTCTCCGTGAGAACCGATGTTTCTGTGCATTTCATGTCCATGCGGGATGATTGGCCGACACCCCAATGGCTGTTCGACGCGCTGCACCGAGAATTCGAGTTCACTCTCGATCCCTGCTCCAGCCACGCCAACGCCAAATGCGCCCGGCACTTCACCGTTCGGGAGGATGGCCTCGGGCAGGACTGGGCCGATGCGGTGGTGTTCATGAATCCTCCGTACGGCCGCGCCATCGGAAGGTGGATGAAAAAAGCGTATGAGTCCTCCAGGCAAGGCGCGACCGTGGTCTGCCTGGTGCCTGCCAGGACGGACACTTCCTGGTGGCACTGCTTTGCCATGAAAGGAGAGATCCGCCTCCTGCGAGGACGTTTGCGATTCGAAGGAGCGGAAAATGCCGCGCCTTTCCCCAGTGCGCTCGTCATCTTTCGTCCCGCAGGGTTTTCCATGCGAGCCTGATCATGGATAAATCCGGCCCTCTCAAATTCTTCGACCATGGACAGAGGCCCTGCTCCCCACGTCATCTAGGCAGCCGGAACTGTTTGATGACGGTGAGCCGGTGAGCCGGTTCTTGCCGCGGCCTCCTGAAACTGGAATCTTTGGCCCGTCCGATGAATTTCGACCGCGAGCGAATCAAGGCCGAAGTGGCGGCCTTCGCCGCGCAAGGTGTCTCCGGTCGCAGACGGCGGCAAGACTTCTCTCGAAACTGTTGAGGCAAAGGAAAGTGGACGCATGCAGTCGCATCACTTAACCGCGAACTTCGCGCAATGGGTCGGGCGATTATATGGCGGTCAGGCCAGCGTCCAGGATGCTACGGGTCGTGGCTTGGACCCCGGCTTCCCCGCCAAGGTCCTCAGTTAAGCATTGCGCGCGCCCGATTGGGCGAAGCGAAAAATGAAATGAAAAAATCAAGAATATGAAAGCCTTTGCCTCCGAACTGAGCACGCCCTCGGGATTCCTGAACCAGGTCACTCGCGGCGATTGCCTCCAGACCTTGCGCCACCTGCCTGACCAGTCCATCGACTTCGTTCTCATCGACCCGCCCTACATCCTTCATTACCAGGACCGGTTGGCCGCTCTTATCTGAACGACGATAACATCCGCTGGTTGTTCCCGGCGTTCGCCGAGCTTTATCGGGTGCTCAAACCGAATCGTTACTGCGTCTGTTTCTACGGCTGGAAAAACGCCGACAAGTTCCTCCTCGCCTTGAAGGAATTCGGCTTCGGGCCGGTCGGGCATTTCCACCTTCGCCAGACGTGACGCGTCCCGCGTCGGCCACACCTGCATGATGCACGAATCGGCTTACCTGCCTGGCCAAAGGCCATCCTCGTCGTCCCGTTTCCGCTCTTCTGCCTCTCATCAACGCTTACTCCGAACCAGACGACATTGTACTGGACCCCTTCGGCGGCTCTGGCACCACGGTGCGGCGACCCTCCGTTGTGAGCGCCGGTTCATCCTTTTCGGGATGGTGGAGGAGTATGCCCGGAATGCCCTCACGCGGCTTGCCGAGGCCGCTGCCCATCTTCACGGTTGAATAACCCGGTGGGCCGAAATTTTTCGGCTCGCCTTTCCAAAATAAATCCCATGGAACACACACTCGACGACCTGGCCGAAGCGCTCCGCCGAAATGCCGCCGGGCTCGCCGAATCTCTTGGCGAAGCGAATCCCGTCGAGGCCATCGTGCTGCTTCGCCTCATCCGGCAAGCCCGCGCGCTGGAAGACGAAGTGCGGGAACTGCATGACGCCATCGGGGCCATTCGCATGGCCTCAGCCCCTCCGCGCGCCGACTCCGCGAAGCGGCCGTATCCTGGGCGCGCTCGGAAGCAGACCAGCAGGTAGTCTGAATGGTCTCCGATTCCTCAAGAGGAGACGCACCGCGGAAATCATTCCTCTTCCGAAGTCGTGGCTCGAGATTTTCTGCATGCATTCTTATGCTCCCAATGCCGATGGATGGCATTGGTGGCTCTGGCGAGCCAAGCGGGGTCGCTGGAGTGCTGGACGACTTCGGACGTAGCGAAGTATTTGACCCCGGAGGGAGGCGGGTTGCCCAAGGGTTTCAAGAGCTTCGCGTTCACCAATGTTCGGATGTCGTGGACTTGGCAGTTGAGCTTGACGGCAGTTTGCTCGACCGAGAGCCGCGCCGGCGGCCCAAGAATGGCGAGAAAAGCGAGATTGGCGTTGTTCATCGCAGCGGTGTCGTTTTCGATTCTATTCCAAGCCGCTCCGGCCCGAGCCGCGCGGCGCTTCAAAAGACCTGTCGAGGATTGTGAAGGATATCGGACAAATTATTTTCGCGCCTCCGTTGGAATCGCTGAAAGCGCGTTGCGTGGCAGTCGGCAGCCTTTTACCATGAGGGCCGTTGCATGGACCCGCTTCCTGAACTGCTAAGCCAGTATCGAGAATGCCGCGAGGTGGCGGAAGCCGAGCGGCTGGCGGAAGAAATCATCGAGTTCCTGGCACCCGATTTAAGCCGGTTTATCCGCAGTCATTTCTCCTCGAATTCCGCCAAAAGAGACGCCTGGGAAGATGCGTATCAGGAAACCTTGGCCGGCATTGTCGACACCTTGCCGGCTTTCGGGAGCGCGGAAGCGGAAAGTTTCCTGAAGTGGTGTTACGGCCTCGCCCGCCACAAGATAGCCGACCAGTTTCGGGGCCGAAAGACAGCGGTCAACACGGTGGCCGACCCGGAACTTCTGCGCGAAGCGCTCGAAGCATTCACGGGCGGCGGGACCCTTTCCGCCGCCGACCGGACGGACCTGGAAGCGGCGCTGGCGCTCATCAAGAGGAGCGAGCCGCCCTGCCTGAATTATCTTTGGGATCGCTACGTGGTGGGGCTGTCTTTCGCGCTCCTCGGCGAAGCTTATGGGATCACGGAGGCTGCGGCCACGAAGCGCGTGCAGCGCTGTTTGCAACTCGCGCGGCGGCTCCTCAAAGTTTAAGGTCGATCAATGCCGGAAAACACCGCCAAAGAGGAAGCGCAGCTCGAGAAGCTGGCCAAAGCCGTCCGAACGGGTTGGGCGAAGCGACATCCCTTATCGGAAAAGCACCGGGGCGTTGTGCGAAGCGCAGTGCGTCGGCAGTGGGAAGAGGATTTGTCGCCCGAGGAGCGCCGAAAGAAGGCGGAAGAACTGCGGCGGCGCATGGAAGAAGAACAAAAAAGGGAGTGGACACAGGCGCAAGGCCGCGCCCGGTAAGGTGGAAAGCAAACTGTTCCCCGAAGGCGCTCCAACGCTCGCGTTACGGCTCAAGGCTAGTCGGTCTTGGGCATGCTGTCCTCGGCTGCTCGGCTAGCAGCCCGTTAAAAAATGGGCATTTTTGAATTTGCCTGAAATTAACCGCGTGCGGTGAGCGATCCAGGGCCAAATTAGGAAGAGGGCTCCTCTCGCCCAGATCCGAGGTTGGGCCTTGGTGGTGGTGACAGCGGCCCTCGGCAGTCCCAGGGCGCAAAGTCCAAAAACTTCGGCCCAAAGGCCGGCCGCCCCGGCGTCCGCGTGGCGTGGCTTGCGCATTCCGTGAATTTGGCGCAGGAGCAACCCCAGGTTGTAGGCGGCGCATTTGAGCCCATGGGCCTTGGCCACGTTGACCAGGCCTCGCAGCCAGGTTCTTCGTCCGCCGCCCGTCTCGCACACATGGGCGAAGGTGCGCTCCACCCGTTCGCTGCGCCAGCGGTTGAGTCGTTTGCCGTTGGCTCCGCGCACCCGGCGGCGGTTGGCCCGGAACGCTTTTTCATCCTCCGCCGGCTTGTCCGTCCAGCGCCGCTTCTTTTGGTTGCGTTCGGGAATGTAAGCGCGCACGCCCCAGTCCGCGCCGCGGGCCAGCAGTTCATGGTCGCGATAGCCGTTGTCGGCCACCGCCTGGGTGATTTCCTGGGGGCTGCCTGCGGCCCCCAGGCTGGCCTGGGCCAACCCCAAACTTTCCGGCCCGCTTTGCGTGTCGCCCCGGTCGGCGTGGGTGAGGTGCGCGCTCACGATGGCTTGCGTTTCCAGATCCACGGCGTGTTCGGCGGTGTCGGCCAGGCGGGTGCGTCCGTCCTTCATTTTGGCGATGGGCGCGCCCGGGTCGTTGGGATTAGGCCGGTCCTGGCTGGAGACTTTCTTGTCTGTGCGCGAACGGTCCAGCTGGCGCAAATCCTCATCGCTGGGGTTTTCCATCCCTTCGGCTTGGGCCAGGGCGCGCAGGTATTCCTTCCAAGCAGCGCCGTTGTCCTTGCGCACAATGCTTTTCATGGCCGCGTGGGCTTCCAGGGTGGTGGCATCGATGCCGACGGTCTGGCCGCGCAGCAGGCCTTGGGTCTGCAATTCTCCGAGGACAAAGGTGAAGACCTCGTCGAAGACGTTTTCATCCAGACGCTGGCGGATGATGGTCATGGCGGGATGGGTGGGCGTGCTTTCGCTCAGGCGGATGCCCAGAAAGGAGCGCAAAGCCAGGCTGTCCGCGCAGCGCCAGGCGATGCCGCGCTGACGGTCGATGCCTTCGAAGTAACCGATGAAAAGCATGCGGAAGTAAACCCCCGGCGGTATGGACGGGCGTCCGCCGCTTTTGTAGAACGGAGCGCACAGCTCCTCGACTTTGGCGTCAAACCCGGCTTGATCCAAAACCTGGTTGAGCTGGGTGTAGCACGGATGGCCCGAACCTTTGGCGAGGTCCGCGGTGGCGACGAAGAGTTCGGTTTGTTTTTCTTTGCGTCTTCCTAACGCCATGCTTAATTCACAGCATTAGTAATGCCGATTAACGAGTGAAGCGTGAGTTTTTTAACGGACTGCTAGGCTGAATATTCGTAGCGTTTCTGTGGAACCAAAGATGCTTTGGTAGGGCGAGTTCATGACGTCCCTCGGCGAAATCCTTCATTGCCTCGCGAAGAACTTCGTCAGGATTCGCCCGATGCTCGGCGTTTGGAACCCAGGGCAGTCTCAATTCGGATTATTGGAACGCAAATTCTTCCGCCCCGTCGTAAGCGGTAAAGGAGCAGCCCTCGCTTGCGCGACCCGATTGGCATGGAAACTGGCGGGAGGCTTGAGCGCGCCGAGACTGGTTGAACTCAGGCTGCTTTGTGCAGAGCTTTTCCTTCGCGGGCGGGTTTCCACTTGAGCGGCGTCAGTTCGGCAACTCGCTGATTGGTCGTCGTTGGCAATTTCTCCAGGATGTCCTTGAGGTAGGTGTAGGGATCGAGGTCGTGCATCCGGCAGTTTTGGATGAGTGTGAACACGGCCGCGTTGCGCGTCCCGGCTTCTTCGGACCCGAAGAAGAGCCAGTTTTTCTTTCCGACACAGGTGGGCCGGATCGCGTTCTCGACCAGGTTATCGTCGATTTCCACTTCGCCAAAATCCAGGAAGCGCGAGACCGCTTCCCATTGGTTGAGGGCGTAGCTGATCGCTTCGCCCATCGGGCTTTTGGGCAGATACCTTGCTGGAGCTTTGGCAGGGCGCGGCTCAATCGGTCCATGACCAATCGGCTGTGTGAGGAACGCCGCGCTTCTCGAAGGGCTGGCCCAGCCCGGCTTTGGCGAAGTTGCTCCTCCCATCCGTATAAAATTCCAATCTGGTTTAGAATCCAGCCGGCCACGCCGGGCGCCTGGTCGCGGGCTTCGAAAAACCCGCGCCGCAGATGGGCCATGCAGCCGATCAAAATAATTTCCTTGTCCCTGGCGAAAGCGCGATTAGCGCTGTAACCGTCGCACTGGATTTTTCCCGCGTAATCTTTGCCCAGGAGCGAGTCCAAACAGGCTGCCGCCCGGCTGGCGTGCCATTCATAGAGGACGCATTTCTTTGGAATCAGCGCCGTCCAAAGATAGCCTTGGGAGCAGCGGCCCGGATTTTCCGGGTCCATGTAGCGCACCGGCGTCTCGTCCACCTGCACATAGCCGCTGGCCTGCGCCTCTTTTTTGATGCAGAGCACAATGGCTTCCAAGAGCAGCACGCAGTGGCGCGTCCAGATCACCATTTGCGCGCGGGCAATGAAAACGCCTTGCCGCTGCCAGAACATCATCTGCAGACGGTAAAAGGGAATGTGGTCGGCGAATTTGCTCACCAACACGTGGCCCAGCAATCCCGGCGCGGCCATGATGCCGTCGGCCACACGCGCGGGCGCCGGGGCGATCACGGACGGCAGGAGCTTCTGATCGACGCGCACATATTTGGGACGGATCGTTTCCTTCCAAAAAAACTTCCCCGGCTGGTAATCGAGCAAACGGCTGACTTCCTGGCTGATTTGTTTCCACTGGCCGGGCTCGGCCTGGACGATTTCCGGTTGGATGACTTCGCTCACCACTTCCAGATTCTCCGGCACACGGATGCGCTGTGTTTTGGCCTGAGACTCTTTGCGCAGGGACAGCAGGAGCAACTGCCGGGCCGGGCTCTGCGGAACCTCCACGATCGTTTCGCCCGAACCGCTCAAGAGCAGCATCAGTTGTTTGGAATCCAGTTGCTCGCTCTTCTTGCCGAAGAGAGGCCGGGCCAGCGCGTCCAGTTTCTGGCGCAGCAGTGAGTTCTCTTTCTGACTCTCCTTGAGACTGCTCTCCAAGGCAGAGACACTTGCCTGCAAAGTAGAGATCGTGGATTGAAGAGTAGAGATGACTTCGCGCAGAAGAATCAGTTCGTCGGAAGTTGGATTTTCGCTCGTCATCAACGCGCAAATCAATAGCGCTTCCTGTGCCAACTTTTGGGCGTGGACGAGCGCGGCGCGGGCCATCACTCCGGTGCTTCGTACCAGGCTCGGCAGCCGCTGCCTTTGAGTTCCACGCCGTCGAGCAACAGTTGCAGCGCCTGCGGGGCGAGCTTGATTTTCGCGCTGGGCTCTCCCGCGCTCTGCGGCCAGAAAAACGTTCCCTTCTCCAAACGCTTGGCCAGAACGCAAACACCCGTGCCGTCAAAATAGAGAATCTTGATCCGGTTATGACGGCGATTGGAAAAAATGAAGAGCGCGCCGGTTTTTGGATCCTCGCCCAGCTTCTCCTTGGCTGCGCTCCACAGGCCATTGAAGTTCATCCGCAAATCGCACGGCGCGGAGGCCAGAAAGATTTTCAGATGCGAATGAAAACTCAGCATGCCTCCTCCTGCGCTAAACAAGCCAAGAGCGCCGCCGCCAGAGGAACTTGATCGGAGCTGGCAATCCGCAGCCGAATCTTCGCGCCCAGCTCCACGAGCAAATCGGATGAAACGCCAGGCTCGAGCCTCTCCACTTCAATAAACTCCGGCGCGCGGGCTTTCTCCCGGCGCTGCCGCCAGCCGCAGAAAGTGGTGTAATGGATCTGATGTTCGCGAGCGAACGCCGCGGCCGAAAGACCGCTGCGATCAAAAGCGCTCAGAAGTTTGGCGCGTTCAGATGAGGTTGTTCGTCGGTTCCGAAGAGCAGAAATGGCGCGATGCATGGCGCGCGGATTTACCACCGTCCGCACCTCGCCGATAGAAGGCTGCTCCTTTACCGCTTACGCCCCGTCAACGCTTCCCGACATCATCGACTTGAAAACTCTTCTCTAAAAAGTGGTGCTTCGCGTGACGCTTACGTTTTCCGTCTCGGCTCGTATCGTTCTCCTTCCACGATTATCGCCGCGCCAGCCTTACGGGCTTCGTGAACTTGGGCTGAACGATAAGATTGATTCGGTGTAGGCGCGAAGTCACGGATTTGGAGGAGCGTAGCGCCAGCCGCTCAACCTGCCTTTGTCATCGTAGTCCAGTATCAAGCGGGACACCGCCCCAACCGTAACCTGCGAAAGCCGGTTCGTTGGATCGTACTGGTAGCCGAGATTAAGCTGATTTGGTGTGGTAATTTCTTTTGGGAGGCCGGCTTGCTTTCCCTCGTTGTAATAGGCGAAGGAATACTGGCCGCCATCAAACTGGATCACTCTTTGAAGCAGACCTGCTTTCCAGTCAGCGGATGCCGTTGCACCCTGCTTTTGTATTTCTAATTTTTCCAAAACCCCTGTGCTGTCATACGCGTAACGCTGCTTACCCCAGGACGACTCGATGTCCTGAACGCGCCTGAACTTGTCGCGGCTGACTTGAAACCCATAATCCTTGCCATCTCGTTTGCTGACCATTGCTGTTAACTCGCCTGCCTCGTCGAAGTCCATTAACACCTGCAACCCACGATGGTCGGTGATTTGGCGCGGGCGGCCAGCAGGATCCAACTTCGTTTGTTGAAAATGCGTAAACTGCCCCTGCTCTCCCGGTGGTGCGAGAAGGACAGCCGCAACAAGGTCGTCTTTATCGTATTCAGGATGGGCTGCACATGTCTCGTTCGCGGCCAGCCGCAGGCGTCCATCGGGAAGCCATTCCTGGCGCAGGAGGGTGCGACCGTTCTCAGCGACAGCGGTCAATCGGCCTGCTGTGTCAAACTCACCGACGACTTTATGCTTGCCATCAAGCTCCACCGTGCGTTGGCGCTGATCCGGCGATTCGACGAAGCGGATAGTCCTGCCATCCGCCTGCGCAAAGACTATTGTTGATCCACCGATGTTTGGGTAACTCCAGGACGCCTTAGTACCATCAGCGTATTTAGCCTCGACAGGCCGCAAAGACATATCGTAGCGCACGAAATCTGTTTTCGCGCTGTTTCCGCGTTCGGTCACGGTTATGGTGCTTCCGCCATCGTTCGTTGTGACACGATATTCATTCGTGGCTTCGTTTGCGCCCACTTCGGCGAGTAATTGCCCGCGCGCGTTGTATTCGAAGCGCCGCACAACCATTTCCTCGGCCTTCTTGCCGTCTTTTTCTGGTTCACGATACGTGATAGCGACTAATCGCGGGCCATCGTATTGATAGCTAGTCCGGCCCTGGCTGGATCGCACTGCAATCAACATACCGGAGGCGTCGTATTCGTAGCTTGTGGTGGTCCTATTCTTATCGTTGACGGGTTCACCGCTCTCTCGCTGGCCTTTCGCCTCGCGCAGGCGTCCGGCTGCGTCGTAAATTAGTTCGATGGATGCCACAAGCCGCAGGCCTTGTGTTCCTACAATTCGTTTTACACTCCCATCCGCATTCCGCTCATACACGGTTCGAAAGCCATTCCGCTCGGTGGCAACCAGAACCCCGCTCGAATTTGTGCTGAAGTGCCATGCAGTTCCATCCTTACGAATTAGCTTGTGAGTGGGTATTGTCCAGAAGTCTGGCTTTGCATCCGCCATTGCCAGAAATTCTCCCGAGTTATCCGGAACTCGCAGTTGGCTGCCGTTCAATTCAAGCACTGCGGCTACGCGGCTGAACCGCGCATACACAGTGTTAAGAGGCGTGAGTACCTCGAAGTCAGTTCGATTTGTAACTCGCCCTTGCGCGTCCCGGTACACCGGAACCTGGGCTTGCCCTAGTCGCGGCAAATCCGATGCCCAACATTTCCCCCACGGCCCGGTTGGGTTGAAGAAGGAGTTGTAGCTGCGTATCAACTGGATTCCTTCACCTCCTTCAATGGGCACCACCAAATCCACTTCGTCCAGCCTACACGGCCCCAGCGCGCGAGTGTCGGTACCCGGCAAGGCGAGTGCCTGATGCGCCGCCCCGTTGTGTGTGAACGTCTTTACTCGCAGCGGTTCTGCCGCAGCCATCTCCTTGCGCACCACTTCAACGAGGGACACTGAACGATCGAAGGTCTCCCTTCCGGCAGCCTGCTGTTCCGGCGGCAACTTGCCCAAATCCGATGCGCGAGTGAATGTCCTTACATCAGAATCGGCCGGCGACAAGTTGACGCCCCCGTAAATGCTCGCCGTCATGCGTCCGTTACTGCGAGGATTGGTAAGGGATGGAGTGGTTTTCTCGAAGGGCACAACTTTGATCTCATAGTCGCGCATCCAAAACGGCATGGGCACACCTTGGTCTCGCAATTTTTCCGCAATCGCGGTGAGGAGGGCCATCCGCCGCAGTTCGGTAAACACGGGCACGGGCTGGGTAATCCCGGACTCTCGGGGCGGTGTCAGGAACTGCTCCTGTGCGATCGTGTCATAGTTGGTCGTAAACCAGTTTGTGAATACAACCGCGCCGGGAGACGGCTTCCGCACCGGATCGTCCACAAGTTTTCCGTTCTGCCACTTCATTGGCTGGGTACGAAGCTTGAGTGGCACATCAACGAGCGTTAATTCGCTGCGAACTCCTCCAAATCTCCTGGCTTCAGAGGATACGATCCAGAAGCGTTCCCAGTCGTCCCCCTTCTGAACGCTACTGCCTTGTCCGTTGCCAAAGTAGATTGCGTCAAGCACCTCTGGGTAGCGAGGAATAGCACTGTTCACATCGAGTTTCGTGATGTTGTCCTTGCCAAGATTGTATCCTTTCATCAAGCGATCTGCATGATACAAAATCCAACCAACGTAAGTTGCATCTGTTGCTTTGCTGTGTTCGATGACCATAAACGGTCCGCGCGGATTTTGCGGGTTGGGATCAATCGTTACCGTCGGGCCTTCGCCATTGAGATAGACCGAGCGAAATATCGTGACGACATCGTCGAGGCGTAGCGGAGGCATCTTGATTAGACCGCTGGATTTGCCAAGCAAAACAAGATTATTGTTGGAATCAAATGCCACACCGTCAAGCAATCCAATGTCAGACAACGATTGGCCCGCACCGCCGAGGTAAACACCGCCGACTGGGGAAGGGGTTATGGTAGAGCCACCGCCGCCACCGCCATCGTAGTCGCCGCCGCCCCCCGGAGGAGGTGGTGGTGGGCCGCCGGGTGGGCCGCTTGCACTTGACGGGCGTCCTTTGGCTCTGGGATCCCTGTCCTCGTATTCGTCGGCTATGTCTAAATCGAACCTTCGCTTTGTGGATGCAATTCGTTTTGCTTGCGGATTGGAGTTGCGAGCCCAAGCAGGCAGAATTACGTCCGCGAGGGCATTGTTAGGATTGTACAGAGCCTTAAGCCACTTGATCGCATTGCGATCCGGTATCGGGTACATGTAACCAAGCTCGGGCATTCCTTTCTTTCCGCTAAGCCATCCGAACGCGTTCCAAAACGTTTTACCCGGCCCGTATAGTCTGTCTGCAGAGATTCCCGATGTGATTTCCGCGTGGCCCAAGGTCGTAGCCCAGTCCAAATTAACTGAACCGAAGGCGGTGGGTATAATTCTGTTAATGATTTTATCAAATTTAGCACCTTGATAATTATAACCACCGATCCCAAGCACCGCGTAGCCCGCGTGCTCGGCAAGAAATCTTTCTACGGCTAGTCGGCGAATCTCACTGCGGTCCTGCGCGTTCAGCGATTGTTTGTCGCCAAACATCGTGGATCGAAAGTAGGATTCATTCTGCTGCATTTTATCAAGTACATCGAAGCTTAGATCCGGTGTAAAGCGTTGAGCCGGCTCTTTGATCCTCCTACTACCGTCTAAATCCCGATAATTAACAGGATCATTTCCGCAATAGGAAAAAATGGAAATTGCCTCTTGCGAACCGAATGGGATTAACTTGATTGGATCAGTCTGCAGCCACCGACCGAGAAACGGGTTCTGCGCACGGGCCATTGTCAGATATGCCTGTGCATCTGGATCCCAGAACAGCCCCGCAAAGCGAGGGGCAAATTCAGTGCCCGCATCGGAATCAACAACTGAACCGAAAGGCTCGTAGTCAATTCTTGCTATTTTTTCACCTTGGGCTCCAAGGACGAGCCGAACTGATCCCAGGTGATCGTGCATCAAATACTCCGGTTTGCCGCTTCGGATCACGATCAGCGGAGTCGTTCCTTCCCAAACAATCAGAGTACGACCACTTTGCTTTCCTTCCATCACTAGCGGCTGCCAAAATCCGGGGAAGGGATCGGGAGTAAAGATTGTTTCTTCTGCGCTGGTCTTGCGAGCAATCAACCGTCCGTCGCCGTCGTAGCGGTACGTTACTCTGCCACTAACCTCTGCAAGCCGGTTATCTTGCGTATAGCGATACTTCAAAAGTCCCCCGGCAACGAACATCGAGGCTAAATTTCCAGCGGGATCATATTCGCATGGATTGCCATCGAATGTTTTCACTCGTCCCGCCCAGTCAAAAGTACAGTTTTGCGGCTGCTTTCCTGATGACGTCACGCTCACGCGATTACCCACAAGGTCGTACGAATAGGAGAAGTTTCGCCCTGGCGTGGTAACTGCATTAGTCAAACGCCCCACGTTATCGTATCTGTAGTTAACCACGGCAGCGAATTTTCTGTCAGGCATTTCTCCTTCTCCAATCGCCTCAATAAGCCCATCCGGTCGGTACTGATACGAATAATCCGCGACCGGTGTCAGCGTGTAGCCCTTTTCCGTGACATTGCTGGCTTTGCCGTGTTGAATCCTCCGCAACTCTCCGTTAGGCTCGTAACTCCAGATGGTCCAGACGCCATTTGGAAGTTTGCGGACTTTCTGGCCTTGGCCGGTCATGTACTCATACTCAATCACGCCAGCCGGCGTTTTCATTGAAGCCAAGCGGCCGAGAAAATCGTAAGTGTACTCGACGCGATAAAATGCGCCCACTTGGAGCGTCTTGATGCGATCCAGAGTGTCATGGGTGTAGATGACAATATGACTGCCATGGCGTTGAACGCGATTTAGCCTACCTAAATCGTCGTATCCGTAGGCTACAGTGCCCTCGCCATCCGTCATCCGATTGAGTTGCCCTGTCTCGTCGAACTCATTGCTCACGCTCGAACCATCGGCATAGAGCCGCGAGATTTTACGAAGACGCTTTGAGTCGTCGAAAGAATACCGGATTCTAGTATCACGCTGGGCCGGGTCGCTGATTTTCGTGAGCCGATCCGCATCGTCATATTCAAATCTCCAAATCAATTCGTCGCTTGCTGTTGATGCTGCCGGAGCCGTCGATGAGGACACGCAAGCAAGCAAAATGCAGAAGCAAATCGGTAAGAGAGAAGTCACGTTCATGCTGCTGTTCTGCTTGGACGATTCACACTTTCTGTCCCTTCGTAGGTTTGACCATCAATGGTGCAGTCATTTGTTTGTGCTGGCAGGTCGATTCGGCACAGGTGCAATACTGCTGTTCGTGGTGTTGGTCACCGAATTCCCTTGTGAGGAATTTGTGACAACGGACAAGGCGCGGCCAGTTTCGCTACTGCGCATTGCATTGGGTTTAAGGGCTGCATTTGTATCTGGCCCACCGTTCTTCGTATTGGACGCAGGTGCATCGATTGATTTGTTGGTCGGCGAGGATTCTATTCCAGGTTCACGATCTGATCCTTTATTGTGGATTTCTGCACCTTGCGGAGTGACCGTTTTGGTTTCAATTGGTCGATCCGATTTGATGTCTTGCTGCACAGGCGACACGACCCCTGGTGACAGGCGGCCTGGTGGGACCGAATTCGTTTTTTGGAAGGGTGCTTTAATATCACTCGCTCCAGGAGTTCCATCATCAGTGAGCGAATCACGATCCGGGACTCTTGCGCCTGCCCTCTCGGATTGAGTTGGTCTGTTTTCAACCGGTGGAACGGCAGGTTTTGCTTCTTGGCTTGATGATCTATTGCGAGATTGGGTCCATCGCAACGCGACTACAAGTGCGGCAGACAAGAGGGCCGTTGCGGCAAGCGCGATCAATGCCTGTTTCCAGAAACGCTTTTGAGCATCGGCCATGATGTCGTCGTCCAAGATTTCCGCGAGGGGAAAGAGGCGTTCATTTTCCTGGCTCTGTCGCTTGAATCGACGTAATTGAAACCAAGAGAGTCTTTTGCACATGGATCTGAGACAATCCTTCGCAGGGCCTTCTTTCGGCTGCTGGCGGATAGCTCTGACGGCATCGAGAAGGATTGGATTTTCAACGAGCAATTCGTCCGGTCGCTCAATGACGGCTGCTACAATTTCGTATCTGGCGTCGTTGTATTTAACTCCGAGTTGTCCGGCTGTGATCTTAAGTTGTTTCTCCAAATCGCTTGAACCTAGCAGTGTTTTCGCGCGTAAGCATAATAGTCGGGTCGCATGAACATCTCCATCTGAGAGCCGCAAGAGTTTCAAACCCTCCCGTAAGCATTCGGTATTGAGCTTTCGATCTTCTTCTCCCGCGATAAATCTCATCACGGTTTCAATGGCTGCTACTGTCTTTCTATCGCAGTCGGAAAGCTGGCTTAGGCACTCATTATCACTTCGGATGTGTTTTCGAAGGTTGTCCAAGAGTGTTTGATTTCCGGCGATATCCAAGGTGGCAATCCCTGCGAAGAATTTCCTCATCAATTCACGGATACAATTACGGCCCGTATCTGGTGAAACTACCTCGCCAAGGTTTGCAGCGACAAATCTTACGAAATCCGATGTGTAGTTTTTCGAAGCCTGGATCTTGCCTGAAACCGCATGTCGCACCGGACCTTTGGCGTTAGGGGAGTGATTCTGCCGATCACCCAAAGCAAAATGACTTGGCTGATGTTCACGTGAAAGTTCCAATCCGGTAAGGAACTGGAAAACACGTGCTTTCCATTCGACGGGCAATC
The DNA here is from genome assembly GCA_964478815.1 of uncultured Verrucomicrobiota bacterium. Taxonomy (GTDB): domain Bacteria; phylum Verrucomicrobiota; class Verrucomicrobiia; order Limisphaerales; family SXQI01; genus DASVNK01. The sequence goes on from CAYZKY010000008.1 coordinate 67,189, forward strand.
CAACTATCTCGTCCCGTTTGTCAAAAACGCATGTCAACTGTTCAAAGAGTCGGCCGGACTTCCAACACGCGGAAAGAACGATGTCAAAGCGAGATAGCGTTCGATAAGGTTGGTTCTGCCTTGGCGCCAGAAGTTCATCCAAGAATTGAGCCTGGTCTGATCGAACCAGATATTCGCCCAGGCATTGTTCTTCTGCCGATGTGTTGCTCGTATTTTGCACATCATCCGCAAAAATGAATTGGCGAAAGGCCCTGCGTTTGAGGTCATCGTTGACAGTGCTCCGCAAAACCTCGGCAAGCTCTGTTACTGAACAACGCAGCCAGCAAGTGGTAAGCTGATTCCAATCGTCATCAGTCACAGAATCCGATTTCCATCCCTTCGTTTCTACCCAATACTTCAAAAAGTAAATCCTAGTCCTTATGTTTAACGGATCTGCACCACTTTTTAGGTGAAGCTGAAATGCCTGAAACAAACCTCCCAAAAGTTGATTTTCTGCAAACCACTTCAACTCGACACATATAGCACGAGACCACCCTTGCCAATCAGCAACGCTTTTCGCATTGGCCATTCTGGTGGCTTCCATCACGACATGCTTTAGCAGTAGCTTTTGAAATTCCTCTGTGGGTTCCCTCCTTCCGGTCGAATGAGCGCCTCCAGAGATTTGAACCTGCTCGACGAAGGAATTTAGTCGCGCGGCAAATGGCTCTCGAAATTCCGACGCGCAATCTTGAGCAAGAGCTTCGAAGCTTAATAGTCTTAGGAATTGCTCGTCGGTGAATTCCGGCAGAGTGCCGGACTTTGGGGTTAGCATTGCCACCAAGTCCAATTCTTCGATTTCGGCTGCTTTTAACTTAGCCGAGCGCTCAAGCAGGCTGTCGAGTTGGTCCGTGTGGCGATCACGAAGGAGTTGGATCGCCTTGCGTGCATATGTGGATGTATCTGTCTCCGCCGGGACGGCGTGCGGATTCTCGATTTCAACAAGTAACGCGAATCTTTCACGAGCGGAAACCGCTCCATTGGGAGAATCAGCAATAGGAATCCCAATTACTGCGAGTTTCTCTGGAATATCGTTTGGAGATTCAAATGTGGAAAAAAACAGTTTCGTGCGAAATTCGGATGGCGTGCATCGCGCCACTGCCGTGATAAGAGCGACGATGTCAGAATCGTTCCCCACGAGAACGATTGGTTTAGAACCAGCGACTCGTAGGAATGCTGTCAGACACGCCCGCGCTTGATCGCAAAAAATCGGCTCGCGTAACCGGTCAATCGTTATTTCGAGTCGCCGAGTTAGCTGGTCATCAAAGCCTGATAGTTCATCAAGGGCTCTGCCGCTCTGAACTTCAGCAGTTACAGCGGAAGATTCCCAAAGATTAATCGCTTGAAGGCTATCAAAATCGTCAGGCAAGTCGGTAAATACTCTAGCAAGATAATTCCCAGGTCTCGGCGGTACTGACGGAACGCTCCCTTTCAATTCGACATGTATCACGATGGGCCTTCCCCAAGGTCCGGATTGCCAAATCAGCTTTCGAGATACACCAGCCTTTTCCATCTCGTTTGCCTGTGCCGCCTTGCTTGCCGCTCGACCGAGAAGTTCGGGCGCGCTTCCATTCAGACCACGGGATTTCCCCCGGACGTGCCAGCCCGCTGAGGTGCTCAGACCTTCTTGCGCTGAGCACCATGTATAATGCAATTGTTGAATCACTTTGTGCTGGTCTTCATTTTGCCGGAATCATTTCGCCAGCCATGTGGAACAGCCACAAAAACGGATCTTCAACGCTCCTTGGTCGGATTTCGCCGATCTTTTGGATGGGTTGGCCGAGTTGATTCGTTTCTATTTCCGGTTCATGACCTAAGCTTGAGACTGCAAAAAAGCATCGCTTTGGAAAATTCTCCTCAACAAAAGTACAGAAGGCGTTCTCTTCCCACTGCTCCAGAAGAGATTCTATCGACCGTGACCGTTTCCTGCAAAGTGCGAGGTCCAATCTTCGAGATGGAGGAACCGCATTTGCAATTGGATGCGCGGGAGTAATCAGTCCCGACGGGAGGAGTAAGTCGGATGAGGACAGCACAAAAGCTGTGGGAATATCAACCTTCAGCTTGCCACGAGCACGAAAGAAGTTTTTAACTTCGGTAACTACAGAGAAGTGAGCGTCAAAGGCTATAGCTGCATTATATTTGGGCAGTTTACGTGCAATCTTGCTGATGGAACGGGGGTTAATCAGGACAATAAGGCCGGAGGCAAACGGCAAGCAGAGATTGTGGTTAGTCAACTCGGACTGGTCTTTGAAGACTTCTCCGGACACGTCGGAAATGATGATGTTGTAGTCTCGGGTGCGGCCGAGAGGATAAAAACCAGGCCAATACCTCTTTGCCTGAAGCCGGAAAACCAGAGGTTGTCGGGCCACTATGTTGATACCCTTCGCACTATTCCGGTCATTTGAGACGACAGCCCTCCCCTCGTGCAGAGGCCTGACATAATGTGTTACAAGATATTCCGTTGTGTGCGCACATAATGGTGTAAATGACCCTCTCTTGAAACGATGAAGTCCTTGTTGTTGCAGATAAGGAATCCCAGACGCAATATATGTGCTCTTGCCCGCCGCAACATCTCCGACAAGACAGAAGATTGCCATTGGGAGACGATCGAATTCAAGGGGGAGCTCGCAGTGGCACGTAGGACAAATACGCGTACTGGTGGGACGTTTACACTGCGGATGCGGACAAGGCACAGTAATGTGTCCGTTCATGTTCGGAGGCGGTTCGAAAACGCGTCTCCATTGGGTATTCGAACCCATATCAAGGTGTTTGCTGTAGGGCGGATCCGTCATGTGGGAGCACTCGCTCTCAGGATCCATGTTCATGCAACGGAACAAAGCTTTATACGCGACAAATTCACTGCCGCAGTTTGGGCAGATGCAATTTCGCTCGCTCATAGGTTGCTCTCCCGGCAGCAATTCATGATGGTTCTATCAGGCATCCGTAAGTAGATCGGTCGGCCTCCCAAAGCTTTATCCACAACCGCCGCCGTCGGAGAAGACGACCTGCACAATCGAATCGTGGAGCTGTTCGAGATCCCTTTTCTTTGACGGATCTGTCACTCCATCAGAGATTTGGTTCATTCTTTCTATCGTCTTTTCTTTCCCTTGTTCTTTGACTTTTTGCTTGAATAGCGTCAGCAAAACTTTGTTGCTATGCTCATCCACATGGCTCTTCAACTGATCGTGATCATCAACGCACAAAGTCCGATTCATGCCGTCCAGTGTGGTAAACTTGAGAAACTTGCGGTTATTTCCATCTGGGTAAAATACGTCGGGACGTAAATAGCTCATTGCCCCAATCCAACGCGTCAATTCTGCGTACTCACGAACTCTTCCCACGTTAAAGTGGCGCTGTCCCGCTTTGTGCGTATAGCATGTGGCGATTTTGGATGAAGAGGCCTCAACTTCGCTGAGAACTGATTCAGCCTTCGTGTAAACAGCCAAATCCGAAACCGCCAATCCGGGACGCTCCTGATAAAAGAAAACAAAATGGTCCAGCGGAGAACTGGCCCAAGCGTAGTGTGCGCGTTGATCTGTGAGGGTCTTAGTAGTTTTTGCAACCAAGTCCTTTCCTGACTGCTGATCTTGGGAGAAAAGGAAATTAGGCAATTGAGCTGTCGCTAACGGTTTCCACGTACTTTCGGGCTCGATGTATGGAAGTGAGGTCACGACAAGTGCTTCGATTCGGTTAGCCAGCTTTTTTAGTATTTCTTGCCCAATTTGAAAATGTGAAACAGCTTCACGACTTTTTGCGCCAAATGCGGTATCTGTTCGACTGACTAGCAGGCTAATGTCAGCATCAAAAAGTGAGCTAATTGCGGAATCTCCCCCAAGAAACATCCTGCGCAATTCGATGCGCTCGGTTTCCCTAAGGATGTTGGATACAGCCGTATTCACATCGTCCTCGATGTTGTCGATTTTTCCATCAGATATGACAACTAAGTTATTGTGTTGAGTGAGATTTATTCTGTTCGCTTTTTGTGTGATGCAAGCCTTTCGGAGTTCCGCGAGCGTGTCCTCAATGGACTGAATCTGGTCTGATGCTTCCTTGAGATACTCAATAACGCCCGGCAGGATCGATTTCAGCGCCGCATCTCGAACACTCTCCAACTGCGCCTCCACTCTGTACCGCAAATCTTGCCATAGCGCTGCTTTGTATTCGATGATTGCTTGCCTTCTTAGATACAACAGTCGACTCCAGAAATCTGAATGCACCTCATTGGAGAGCCGAAGGTCCAGCTTTTGAGAAAGGACCGGTATTTCGTCACTATGCTCTTTCAGCAGGTTGTCAACTTGTGTTAAAATATGCCCAACGTATTGTTTTGTTTCCCTGATCGTGTGGGCACTAATATAGCTCTCTATCAGGTGTTGAAGTGCATGTTTTATATCTTTGAGGACAAGCTCTCGTGAATCGAAAATCTTCTGAAAATACTCGCCTTGAGGTCGAGCGAGTTTGTCAACAAAAGTCGCTTTTGGATCAGGAAAATAAGACGCGAAGCCGTCCAATGCCGACTTGTCCGTTGCTTCAAATTGACTCTGACCGTGATCAAAAGTGACCGACACTTCATTCATCAAATCAACTCCGCAACGGGGTTTCACCTCCCCGGCTCCCAGGAGAACCTCTCCCGCCCCCACTAGACTTCGCTTGCCCTGCTCTAATAAATTCAGCCATTCGCTTTTAGCCTCATCCTTGACGACTGAGGCGTTCAGATCGCCGCCAAGCCAATGATCGCACATATCCTTGCCCAACTGCCGATTGATCGCTTGGGCTATGCGATATCGGGGATAGGAAATCGCAGAAAGACCGAAGCAACTAAACGCCTGAATGTGGCCAGCTTGGTTAGGTTTCAGATAGCCTTGTGCTGTGTTACGAAGATTTACGCGGTTTGCACTTTTCACTGCCGCCATCCCCGCTACTACCTCCGTGAATAAGTTCATGGCGCACATTTTCGTCAAAGCTGGAATATCCGATTCTGGAAAACCAAGCTTTTGCATGTTCCGCATGCTAACGAGGTATAAAGTGTCAAATGGTTGGTTCGTGGTGTTAATTACTTTCCCATCTGGAAATTCGACACGATAACTACTATTCTCCTGATAATAGTAATCCAGCTCCCTTAAGGCGGCCGAGCAATTCGCAACGTTGGTCCTTAAGTGTCGCTCGTTTACCGTCAAGGTATCAATAATAGTAAACAAGCCAATGACTTCCGGTGAGGTCGGTTGGCTGACCATGCTCCGCGCTCCGACGCCGATCAAGTCCGATACAAAGTAAGCGAGATCGATGAATGAACCGCTGCACGTGCCCCCGCAGAGCGTGCCAAAAATATAGACTTTCGGAGCCAACCCAACAATGGGATCGGAAACATTACTTATGCCTTTCTTTGGCAAGTATTTTTCTCGAAGGAATTTGTCAGCTTCGTCGCGCTTTTTTTGGTTAGTGATGTCCTGGTAGGCGTCCGTAATCGCTTTGCATGCCTTCCCGTCCCAATTCTCCCACAAGCAAAGACGTCCGGCATGGCGTGAATTGCCAGCCCCCGCCGTGAAATTTCTAGCACCTCGATTTACCAATAGGGGGTCCAGCCACGCTGCCAAGCCGGGCGTATAATGATCGTGATCACCAGGATTGATGCGACGTTTCGCGGTGTCCGTCGTGGGCACACCAATGAGCACAGGCGTAACGATTTCATGAACGAGAGTGCCTGGAATGTTGTCAGGACTCCGCTTGTTCTCATCGCTCTCCAGCGCGACATAACGAAAACACTCCAATCCTGACACACCAAACTCTTCGTAAACCAATTCGCGTAGGTTGTCCAAAATGTTCCAGCCGTTGGTCCCCACTCCGATAAAGAGGGTTGGACTTACATTAAGCGCCATAATGTTGCTTTGTTTCAGGTTCGCGGCTCGTGAAAAGTAAAGTATTTAGTCCGTGTGGCAAAAAGACCGATCCCGAGGCACAGGTCAGCAACTGCTACGGCAATGTACAATGAAAAATAGGACCATAAGGAGGCAAGCTTTAGGTTTTGTACAAACCAAATTACACCGATGCCCACTGTAGCTAGCGCATGAAGGAAAAACGCAATTGACCACGCCTTACGACAACGCGAGAAAAGGGTGCCTTGATTGTGATCTCCGGCGCGCGCAAGCAAATTTGCTAGTCCATAGGCCAAGATATATCCCGCGACAACCAACCACCAGAAGTAAGTGAGATAGTCGTTCTTCACAAGCTGCATGATCTCATCGAATAGTTGGCTCATAGTGATTGAAATGCGCGGCGTTACGGTCGCTGTTTTCCTTTCATCCTAGACGAGAGGATAGGAGGATTCTCTGCAGGCAGAGGCTTTGCTTCCAGTTTGATTTCCTTCTTAACGGCAGCTTCGTCCTGGAGAATAAAAGTGTCACCCGATTTAAGGAGTTTTGGTTTGCCGCCCTTTCGTTGATGAAGTTCGATTCCGCGAGAACTCAGCGAAATGAAATATGCTGGCGCTCCAACGTCGAAGGTCAGGGGATTTTGGACACCAGCGGGAGGTGCTCCTAAGTCAATGGTCTTCCCCGGATGAGTCTTGAAAGCCTGACTGTCGCCCGGAGGATTTAGTCGCTTGAGTGTGATAAGCATCGGTAATGGAGGCTTGTGGGCGACTTTGAAATAAGCCCAGACGGACACCCCAAAAATAGCCAAAAATAGGAAAAGCATCGGCAGTACTAAAGAACCCTGTGGCCGCAAACGGACCCTTAACGGCACTTGAAGGGCTTCTTGCCCGCCGTTAATCAGGACTCCATCCTTTGGCGATGGAGACAAAACCAGCTTGCCAATGTGTGTGCCTTCCGGCGCACTTTTCTTTAACCCCAGGCTGTACTGGACAGTACCCGCTTCCTTTTGCAAACCAGAACTTACAGCGGTCATTTTTGCTTGCGCTCCGACTTTGAAAACCTCTATGGCTTGGTTGAGTTCGGCGGGGAGACTTAAATCCATGCCGGCATCGGCAGGCAAATCTTCTGGGAAAATGACCGTGAAGCTGCTAAATTCCGGGAGACTGTAGTCACCGGCACGCAGAATCTTCTCAGCCACGCTACCAAAGTCTATTTCCTTGGGAAGCGTTTCCGTCCCATGTTTATCGAACCATTTGACGGTTATTGAAAGAGGTGGTTTGAGAACGTCCAAATTGATGGAAGAGTCAGATGACCCACCCGGCCCTGATACGGTCAATTGAACCAGCCGGCTGCCGGGAGATGCAAAGGCGAAAATAGGATTCTTGTTGCTGCTCGTTCCTTCATTATCGAATCGCCATCGGTACGACTCGATAAGTCCTTGGGATTCGTCAATGAACTCAATCATCTTGCCGACCTTGAATTGTTCCCCCAAGACACGAAATGCAGCCTTTGGTGTCGGGATTCGAACAGGAGCCAAGACCCGGATGGCGGTCGGTTGGCTTTTGAACGCTCGTCCTGTTGGAGTGAAGGCAGAGAGTGATACTTGGAAAGTTGCCGGTGAATCGCCACTATGAGTGTAAGCTTTCGTTGGATTACGCTCGTTGCTCGTAGTCCCGTCGCCAAAATCCCATTCGAAGCGCACTGCTTTTCCTTCAGTTTCATTCACGAACTGAAGCGTCTGCCCGGAGAATACCTCGGTTGGAGCTTTGAAAGAGACTGTTAACAAAGGTTCGCGGATCACTACAAATTTGGACTTTTCTGTTTTTTCCCCGGTCGCGTCCTTGCACACGAATCGGATTTCGTAGGTTCCTTCCGCCGCGAATTTTTGCTCGGCATCCAGTTGAGTTCCGAATTCTTTGTCACCAACGAGCCAGCTATGGGAAGTGGCTTTACCCGAGGTTCGGCCCAAAAAGCGCACAGGCTCGTCAACTTCAGGCTGGGCGGGGGTAAAAACGAAATCAATTGTCAGAGGTTCGGGTTTCTCCAATTCAAGGACCTTGAGTGATGCTCGCGAAGTATCGCGCGCGCCGCCCTCACCGGTAACCGTCAGGCTTACTTCGTGGTCGCCTGACCGATTGAATCGGTGCTTCAGGACTTTATCCCTGCCAACTGGATTTCCGTCAATCCGCCACTCGAAAAACTTGTAGCTGGAGCGAGAATTGTCGAAAAAACTGATCTCTTCGTTCACACGTACCGGTTGTGGTGCCCACAAGATTACTGGCGGCGTCAGCAGGTCCCACTGGGGATTGGAAACGATTTCGAACCCAGCGCGCGCTTTTTTGACGGGGATTTCCAAATCACCGAGCAGCACCAAGTTCGCACGGATGTTCTTGCCATCTACATCAGGGAATTCATCCAAGATTTTGTCGAGGGTGTAACGGTGTTCAGTATCCTCACCATCAGTCAGAACGCGAACCATGACCATTCCTTCTGGCCGCTGTTGGGAGTAATTTGACGCGATTTGCAGGGCTCTCCGCAAGGTGCTCCAGAGGTACGTCTGGCCTCCTTTTGCGGCTTCCCTGTCAAGCGTTTCTGCCCAACGAGAGAGTTTATCTCGGTCGGCGGGTGCCCGCAGGATGACCTCCTGCTCGGTAGCAATTCCAGTATTGAAAGAAATAATCGAGATTCTTGAATCGTCAGGGAGAGCCGCAAAGTAGGAAGTCAATGCCTGCTGAACGGTTTTTATCCGAATGCTTCTGTTTTTGAGGGAGATTGGTTCCGTCATTGACCTTGACGTGTCCACGACGATGACGAAATCTGCGCTAAGACAATCTGCCGACCAAAGCGCCAGAACAATAAATGAAAGGACCCGCGACCACATTGGCGACAACCACTTGAAATGGATTGGTACGTTCATTTTCCGACTCGCAACAATTTCGCAGCATCGCTGGCCGCCTAGCTGATTCTCGAAAACGGATTCAAAGTACAGAATTCAGATCGACACAGCAATCTCAAAGTGCATACTCACTTCGACACCCGAATCCTTAATCGGGGCTGTCGCAGGGGTGGGGAAGCTGCGCGGGCGATGAGCTTGGGACGGGAACACCAGCCGTGTTCCAAGCGGTTCCGGGCACTCAATGACCAGCCGCAGCGCGGTTTTTCGTCTCGCGCAGGCACGTGCCTCCCAAGCCCGGCAGACCCAGATGGCGCTTGGCTCCATCGTTTTTTCTTCAGCCTGAGCCCGCCGTGCCATTTTTACCACCAGTCCAGCCAGCTCGCCGCCACGGACACACGCGCCACCAGCACCCGCGCGTGCCGTAGCAGCACGGCGGGCAAGCGCACCATTTGTTTGAGCAAGGTCGGCACGGTCCAGCCCTGGCAGTCGTCAGGCAGACATCAGGAGCGTCCGGTTAACGAGGAGACGCGCGTTGGGAAGTTCTTGGCCATCATTC
>CAYZKY010000009.1:0-72408 GCA_964478815.1 uncultured Verrucomicrobiota bacterium
CTCCGAAGACTGGCCTGATCCCTCGGGTTTCATGCTTTTTCAGACAGGCTCTAAGGTCCACGGGAAAGCACTTTGTTTCGGAGCGGACGTTCGGGCGAGGCGCCCGAACGGAACAGGCGAGGGCGCCTGTTCTACCCCAAATACGGGGAGTATTTTTTGATGCGTTTGCCCAGCACCATCCGAGTTTCCAGAGGCGTTTGAGACGCGAAGGCTTTGCAGGGGGATCGATTGAGCCTACAAGGAGCCGCGTGAAACTGTATCTGCTGATTGCGCTGGGGAGCGGATTGGGCGGCATGGCCCGGCATGCGGCCACCGTGGCAATCAGCGCTCGGCTGGGCGGGGATTTTCCCTGGGGAACCTTTTTCGTGAATGTGCTGGGATCGTTCCTGATCGGAGTTGTCGCGGGATGGCCGGCGGCGCGGCTCGAAGGGGAGGGCGGCTGGCTGCTGCGGCAATTCATGACGGTCGGCGTGCTGGGGGGGTTCACCACGTTTTCCGCCTTTAGCGGGCAGACGCTGGCCTTGCTGCAAGGCGGGCGCTGGGGGCTGGCGGCGCTGTATGCCGGGCTCTCGGTGGCGGTCTGCGTGGCGGGAGCGGCCGCGGGGCATGCGCTGGGCACAAAGCTCTGAGAACGGCCGGTCGGACAGACCTGGCGGCGGTCGCGGAACTCTTTGAACTTTTCAAGACGCGTGGTTGCGCCGGCCCGTACTTGCCAGCGCAGCCGGGGTGGGTGAGGGTGGCGCATCGGAACGTTCTGGCACCATCCGGACGCGGAGGCCCTTGGGGGCATGACCGTTGTCGCTTGTCCCGAAAGGGGGCGCGCATGCACCTGAAAGCCGTGCGGCTGTTGATCGCCGCGACGGCCTTTTGGGCGATCAGCTTTCCGATCGTCAAGGCCATGGCCATGCTCCAAGGCCAGTTGGTGCCGGAAGCCGGAAGCTGGTTTCACGCATCGCTCACGGCCTTCGCCCGGTTCGGGGTTTCGGCGCTGGTTCTCCTGGTGCTGTTCGCGCGGCAGATCGCGCGCTGCACCCGGCTGGAATTGACCCAAGGAGTCGCGCTTGGCCTGTTCGGGGGCGGGGGCATCCTGCTGCAGATGGATGGCCTGGCTTATACGGAAGCCTCGACCTCGGCATTTCTGACGCAAAGCTTTTGCATCTGGGTGCCGCTGTATGTGGCCTTGCGGGACCGGCGGCTCCCGACGCTGCGCATTTCGTTGGCACTGGCGATGATGCTGGCCGGAGTGGCGGTCCTCACGGGGTTTAATCCCCGCACTTTCCATATCGGCCGGGGCGAAGCGGAAACCCTGCTCTCCGGAGTGTTTTTCGCGGGCCAGTTGCTCTCGCTGGAGCATCCGGCGTTCCGGGGCAACCGCCTGATGCCGTTTTCCTTCGTGATGTTCGGAACGATGACGCTCGTCTCCGTGCCGATCCTGGCCGCATCCGCGCCTTCGGCTCAAGCGATTGCGACCTGCTATGCGAATCCGGGGGTCCTCCTGCTGGCGGCGACGCTGATCCTTTCCTGCACGCTGGCGGCGTTTCTGATGATGAACAAGTGGCAGCCCTTCGTTCCGGCCACCGAAGCCGCGATCATCTATGGGATCGAACCGGTCCTGACGAGCGGGTTCGCGCTATTCCTGCCGGGACTCTTGAGTGCGTGGCTCGGCCTGGCTTATCCGAACGAGACCCTGACCGTGCATCTAATTTTCGGCGGTGGCCTGATCTTCGCGGCCAATCTGCTGGTCCAGGCCGGCTGGCAGCCCACGCCCTCCCCGGCGTCCGCTGCGCCGAAGGGGGCTACACCCGCATCAGCCGGTCATACGCCGGCAACCGCGCGGCCAGCTCGTTCGGAGAAATCGGCGTCAAGGCCTGGCTGAGCCCCGGCAAGATGGCGCTCCCTGAGCCAACATTGTTCCGCGGATCGTGAAAGATGGCCCCGCCATGTTCCACAATGGCCGGCAGGTATTCCCGCAACAGGGACCCATCCGGCCAATCGTCGCAGGCGTCGTCCAGGCAATGAACCGCCGCCCCTTGCAGGTACAGATCGATGGCGACCCGCTTCCAGGCACCGACTCCGGCCGCGAGACGCACGGCCTCAGCCGCACGCGGGCTTTGCCGGGGGTCGGCGGCGATCAGGAGCAGCATCTTCAAGGGGGCGGTCACGCGAAATGGACGAAGCGGTCCGTGGCCGCGATCACGTCGCTGAGTGAAATCAACCCGGAGGGTGTCGCCGGCCCTTCCACCGGCAACCCGAGTTTGCGCAGGCTGTAGGCGCAGATGAAGAGTTTCACCCCGCGCCGCGCCAGGGCTTCCATTTCGGCTCGCCCCTCCGGCCGCACCGCCTGATCGATCTGATAGAGATAGACATCGGCTCCCGCGGCGAGCGCCGCCTCCGCGAGGCGAACTCCATGCCGGAAATTGGCGGTCGGCGGCGCGGCGGAAATCAGGATGCCCAACCGGCGCGCGCGCACGGCTTATTCCTTCCGCCCGGGCTGAGACCCAAGCGCCTGGCGCACCCGCGCGCTGAGGGCGCTTCCGGAAAAGGGCTTGGAGAGGAAATCGTCCGGCTTGATCGGGTAACCGTTGATGATGTCGGCCTTGACGTTCGCGCTGAAGAGGATGGTTCGCAGCGCGGGGCAGGAGGATTTCGCCTGCTGGATCAGCTCCATGCCGTTCATGCCGTCCATGGCGTAATCGGTGGCTAGCAAGTCCGGTTTGCGGGAGGCGGCCTGGATGGTTTCGAAGGCGCGCTGGGGATGGGAGAACACCTGGACGTTGAAGCCTTCGATCTCGAGCATCGCTCCGAGCATCTCGCCCAGGTCCCGCTCGTCGTCCACCAGAAAGATCAAGTGCTCGCCGCCTGCAGGCAGCATCTCGGAGGCAGGTTCGGCGGGCTCAGTCATCTGCGCACAAAACCCAACCTTGCGCGAAACCTGCCGGAGAGACAAGCGCAAGATCGATCCAGATCAAGCATAACCCTTGCCGAAGCCGCGCCGGGCGGCGGGTGAAACCGGGCGGCGATCCTGCTGTCTTGAGTGTCACATGATCGTCACATTTGCGAGTCCGGCGCGCGGCTGGCTTTGGGCATGGGGCTTCGCGCTGGCCATCGCGGCGTATCCGCTTCGCGCCGCGGAAGCCGAGCTGGAGGTGCAGCAGGGGCCGGCCGGCCGGCTGCTTCAAGTGTTCGGCGGGCCGGGAGAGGATTGGGCGATCGAATCGAGCAGCGACCTGGCCACATGGCGCACCGCCGCCGACCTCGGGACTCTGCTTTCGGACTGGCAGAATCCTCCGGCGCGGCTGGTCACCAACCGGGCGGATACCGCCCGGTTTTTCCGGGTGCGGCAAACGTCGGGCCTGTACGATCCGACGGTGTTGCGCACGTTCAGCCTCACCTTTACGCAGGCGAACTGGGCCACGTTGCTGACGCGGGGGCGGGACACGGGCTCGAATACGGTCGGCGCGCTCTCGCTGGATAACGGGGCGACGAACAGCGCGATCGGCGCGCGGTACAAGGGGAACACGTCGTTCTCGATGGGCGGAGCCAAAAAGTCGATCAATCTCGAGGTGGACTGGCCGGACTCCACGGGTGAACTGATGAATTACGAAACAGTGAACCTCAACAATTCGGCCGCTGACGAAACGCTCATGCGCGAGCCGCTGTATTTCACGGTGATGAGCGCCTACACCGTGTGCCCCAAGGCGGCGATGGCGCAGGTCTTCATCAATGGCGCGAATTGGGGGGTCTATTCCCTGGCGCAGCAGGGGGATGGCGATTTGGTGAACGAGTGGTTCACGAGCAATGACGGGGACCGCTGGCGCGCTCCGAACATCGGGGGCGCGGCCGGAACGCTGACCGCCGCGGCCGGCCCGCCGGGCGGTGGCGGGTTTTCGAGCCCGCTCTCCGCCTTCTCGTTCCAGGGGACCAACCTTTCGGTGTACCAACGGTATTACGAGCTGAAGACCGACAACTCGACGAATGCCTGGGAGCGGTTGTACCACGCTATCGACGTGCTCAACCGCACGCCGGCCGACGAACTGCGCGACAAAGTGCAGGACGTCCTGGACGTCGATCGCTGGCTCTGGTTCACCGCCATCGAAAACATTTTTGCCGACGACGACAGCTATTGGAATAAGGGAGCCGATTACGCGTTTTACTACGAGCCGGAGAGCGGACGCTTTCATCCGATCGAACACGACGGGAATGAGGCTTTCACGGTCGGAGATGTGCAGCTTTCGCCCGTGCAGGGTTCCACCGGGACCAATCGGCCGGTCATCGCCAAGCTCCTGAGCATTCCCGACTATCGCCAGCGGTACCTGGCGCACATGCGAACGGTGCTGGAGGAGCAGTACAATCCCCCGGCGATGAACACGCTGATCGACCGCTTTCAGGGCGTGAGCGTCGAAGCCATCCGCGCCGATCCGAAAAAGGGGTATACCATGACTTCGTATAGCAACGACGTGCGCTCCTTGAGATCGTTCGTCACCAACCGCCACCGGTTTTTGACCAACCACGCCGAGTTACGTCCGGCGGCTCCGACGCTGGACGAATACAGCACAACCTCTCCCCAACCGCTGCAGCAGACCTGGGTGCATGTCCAAGCCACTCCTGCGGAAGGGGAGGGCATTGCGACGGTCTGGATGCATTATCGACTTCACCGGTATGGCCGATTCACGCCGGTGGAAATGCTCGACGACGGCCAGCACGCCGACGGCGCGGAGGGCGATGGCGTGTACGGCGCGGCGATCCCGGCCTTTCCGGCCGGGACGCGGGTGCGATACTATTTCGAAGCCCGCTCGGCCAACGCGGCCCAAGCTGCACGCTTCGCGCCCGTGCGCGCCGAGAACGTGACCTTCGAGTTCGAAGTTCCCACGGGTTCCAGCGTCGTTTCTCCCGTTCGGATCAACGAGATTCTTGCTTCGAACCAGAACGCCGTCACCGATCCGCAAGGGGAGAACGACGATTACATCGAACTCTTCAACGACAGCGACCAGTCGGTCGATCTTTCCGGCGCTTATTTGAGCGACAATCCGGACAATCCCCGCAAATGGGCGTTCCCCGAAGGCACGACAATCGGGGCGCGCGGTTTTCTGCTGATCTGGGCCGATGAAGACAGCACCGAATCGCCCGGCTTGCACACCAATTTCCGGCTCGCCAACTCGGGCGAAACCGTCGTGCTCATCGACCGCGACGACCGGGGCAATGGCCTGCTCGACTCGGTGACCTTCGGCAGCCAGACGGAGGATCGCTCCTACAGCCGCACCTCCGCCAACCCGAACGAATTCGCCATCACGATCCCGACACCGAACCGCGCGAACCCGTGAGCCTCCGGCGAAGCAGTCGCCGCAGAATTGCCGCTTGCCAGACCGGAAAATTTCGCGTCTAACCCGCCCGTGCCTGAGTGGATTGAAGTCTTTATTCTGGCCCTGATCGAGGGGGTGACGGAGTTCCTGCCCATTTCCTCCACCGGGCATATGCTCCTCGCCCAACACTGGCTGAAGCACCCGCAGGAGCAGCTTTTCCTCGCCGTGGTGCAATCGGGCGCGGTGCTGGCCGTGCTGATCGTCTTCACCGAGCGGCTTCGGCAGTTGTTCACCCGCTGGCACGAACCGGAGACTCGGACCTTTGTGGCCAAGCTGGCGGCCGCCTTCGCGATCACGGCCGTCGGCGGGCTCATTCTGAAGAAGCTGGATTTTGAACTTCCGAAAGACCCGGTACCCGTGGCTCTCGCCACGCTGATCGGGGGCATTCTCATTCTGGTCGTCGAGTGGTCGCTGAAGCGCCGTTCGCCGAAGGAGTCGGTCTCCTGGCCCGTGGCGCTGGCCATCGGCGCCGGACAGTTGCTGGCGATTCTCTTTCCCGGACTATCGCGCTCCGGGTCGACCATCCTGCTGGCGCTGGCGCTCGGGGTAGGCCGCCGGCCAGCAACCGAATTTGCCTTTCTTCTGGGGATCCCGACGCTCCTTTCAGCGGGTGCCCTCGAAGTATTCAAAGCGGTGCGGAACCCGGAAGCCACCGCGCCAGTCGATTGGGCTATGGTTCTTTGGGGAACGTTCGTGGCCGCCGTGACGGCCTTTGCCGCCGTCCGGTGGTTGTTGAAGTTTATTCAAACGCACACCTTTGTCGGTTTCGGCTGGTACCGCATTGTGCTGGGCGCTCTGATCCTGCTGCTGGTGTAGCGAGCCGAACCGCGAAACTGCTTCAGGCGGCGCGGAGCCGCTTGAGGGGAAGGAAGCGGATTTCGATACGGGTGGCGAGAGCGGCGGCAATTCGCCGTAGCATCGCCATCGAGTGGCCTTCATGCCGCAGATTTCTGGGCTTGGACCATGCCCGAGACGTCGTTAGGCTTAGGGGGTGTTAACCAGATTGGGAAAGGCCGTATCCGGAGTCGGGCGGATGAAACTGGCACCATCATTGCGATGGTGCAGGCAGTGGCCGGTCCTGCAGCATTAGCATTGCCCGCATGCGCCGGCTGGCTGGCTATTTCGCGCCCGGTTTGTGGATGCTGGTGATCTTTCTGGTCTCCACCGATATCGGGTCTTCGGATAATACCTCGCGGATTATCGGGCCGATTTTGCGGTATTTCTTCCCGGATGTTTCCGACGCCACGATTTCCGCCGTGCAAACCGTGGTGCGGAAGGGAGGGCACCTGACGGAATATGGCATTTTGGCGGCGCTCTTCTGGTGGGCGCGGCGCTATCAGGTGGGCGGGCCTTGGAGGTGGTGCTGGCGGGAGGCGTGGTGGATTGTGCCCGCGTGCGCGCTGTATGCCGTGTCGGACGAATTTCACCAGATGTTTGTCGGCTCCAGGCAGGCGAGTGTCGTCGATGTGGCGATCGACACGGTCGGAGCTTTTCTGGCGCTGGTGGCCATTTGGGCCATCGGCCGTTGGCGGCGGAAATGGTGAGGCATGAAGGCGAACCCGCTGGTCGGAGTCGCCCTTGCGTTTGCCGCCGGGATTGTCCTGGCCCGGTTCGCGACCGAGTTTCTCCTCGGCCTGCCGTTGCTCGCGGCGGGGTTGTTGATCGGCTCTCTCTTCCTGCGCGCACTGCGTCCGTCCGCGATCTGGGGGATCGTCCTGACCTGCGGCGCTTTGAATTATTGCGTGCGATGGATTGAGGTGCCTCCCGGAGATTTGCGTGCGCTTGGGCTGGCGCAGGAACAGCTCGTCACCATCCGGGGCATGGTTCTGGAACGGCCCATCGTGAGAGAATTCCAATCCGGCGGACGCACCAACCGGACGTCCACCGCGCGGGTGCAGGTTGCTGCGATCGGCCGGCCCGAGTGGGAAACCACGCGCGGGGTGATTCTGGCGAGCACACGCGGCGACCTCCCCGAAACCGTTCAGGCGGGGCGCGAAGTGACGGTGGAAGGGGTGTTGCGCGTGCCGCCGGGCGCGCGCGCCGAAGGGCTGTTCGATTACGGCCGGTATCTGGCCCACGAGGGAATCTTTTATCAACTGCGCGTCGAGTCCGCCGAAGATTGGCAGGCCGTGGGAGCCGCGCCGTGCCCGCGCTGGCGGGACGCGTTCGCCGATTGGAGCCGGCGCACGCTGTCGCGCGGATTGCCGAATGACCAAAATCTGGCGCTACTGCTGGCGATGACATTGGGCTGGGCCGGCGCCCTGGAAGGGGAGGTGGCGGATCCCTTCCTGCGCACCGGGACGATGCATATTTTTGCGATCAGTGGCCTCCATGTGGCGTGCATCGCCCTCGCGCTGGCGAGCCTGACCCATGCCTTTGGCGTGCCGAGGACATGGACGGCGCTGGGGGTGCTGCCGCTCATCTGGTTTTACACGGTGGCGACCGGCTGGCAGAGCTCGGGAGTCCGGGCGGCGATCATGGCGAGCATCGTGTTGCTGGCCTACCCGCTGCGGCGGCCGTACGCGTTGCTGAACGCGACGGCGGCGGCTTCGGCGATTCTGATCTTCGAACCGGAGCAGGTCTTCCACGCGAGTTTTCAGCTTTCGTTCATTGTCGTGGCGAGCATGGCCTGGCTGTTGCCGAGCTGGAAGCGGCTCCGCCAAAAACTGTTCGCGCCCGATCCCTTTCTGCCGCGCGAGTTGCACGGCGGGTGGGCGCGAGCATGGCGGTGGACGGCGCGAAGGGGCGCCGATGGCTTCGCCGTTTCCCTCGCGGCGACTTTGGGCGCGCTGCCGCTGACACTCTGGTATTTCAACATCGTCACGCCGGTCGGGCTGGTGGCCAATCTCATCGCGGTGCCGCTGAGCAGCGTTTCGCTGACGGCGGGGCTGGCGAGCTTGTTGATCAGCCTGTTGCTGCCGCCCCTTGCGCCGATCTGCAACTGGGTGGCCTGGGCATTCATGGCGGCGACCGTGGCGGTGGTGCGCCGGCTCGCGGAATTCCGCTGGGGATATTTCTACGCGGAAGCGCCGGAGCTGATGGTCATCGGACTGTATTACGTCTGGCTGACGGCGGTGGGACTGCTGCTGGTGCGGCGCACGCCGGGGCGATGGTGGGCAATGGCGAGTGCGACCGTGGCGCTGCTGGCGGCCTGGGGATTTCCAGCGACGAGGCCACAGGCTCAGGCAGTGACCGCGCTGCCGGGGGATGGCGGGGTAGTATGGGTGGATACGCCTGGCGCAGCACACGACGTGTTGCTGGGTTGCTCGAATGAGGCGACCGGCCGATTTCTCGTCACGCGCTTTCTGCGCGCACAGGGGAGAGATACGGTGCCCAACATCGTGTTGAGCCACGGCGATGTCGACCAGGCGGGCGGATTTGGAGCGATTTGGGAGGAGTTCCAGCCCCGAAAAGTCTTCACCGGCCCCGGGCGGGGGCGGTCGCCTACGTATCAGGCCGCGCTCGCCACGCTTCAAGCGAATCCGGCGCGATGGCGATCAGTGGGACGGGGCGAGGACATCGCGGGCTGGCAGGTGCTGCATCCCCGGCGCGATTCCCGCTATCCGCGAGCCGACGATAATGCGCTGGTGCTGCGAGGGGATATCGAAGGCTGGCGGGTCATTCTGCTCTCCGAGCTGGGGATGCTGGGGCAACGCGAATTGGCGGAGTGGCCCGAGGATTTGAAGGCCGACGTGGTGATCGCCGGTTATCCCGAGCAGGACGAACCGCTCCTGCCGGCGCTGCTCGAACGCATCGATCCGCCATTGATCGTTCTGTCCGAGAAGTCCGCCCCGGGGTTTGGCGTGCCCGAACGGCGTGTGGTCGAACGGCTGGGCGGGGCGAACCGCGCGATAGTGATGGTATCCCGGGAGCGAGCGGTCACCTTGCGCTTTCGCGACGAGACCTGCGAATTGAGCACCATGGCGGGGCTGGCTCGCACGTTTCGAAAACCCACGCTTCGGTAACGCCGGCAAGCTGCGAGTTCCGGATCGAACTGCACCGATCTGAATCGGCTCTCTCCCACGCCATCCGGCCGGCCTGGATGAAGATTTCGGATCGCGCCGGCATCGCAGAATCGCCGATGGAACCAGCGCCTCAAGAGCGGGGCGGGGGTTTCATTTTGAGGCCCTGGTGTTTCCAGAGTTTTTGCTTGAGCGACGGGAACAGTTCGAGGGCGTTGTCGCGGAGGATCTGCGTGCCGATGCGGAGAGCGTGGTCTTCGCGGAGTTCGGCGCGCTCGACTTTTTCGGCGAGCGCTTCGGCGAGGCAGCGGCGGGTGTATTCGGTGGCCGCGTAAATGCCTTCGGCGTGGTGGGCGTCGGCGCCCCAGAGGATGCGGTTGGAGCCCATGACTTCGAGCCATTCCTGATAGGCGCGCTTGCCCATGGTGTAGCTGATGGTGGGAAGCCAGACGGAATCGATCCAAACGTTGCGGTGGCGCGTGGCGATGGCCCCGGTCTCGCCGATCCACGGGTAGCCGCCGTGGAAGAGGATGATTTTGGTCTTGGGGTGGGCGGCGATGAGGTCGACGAGGAGCATGGGGTTGCTGCCCTGGATGCGGGCGTGGCCGGTGTGAATCTGGAAGGGGAGATCGAGCTTGGCGCAGAGCTCGACGATGCGCCACATGACGTAGTCCTGGAAGGCTTTGACATCTTCGGGGGTGGATTGGCCGCGGGGACGGCCCCAGGCTTTTTCGGCACGTTCCTTGGAGGCATTGGCGAAGTCGAGGGTGCGCTCGTAGGCGGTGGTGGTTTTGAGGCAGACGGCGCCGCGTGCTTTGCCGTGGGCCATGATGCGCTCGATCACGGCGATGTAGTCATCGAGGGCTTCGAGCTGCAGGTTGTGGGTGGCGGCGAAGTGGTAGGGGGAGTCGTTGGGATTGGAGAAGTCGGAGGGGTGGATGCCGCGAATGAAGGTGGTGACATTGATGGTGGGGACGGCGAAGGGGTATTCCACATCGAAGCCAAGGCGGTTCCAGTAAGGATCCATGACGACGAGTTCGATATTGGCGCGTTCGGTGAGGACTTCGTAGATCCAGGCGGGGTCGCGGTAGTGGTCGAAGATGCGGTCGTTGAGGGCGCGGGCCTGGTCGTCGGTGATGGTTTCGAAGTCGATGCCGTAAAGATCCGTAAAGGCGGGCAGTTGGTAGCGGTAGAAGCTGGTGGCCCGGGCGTTGTCGAAATCGTGTTTCGCCCGCGGCCACCATTCGGCGAACTGGCCGGATTGGGGCCAGGGGGTGAGGGGGTTGAACCAGGTGTAGTAGCTGCTTTGCCAGAGGGAGTGGAGGGTCATGCCGCGGCCGCGGGGCGTTTCGACGCGGCCGGCGATGCGGTCGAACGGGGGAAGGTGATCGTGCGTATCGATGGCAGGAGTGGCATCGAGGTGGGCTTTGATTTTGCGGTAGGTGGCGGTTTGTTTGACGTCGATGGATTGGGCGCTGGCGACGAGGGGGAGCGCGGCGGCGGGCGCGGGGCGCGAGGGAGCGAGCAGGGTGGCGGCGAGCAGGAGCAGGAAACGATGGGTCATGGTGTCGGTGGAGAGGGTGGCCGAGCGGGGTGGGGATTTCGAGGCAAAAAGGGGCATTTGGCCGCAGGAAGTCGCAAGACGGGGCTTTTGAGGGGCGACAAAGGGCAAGGCACGGCGGGAAAGGGATTTCGGGATGCGGCCCCCCGTCCGTTTTGGTTTGGGCAGGCGAGAGGAGGGGCTGGAGTCGACATTTTGGGGCCACCCCCCCTGTTTTTTGTTGGTGAAGGCGGGGAGGCGGGCGGTGGATTCCCGGGGCGACGGCTGGTGGGACGACCGGAAGGGCAGGCTGGAGGTGTGGAATTTGTGGAATCTCTGGAATGGCGGGAGCAAGGCGCGAGAGAGGTTCGAGACCCGGGGGCGGATAGGGTTCTTCCGTGCGGGAGGAGGGAGCCGGGCCGCTCGGCGGAGCCGGCGGGATGGAAGGCAGACCGGATGGGTGTCGCGAGGGGTTTTTGAGACGATAAGGGCGGGGCATTTTGGGTGCAGGAAGTCCTATTTACGCGGGTTTCGTGAGGGTGTTTGGGGTGGTTGGGGTGTTTGGGGGCCGGAACGGGCGCGGCGGGGCGCGGGGACGGAGGCACGCTCCGGACGGGACGGCGCAAGGGTGCGAGGGAGTGCGGGGAGTGGGAACTCCCCGAGGCAAAGGGATAGAGGCAGGGCCATCCGGGGACGGGTCGGAACGGGAGGCTCGGCGGGAGGCCGGGACTGCTGTTCGGAGACGATCCGGATGACCACGAAACGTGCTTCGCAGTCATGGAAGGAATGTCGTGCAGGAGGGGAGGAGACGCAAGGGGGATGACGGGTGAATTTGCGGGAAATGTAGAATGGATCGGTGCAGAGGGGGCTCGACCTGGTGGAGGGGATCGGGCATGGTCGGGGAAATGGCGGGGCAGCCGGATCATATTTCTGCGGGGACGCAGGTAGTGTCATTGGTGGAGGTGCGGGGCACGAACAATTCGCTCGTGCATCCGCGGGGGGCGGTGGGGGTGGTGACGCGGACGCCGGCGGCGGAACGGGAGAAGTATCTGGTTCGATTTCCCGACGGTTTCGAGTGTTCGCTGGGGCGGGATCAACTGGAGGTGCTGAAGCATTTCAAGGATCGGCTTGGGAACGAGAGTCGGGCCAATCCGTTCGCGCCGCCTGCCGCCGACGGCTCGCTGGGGACAGCGAGCCCTACCTTCGATCTGGAGTCGTTCATCATTTATCGCTGCGTAGTCGGATCACGGGCGTACGGGCTGGAGAGCGATGAATCCGATACGGATCGGCGCGGGATTTATCTGGCCCCGGCCAAGTTGCAGTGGTCGCTGTTCGGCGCGCCGGAGCAATTCGAGGATAACGCGACGCAGAGTTGCTACTGGGAGTTGCAGAAGTTCCTGACGATGGCGCTGAAGGCGAATCCGAACATTCTGGAGTGTCTCTATTCGCCGATGGTGGAGAAGGCCACGCCGCTCGGGAAGGAACTGTTGGCGATGCGGGACGTCTTCCTGAGCCAGATGATTTTCCAGACTTTCAATGGCTACGCGATGTCGCAGTTCAAGAAGATCGAGCAGGACATCCGCAACCACGGGGAGGTGCGGTGGAAGCACGCGATGCATTTGCTGCGGCTGTTGCTGACCGGGGCGGCGACGCTGCGGGAGGGGCGGGTGCCGGTGCGGGTCGAGGCGCAGCGGGAGCGATTGCTGGCGGTGAAGCACGGAGAGGTGCCGTGGGCCGTGGTGGATGCCTGGCGAAAGGAACTGCATCGTGACTTTGAGCGGGCCTTGGCGGAGACGAAACTGCCGGAGCGGCCGGATTATGAGGCGGCGAACCGGTTCTTGATTCGGGCGCGGCGGGTGATGGCGGACGCTGTTCCTTTCTGAATCGCGCCACCGTAACCTCAGCCAAAGCTTTTGGAGCTTTCCCTCGAGGTCGTCAGTCGATATGCTGAGATGGATTTGAATGAAGTCCTGAACCGGAGTTGAGACGATGTCTTGGCAAACTCTCAGCCTGCATTTCAAGCAGGAGTACGATGGCGCGTTCCGGTATCTCGACCGGTGCGGGGAATTCATGCTTGCAGCGGTGGACAAGTTGGATTTTCTTCCTGGCGAGATAAAGCCTTCCGGAGCCAAGCTCGAAATCCCAGAACGCGGCTTGACGGCCACAGTGGACACACTGGAACTCGTGATAGCTCAGGAGATGCCGGGTGCCGATCACGAGTCATTCTTAAAATCCTGTGAAGACCTTTCCGAATTGGTCAATGAACATTTCCAGCCTAAGCGACGTATCAGGAATGGGTTTGCCTGCAAATCCTACTGGCCTATCCCTAACGCGAACACGCTTCTTGCGGTCAGTCTCAGATTTGGGGGGGAAGTTCACAATGAACTCGGCAAACAATTAGGCATGGTGCCTGAACATAAACGCCTCGATTTTAACTTTACGTCCGGCAGTATGGATCTGCACGTTTTGCTCCAGCCTGTTACTTTCGACAAAGTGTCGGTTAGCCGCCAGAATCCCAACTTGAAAGCGACTTCCGTTCAGAAAGAAAGGATAGAAAGGCGGAACAAATTTGCGGAGAAGCTGGATGTGCACCTAAGCCACGCGCTGATGCTTGAAGTCGATTTAATGGAAATCGACCCACCCGAGCATTCTTTGAGGCGGCACTTTACTGAATTGATGCGATACACTACCCTCCTTCGAAGCCAGTTTGACGCTTCATGAGCACTTTAGCCCTCAGCTATCAGTTATCCTCTGCATCCACGGTTTCTGACCGCAGCAACGCCGTCTCGATTCTGGCGCATGAACCCCGTGTCGTTCACTCTTACGGAGGTGCCTTTACCGATCCTGTATCTCTCAAGTTCCAACCAGCTCGAAAATGGTCTACCAAAGAAGACTCCCGTAAGCATCCTGCAGTACGGACAAAGCGGCGGCTGAAAGGATTCCTAGTGGAGTTGCAGAAGGATGACGCGCGTGTCGCTTTCGTTGAGAATGGCCAGACCATCTTCTATGACCTGCCTGCAGATCAGATCCGCAAGGCCGGAATCAATGAGCGGAATCAGCCGTTCCAGATGGACGAAATCGAAACGGAAGATGAGCAGGGCTCGTTAATTGTCGGCTATCGGTTTCTGGCGCTGGCCAAACCTTCGGATGCCTACATCGAGGCGTTGAATTTCGATGATGAGCGCATACGCAAACGAGACCTCATCCTCAAAGAATTTGGCAAAGCTCAGGCTTGATTTCTACGAGTCAGGAGTTGGCGACACCATTATCGTCACCTTCCCGTCAGGCGGCCTTGGCATCGTGGACGCGCACCCGTCGCGGCACGCCCATCGGCCTGGCATCCGCCAACTCGTCACTGGCCGCAAAGTGCATTTCATCTGTCTCACCCATCCTCACGCCGACCACGGGGTCGACCTGATTCCGGTGCTCGAAGAGCATCCAGAGGTCGCAGAGTTTTGGTCAACAATCTTTGAGATCCCGGCCTTCATCTTTGGCGTCGAACAGACCGTGAATTTTCCCAGCCCCGTTCGGCAGTTTGCCGCGAAGATGAATCAGGATTATGGCGAGTTCCTCGTCGATCTTTTTGGCGCAGTCGTCGAGAGAAAGATTTCACGGCGCGTTCTCCACAGTGGAACACGCGAATCTGTCATCGATGGCGTCGAAGTGCATTGTCTGGGCCCAGATGAATCGGTTCAAAACTCATTTTTTGACGCCTACATGGAGAAGTTATCTGATCCCAAGGTCCGCGTTCCCGATGCAAATTCCATTTCAGCCATCCTCGCCCTTAAATTCGGCCAGAGCTTCGTGCTATTGGGAGCGGACGCACTCAGCAAAAATTGGGAGAGCGCGGTGAAGCATCATCGCAAGCTCAATCTGCCCAAAGCGCGGGTGCTAAAAATCCCGCACCACGGGGCCAGAAATTCATTCTCCCTGCAGCAGGGTGCCGCCACCTACCTCGACCTTTGCTCGCATGCGCCGAAGGCCAAGGCGGTGCTCTTCGCGGGCGACGCCAAACATCCCGACCGGGACGTGTATGCTCGCCTGTGCAGCCGCGCCGAGGTCTTTTGCCTGTCGAACGGCACTCGGCCTTCATCGGTAGAAGGCAATCCGCTGAAACTTCGAATTCCAGGTGCGAGAGCCGTTCAGCCATCTCTCGTCTGCAATCCAATCGTCAGCTTTGAACTGGACAAGGAAGGCAACGTGACCGTGCTGGCAGGCGCAGGGTGCGAGAATTGCGTGCATTCCCGCCACGATGACCACTGACCCACGACTTGATCGCATTGTGGCGGCGCAGCCGTATCCGTTGTCGTTTGCGACGATCAGTGGGGCGCCGGTCTGAGGGGATTTGCGGGCGACGTCGAATATGGCGGAACAGCGCGAGGCAAAGGGGGAAACTGATGCAACCGCTTTCAGGGTTGGAGAGATTGGAAACGATAACCTGGGGTAGCCGTAGGGCGGCAACCCCAGGCTAAATGCTGGAATCCCGTTGGGATTCGGGAGTGGCGGAGGCCTCAGGGGATGGCGCACGGCGGTCGGTGGCTCAGAGACCTCGAATTGGGGGTGGCGACTCCTCACCCCAGCCCTCTCCTCGAACGAGGAGGAGAGGGAGAAGAATTATTGGGGTTCGGTAACCCAGGGTGGCGCTTCCGTTGGGCGCTTTGCCCTGGGCTAGTTTCTGTCGGGCCTTCAGCCCTCGCAGATGCGGCGTAAGAGGCAGTCGAGTCCGACCGGCGGGATTGAATTGGAATGAGGAGAACCAGTGAGCGTGGGGCGTGATGCGCCTAGTTTCGCAGGTTTGTTATTAAGTTGTCTCGATCACTCTTTGCCAGGAGTCGAAGGTCTGTGGATGAAGTTCATCCTTGCCAGGCGACGGCGGTGGCGCGGGGGAGGCTTGGAATGCCACGGGGAATCGATGCAACCACTTTACAAGGGTTGGAGAAATTGGGGACGATAACCTGGGGTAACCGCAGGGCGGCAACCCGAGGCTAAATGCTGAAATCCCGTTGGGATTCGGGGGCGGCGACGGCATCAGGGTGTGGCGCACGGAGGTCGGTGGCTCAGAGACCTCGGAAGGGGGGAGGCGAAGGGGACGGAGGAGGAGTCCGTCCGGGAAGACGGGCTGGGGGAAGAAGACGTTCGGGCGAGGCGCCCGAACGGGACAGGCGGGGGCGCCTGTGCCACCCAAGGGAGAGCGAAGTTCCGGGAAAAGGACCCACCGTGGAGACGGTGGGTTTTCATCCGAGCGAAGGGCGGGGACGAGTTAGTCCTCGGCTTCGGGTTTGCGGAAGCCGAAGCGTTCCATGAGTTCGTACATGGTGGGGCGGCTGATGCCGAGCTCGGCGGCGGCGGCGCTGACGTTGCCGTTGTGGCGGTGGAGGGAGCGGGTGAGGAAGTCTTTTTCGAGGGCTTCGCGGGCTTCCTTGAGGGTGGTGCCGGAGCGGGGGACTTCGAGGAGGGAGAGTTCGAGGTCGCGCTCGTTGACGCGGCTGCCTTCGGACATGATGACGGCGCGGCGGATGCGGTTTTCCATCTCGCGGATGTTGCCGGGCCAGTGGTATTGCTCCATGGCTTTGAGGGCTCCGGCGGTGAATTTCTTTTTTTCGGCGCCGGTTTCGGCGGCGAATTTGGTGAGGAAGCTCTGGGCGAGGATGGGGGTATCGCCCTGGCGCTCGCGGAGGGGGGGGAGCTTGAGCTTGACGACGGCGAGGCGGAAGAAGAGGTCTTCGCGGAATTTGCCTTCGGCCATGGCCCGGGAGAGGT
The DNA here is from genome assembly GCA_964478815.1 of uncultured Verrucomicrobiota bacterium. Classification (GTDB taxonomy): domain Bacteria; phylum Verrucomicrobiota; class Verrucomicrobiia; order Limisphaerales; family SXQI01; genus DASVNK01. Next base: position 16,623 of record CAYZKY010000009.1, read on the forward strand.
CGGCATTGGTGGCGGCGACGAGGCGGACATCGACGGGGATGTCTTTGCGGCCGCCGACGCGCTGGATGACTTTTTCCTGGAGGAAGCGGAGGAACTTGACCTGGAGGGGGGGCGGGAGTTCGCCGATCTCATCGAGGAAGAGGGTGCCGCCGGAGGCGGTCTCGACCTGGCCGAGGCGGGTGGCGTGGGCGCCGGTGAAGGCTCCCTTTTCGTGGCCGAAGAGTTCGCTCTCGATGAGGTTTTCGGGGATGGCGCCGCAATTGATGGCGACGAAGGGGCCGGGCTTGCGCTTGCTGGATTGGTGGATGGCCTGGGCGACGCGCTCCTTGCCGGTGCCGCTTTCGCCAAGGATGAGGACGGGGAAATCGGTGGCGGCGACTTTGCGGATGGTGGCGAACACCTCGAGCATGGCGTGGCTGGAGCCGAGCATGCCGTGGAACCCGCCGGTGTGGAGCTGGCGCTCGAGGTCGCGGTTTTCGCGTTCGAGGCTGACGAGATGGCAGGCGCGGCGGAGGATGATCTTGAGTTCCTCGGTATCGACGGGTTTGGCGAAGAAATCGTAGGCGCCTTCGCGGATGGCCTGGAGGGCGTTGGTCTTATCGGACTGGCCGCTGACGATGATGATCTTGGTCTCGGGCGAATCGGCGAGCATGGATTGGAGGGCGGCCATGCCTTCCGTGGTGCTGCCGGGCGAAGGGGGCAGGCCGAGATCGAGCAGCACGACATCGGGCTGGGCGGAGCGGAAGGCGGCGAGCCCGGATTCGCGGTCGCCGGCGAGGGCGATCTCATAATCCTCAGTGAGGGCCCAGCGCATTTGCGACCGGATTTCTTCGTCGTCGTCGACGATTAAAATTTTCGATTTATGCATGAACAACGGCAAACTCGCGGAGGCCCAGCGGGGGCGGGGTGCCGCTCACTTCGTTTAATCGGCAGAGCGTGGAGAAAGTGTAGAAGCAGGGGGCAGAAGGGGCAAGAGGACGCGGAAGGTGGTGCCCTGCCCCGGCTGGCTCTCGACTTCGATGCGGCCGCCGTGGGCTTCGACGATGGTTTTGCTCTGGAACATGCCGATGCCGATGCCGCCTTTTTTGGTGGTTTGGAAGGGGCGAAAGAGGGAACGGGAGAGGAATTCCGGAGCCATGCCGCAACCATTGTCCTTTACGGCGATAATGATCCAACTGCCCTGCTGGGAGGTCTCGACTTCGATGGAGCCGTTCTCGCGGAGCGCTTCGCGGGAATTGAGGAGGAGGTTGGTGACGACTTTGTCGATCTGGGAGGGGTCGAGCTTGACCTTGGGGATGGGGCCGAGGCGCATGACGAGGGGCGCGCCCTCGCCGAGGCAAGCGGCACTGGCGGTGATCAAGGCGTTCACATCCGTATCGCGAGGTTGAATCTGCAGATTCTGGCGGAAGAGGGAGAGGCGGGAGATGAGTTCCTGGATGTGGTGAACGCTCTTGCCGATGGCTTTGAGGGCGTCCTTGCGGAACTCGGGATTGTCCCAGTGCTTGGGGAGGTTCTGGAGGGTGAGGTTGAGGGAGGAGGCGGTGTTCTTGAGATCGTGGACGAAGAAGGCGGCGATGGTCTGGAAGGCCTCCATTTCGCGCGCCTGGAGGAGGCGGCGGGAGAGATGGAAATTGAGGAGGCCGGAGGCGATCTGGTCGCCGACGCATTTGAGGAGATCGAACTCTTCGAGACCGAAGGGGACGCCATCGACGCGGTGATTGAGGGTGATGAAACCGAGGAGCCGGCCGGCGGAAAAGAGCGGGACGCAGACGCGGCTGCCGGGGACGTCGTGAAAGTGCGACGGGTAACATTTGGTCAGGCAGGCGGCCCATTCTTCGGTGCGGGAATCGAGGAGGAAGGGGTTTGGTTCATTACGCAAGGCGGCGGCGACGGCGAGCACTTCGTCGCGCGAGAGGGGGCTGGTCTCTTCGGGCTTTTCGGTCAAGCCGGTGGAAGCGGCGAGGGCGAGGCGGGTTTGTTCTTCCTCGTAAAGCCAGACGGAGACGGAGAGGACGCGGAGGGTCTCGGAGATCCAGTTGGCGGAGAGCCGGCAGAGGGAGGGGGCATCGACGACGGTGGAAGTTTTCTCGGTGAACGAGAGCCAGGTGGCGCGGTAGTTGTAGATGGAGCGATGGAACTGGCGGCTGAGGTAGCGGCGAAGGCGATCCCGGGCGCGCTCGGAGAGCAGGAGCACCGCGAGGCCGGCGAGGGCGAGGAGGAGGAGGAACGCCTTGAGCGCAAAGGCTTCGGTGCCGCCCAGGGACCCGAGGCGCTTGGAGGTGGCTCCGACGACGATGAGGTAGGCCCCGACGCAGAAGCCGACGATGGAGTAATCGGAGGCGCGCTCGGCGGGGTAGACCTCGACGAGGAAGGTATTGGGGCGAAGGAGGGCGCGAGCGAGGAAGCCGGTCGAGATCAACAACGCCACGGCGCGGATGATGTCGGACGAACTATCCGACTGGCCGAAAAGGACGGACTGGCTGGAGGTATAGAGCCGGGCGGTGAAGATGAGCCCGACGCCGAGGATGATGAACTTGATGCGCCAGCGAGAGGTTCCGACCGAGGCGCGGAAGGTGCGCTCGAGATTGACCAGAACCAGGGCCGATCCGGCGAGGATGCTAAGCTGGATCAGGAAGCCGGGGAGGCCGAGCTTGAACTCCCAATTGGCGATCCCCCGGGAGGTCTCGATGATGAGCGCATCTTGAAAGATGAAGGCAGAGGCGACCGGAATGGCCAGGCTGGCGGCGAGGACAACCGACCAGCGTTGAAGAAAATGGCGATAATTCCCGCGGGAATAGACAATGCTGAAGTAGAGCCAGGAGAAGGGGATGAGAGCATGGGCGAGAAAGCACCAGCCTTTCCAGGAGGCGGCTTCGGCGGCGGTGTCGCTCGACGCAATGAAGGCGGCGAGGATCGTCTCGGCGGCGAGGAGAAGAAGCCCTCCGACGAAGGCTTTGTGGCCCGGGGCGCCCCATTCGCGGATGGCCGCGACGATCGCGAGGCCGGCGGCCAGACCCGCCGTGACGAGGAGGAGGATGAGCAGAGGGTCCATCACGGAAGGGACGCGCGATTCAGGCCGCAGGGAAGCGGGCCGGCGAGTTCCGCGAAGGACGGAGGGGGAGGAAGGCTATTTGATTTCCTCAATGGCTTTGAGGGCTTCCGCCCGGAGGGGGGAATTGGCGTTCATGGCGAGAGCGCGGGTGAGAGAATCCTTGGCCTGCTTGTCCTTCAGCCGATGCTGGGCCAGGCCCAGGTAAAAGAGAGTTTCGGAATCGGTGGGGCGGGCCGAAACGGTCTGGGCGAGGAAGCGGGCCGCTTCGCGAAAATCGGACTTCCGGTAAGCGATCCGGCCCAAGGCTTTGTTCAGATCGGCGTCGTTGGAAAACTCCGAGCGCAGGGTGGTCGCCATTTGCCAGGCTTTGTTGTCGTCGAGCTGATGCGCAGCCAGGAGCAAGACGAGCCCGCGCTGCGCCTGGAGGTTCTGCGGGCGAGCGCGGACAAGGTTTTCGAGGAGCGCCCGGGCGCCGGGGACGTTGGCCTTGGCTTCCTCCAGGCGAGCGGAGGCCAGCACCGCAGGAGGAAATTCGGGTTCCGACTTCAAGAACTCGGCAGCGATTTGGCGGGCGGGCTCGGGATTGGCGCCGGAAGCTTCAAATTCGAGGAGGGCGAGGGCGCGCTGGGCCAGCGCGGTTTCGGGAGCGTCCGGTTTGCCCGCAGCGGCGGCCCGGAGTTGCTCCGCCGCCCGAGCGGTGTTGCCGAGACTGTACAAGCAAAGCCCGAGATAATAGGCAGGGGGGCCGGAGGAATCGGCCGACACCGCCTGCTGGAGGATGGGAGAGGCCCAGCGGTACTCCCCGGCCCGGTAGCCGACCCGCCCGAGCATGGGCGCGGCGGCGGCGCTGGGGGCCTGCTCCCACGACTGACGCGCGAGTTCCATGGCACGCGCCGAGTTGCCGAAGCGCTCGGAATAGAGGGCGGCGAGCGGGGCGAGGACCGAACCGGCGCGAGGATTGATGCGGAGAGCCTTCTCGTACAAATCGCGGGCCTGGTCGAATTGCTGCCGGGACTCCATGGACTGGGCAAGGCGAATATGAGCGAACAGGTCCTTGGGGTCGGCTTCGATGGCCTTGCGAATCAGCTCGACGGTCGAGGCCGGAGCATTCGCGGACGTATCGGCGCTCAGGACGGCGAGAACGCGCGTGGCCTGTTCCTTGCCGGTGAAGTCATTGGTGGACGACACCGCGGACTGGAGCGCCGCGCGCGCGGCGGGTTCGGCCCCCATCATGTAATTGACCATGCCGAGGTGGTAGCGAACCTCGGGCATCTCGGACATGCCTTCGCTGGCCTGCCGGATGAGATTCAGCGCGCGAACATAATCGCCTTGCTTGAAGAGAATCCACCCGTAGGTGTCCGCCGTGTGGGTGTCGAGCGGGCGAAGATCGTGCGCCTTCTGAGCAAGCGGGGCCGCGCGCTCGACTTCGCCAAGATGCTCGCTGAGGACATAGGCGAGGTTATTCAAGGCCGGGATGTTATCGGGCTTGAGCGCCAGGAGTTTTTCATACGTCTCGCGCGCGCCCCGGTAATCTTTCGTGATTTCGAGCAGCATGCCGAGCTGAAGCAAACTGGCCAGATCCTTGGGCACTTTCTGGACGATCTCGCGATACTTGGCGATGGCCGATTCCAGTTGCTTGGTGCGGGAGTAGAAATCGGCGAGGGACTTTTGCGCGAGGTAAAAGTCGGGAGCGAGCTGGATCGCCTTTTGGAGGGCGGCTTCGGCTTCAGCGGGTTTGTTGTGCGCAAAGAAAACCTTGGCTTGCAGCGTCAGCGGCAAGGGGTGCTCCGGGTGCTTGTCGACGTAGACCTGCACGCGGGAGAGGGCGGCATCGAAGCGCCGGGCGGCGATATCGATTTCGATCAAGTCGTCCAGCGGCTGCAAGAGCGCGGGATTAATCGCGAGGGCGGCTTCGAAGGCTTTGTAGGCGTCGTCGAACTTGCGCTGGAGGCGGTAAGTGACTCCCATTTCCTGATGAGGCCGCGGTTCCTTGGGCGTGAGTTTGGCGATGGCCTGGTAAATCGCGATGGCGTCGTCGTAGGTTCCGCGAGAACGATGCGCGGCGGCCAAAAGGTATTGGGCCTGGATGAGCCTGGGGTACTGCGCCACGACCCGGGTGAGGGTAGGGATGGCGGCCGCGGCTTCATTCCGGCGCAGGAGGAGTTCGCTGCGGACGAGGACCGCCTCGACGAAGTTGGTGTTCAGCGTGAGCGCGCGATCCAGCTCGGCCAAGGCCTGGGTCGTGTCGTTCTGGGCGAGCCGGACAAGGGCGGTCTGATAAGGGACTTGCGGATCGTTGGCGTAGGCACGCTTGATCGTTTCGAGATCCGCGATGGCGCCGGCATGATTGGCCTGCAAGAGACGGAGGCGGGACCGATTCAAGAGGCTGGCGCGGTGGTTGGGATCCACCTTGAGCGCGCGTTCGAGCATGATGGAACATTGATTCGTATCGCGCTCCTGCAGGGCCATCTCCGCCAGAGTATTCATGGCGACGATAAAATCCGGCACTTTCTCGATGGCATCTTCGAGGAGCTTTTTGGCGCCGGCGGCGTCGCCCTGACGGGCCCGGAATTCGGCGTAACGCAAACGTTCGAGGGATTTGGGCGCGGCGTGATCCGAGGCGAGCTTGAGGGAAGCTTCGGCTTCGTTGGTCCGGCCAAGCTGCCAGTAGAGATTGCCCAGGCCGAGGGCGGCGGTGGAATTGGTCGGACTTAACTTGAGAGATTGTTGGTAGGCCGCCTCGGCTTCGCGGGCTTTGCCGGTCCGCTCATAGAGACGGGCGAGGGCCTGAGGCACCGCCGCGTTGGCCGGTTGCATCTGGGCCAACGCCTGGAATCGCTGATGCAGTTGGACGATCTGCTCCTGCGAATTGGCGAAATTGGCCAGCATCTGGAGCGCCTCGGGATGGCCGGGAGACCGGCTGAGGACGAACTCCACTTCGGAAACCGCGTTCGAGAGCTGACCTGCCACCGCCATCAGACTGCCCAGCTTAAGGCGGACGTTGATATTGGTGGGGGTCAATTCCCGCGCCCGCGCCAGGAAGGGGCCGGCGGAGGAGAATTCCGACCGCTCGAACATGATCAGCCCCAACTGGGTGATGGCATGGGCGCTTTGGGAGTCGACCCGGAACGCATTCAAATACTCGATCCGGGCCGTTTGGAGGTCTCCCTTGCGATAGGCGGCGTCGCCCCGCTTGAGGTGCCGTTCAAGCCGGGCGCTTTTCGAGCAACCGGACAGACAGAACGCAACACTCAGCAGCAAGGAAAGCGCGATGCGCGAGCAGCGTTGGGCATTCATAGGGAACGATAGCATGATGGGGAACCTTTAGCGAACGCCGACCGCAGGAGCGCCGCGGCGGGATTCGGAGCGGCGAAGAAAAAGCAGGAAGAGAAAGAAGGGGATCAAGGAGAGCGCGAAGAAGATCGGCCCGCCGCGATGGTGGATGGGGCCATTGATGACTTCGGGATCCCAATTGATGGTCAGGACGGCGAGCACCCAGATGCGGAAGGCATTGCGAACCAAGCCCAACGGGATGACGAAGAGCGCGAACGCAGACCGTTTCCAAGAGGACCGAAGAAACATATAGCCGGCCAGCAGGCTGGTAATCAAGAGGACCAGGCTGGAACGAATGCCACTGCATTCCTGAGCGACTCGCAGCGAAAGGCCGGGAAGCGCGAAGGTCTGAGAATCGCGCAAATACGAGATCTGCGAGATGTCCAGCATCCAACTGAAGACCTCGGCCGAAGCGTACTGGGAGGCGGTTTCCAAGGCGTTGGCCACGGCTTCGGGAAACGGAATCATCCAGAGCAAAAACAGCCAGGGAAACAGCGTAGCCACAAAGAAGGTCTCGCCCAGGAAAAAAATGGCCCCGGCATACAGACAGCAAACGAAAGCGGGAACAAGAACGGCCAATTGATTATTCAGCGAGAGATTCCGACCGGAGAGCGCAAACAAGCCCCACAACCCGATGAAGAGGAGCCCAAGCGCGACACACAGCCCGGCCGGCCCAGGACTCCCCCGCCGAATGGCCGGCAAGGAGCCTTTCATCTGCCAGATAAGATACGCCGAGATCGCAGGGATAAGGACAATATGCGAATAAAGCTCCTGGCCGAGGCTAAACCGGGTCAACAGGTATAGGACAGGACTGAACAGCGCACAGAGGACTCCGACGAAAATCCAGAAGGGGGCGGCCGAGGCGCCTGGCCGGCGAACGGGAGCGCGCGCCGACGTTCGGTCGGTCATCGCGGCTGGATTGCCCGGGGGGTAAGTGCCCATGGATTTAGGGGAGTTTATCATAGGAACACGGGTTGTAAAGGAAGGGAGAGTTGCCGGATAGCGACACCGGACTCCGGGAACTATAGGGCCGGGCCTGCCGGGAGAGCCCGGTCAAGGCTCGGGGCGCAGACGCCTTTGGCTCGTCCAAGCCGCCGCAAAATCGACGGCGGGGCCGAAGACACTCATCACGCCGCCGAAACGAGGCACCCTGCAACGGATCAGAATCGATATCCGATCTGCAACCCGTACTGGTCGGTGGTGAAGGAAAATCCGTTGGCTCCCGTTTCGTTGTTGCCGTGCTGATAAAACACGGAAACGGTTCCGCGCCGGAGCCAACTGGTCCCGAGGGAGGTGCGGATGAACGAGTAATCGTCCGAGCGATTCACCGCCAAGCCGGCCGCCGTCGACTGGTACTCCGTGCTGCGAATGCCTCCGGCGAGCCGGAAATTCAACCGGCCCAGCAACCGTTGCGAAACTCCGAGGGTTACCTCCGTCGCCTCGGTGATTTGATTGGCCAGCAGGGAGGATTCGACCGATCGATCGATATCCGCGGTGAAGCGGGTATGCTGCCATGGGGCGTAACTGGCCGTCAGGCCGACCAGCGGATTCAAGCGGTCCTCCACGGGCGCATCGATGAACTGACGGATTTCAAGCCCGCCGTTCAGGAAGATCGAGAGCTTGGGGCCGGGTCTCCACCCGAGCCGGCCTTGGATCTGCTCGTAGGTCATGTCCGAGCCAAGATCGACATCGACATAGCCGAAGCCGGCGCCCAAACCGGCGAAGAGGGTGTCGGTGAAATGATAGTCCACCCAGTTCATGGTCGACCAGGAGCGGGAGCTGTTCAGGCCTTTGGAATCCTGAATTTGCTGGCTGGCCGTGAGGTCGAAACTGAGCTTTTCCGAGTAGCGATAGGTCGCCGAAAGACCGGTGGAATGGATGGTTCGGTCCGTTTGAGTGGCGGTCTCGATAATCGGCGAGGAACTCGTCTGGAAGAGGTGGGACAGGCCGAAACGCCAATCGCCGTGCGTGATTCCGGCGGCGAGCGAAGCGCGGTGATCGGTCGTGTCCTTGAACTTCGAACTCGAATAGTAATTCAGGCTGGGGGTGTAATCGAGGCGGAGATGAGGAGCGACGGCGGTCACTCCCGGAGAAATCAGGTGATGAAAGGTATTCTCGCGGACGCCGGGACGGGCGTTCAGACCATTGCCGTAGGTGAGCCGGTAGTCGGCATGGGGCAGAATGTCGAAGGGCCCCCATTGGAGCGCGGTCGGGGCGGTGCGGGGGCGGGTTCCAGAGGCGAGCGCCGTGGCCTGGGAGAGACTCGATCCAACCTGATCGGGAAGCCCAGGAGCGCCCAACGCCGGAGTGCCGCCGACCCGCGAGGTGCCGTAGAGGCTGGCGGGCGTGGAACTGAAGGGCTCCGCAAAATGGGGGGAACCTTCCGGCCGGGTTTGGGCCGACGCCGAAACGACTAACGAGATTCCTCCAAGAACGGATGCGGAGCGGAACATGGTGCGTCGGGGATTAATGGAAGGAGGGTGCGGCGTCAAGATCAGAACGGGCGCGTGCGGTCACACCATCCACTGCTTCCAGGCGAGCGAGCGATCGCCCACGGCGATAAATCCCTGGTTCCGGAAATCCGGTTTTTCGTAAACGAACGGATCGCCCTGGAGGGTCAGGACTGCGCCCCCCGCGGCCTCCACCACACATTGGGCGGCCGCGGTATCCCATTCCATGGTGGGGCCGAAGCGAGGATAGAGATCCGCGCGCCCCTCGGCCACGAGGCAAAACTTGAGAGAACTGCCCATGCTCAGAAGGTCTGCCTGAGGGAGCTGCTGGAGAAGCCGTTCCACCTCCGGGCCCGCGTGATCCTTGCTGGCGACGACGGCGAGATGGCCAGGGTTGGCGACGCGTGTTTTGAGGAGCAACGGTTTCGGATCGCCGTTCTGTTTCCAGGCGCCCCGGCCGATTTCCGCCGTGTACATCAAGTTTTTCGCCGGGGCGTAGACGACTCCGAGGATCGGCCGCCGGGCCTCGATGAGCGCGATGTTGACGGTGAAGTCCCCGGTGCGTTTGAGAAATTCCTTGGTTCCATCGACCGGATCGACCAGCCAAAATCGACCGCCGCTGGAGGGCAGCTTCGTCTCCGCCTCTCCCTCCTCGGAGACGATCGGGATGCCCGGAGTGAGTTCGCGCAGGCGCTGGCAGATGATTTGATGCGAGCGCCGGTCAGCTTCCGTCAACGGAGATTTATCGTCCTTGTATTCCACCGCGATCGGGCCGTGGTAGATGCCCAAGATTTCGGAACCGGCTTCGCGAGCGATGGAACAAATCTGGTCGAGCATGGGTTAGCGGGTGCGGTTGAGGTGTTTGACAATGGCCGAGACGCAATCCGGCAGAGGCGTGGTATCGGTCTTTAGTTCCAAGTCCGGATGAAGCGGTGGTTCGTACGGTGCGGAAACACCGGTAAAGTCGGCGATTTCGCCGGTGCGAGCCTTGGCGTAGAGGCCCTTGGGATCGCGCCGCTCGCATATTTCAAGGGGCGCATTGAGATATACCTCAACGAACCTTCCAGAGGCCACTAACGAGCGGGCGTGCTCGCGATCCGCACGGTAAGGAGAGATCGAAGCGACGATGACGATGAGGCCGGCTTCGGCAAACAAGGACGCGACCTCGGCCAGCCGGCGGATGTTTTCCTTGCGTTCGAGCGGGGAGAACGCGAGGTCGGAGGAAAGGCCATGACGCACTTTATCACCATCGAGGGCGTAGACCTGGCGGCCCGCGCGAAAGAGGGCGCGCTCGAGTTCGGCGGCGATGGTGGATTTGCCGGAGGCGGTCAAGCCGGTCAGCCAGACGACCGCCCCGGGATGGCCGTTGCGGAGGGTGCGCTCTTGCGCGGTGATCTCCGCATCCGACCAGAAGATATTGGTGCTTTTGTGCAGGGAATCGGCGGTGCGATGCGGATACTTGTCGTCCACGACGATGCCCCCTCCGGCGACTTCGAAGCGATCGACGATCACAAAGCGGCCAGTCGGCGCGATGGCGTCATGGAGATCGAAGGCAATGGGGCTTTTGGTATGAAGGGTGAGTTCGGCCACTTCATGGCGAGCGACGTACTCGCCGTCCGAATGATGGATGGGATCGAGAGTCGAGGCATCGATGATTTTATCGATGGATTCGATTTCGCAGAGGACCTCCTGAGTCGCGAGTTTGAGCTTGTAAGCCCGGCCTTTGCGGAAGGGCTCCCGGCCGAGCCAGAACAAGCGGACTTTTAGACGAGCCAGTTCGAAGGGAGGCGCCTGCTCGGTGGAACCGATGGTTCCGCGCTCGATGAAAATCTGTTCGCTGAGCGTGAGGCCAACCGATTCGCCCGCCGCCGCCTGACTGGGCGGGGGGGAGTTCCACCGCTCGATGGCTTTGACGGTGCTCACCCTTCCTCCGGGGCTGAAGAGAAGCCTATCGCCAACCTTGACGGTGCCTGATTCGAGGCGGCCGGCCACGATGCGCCGCTCGTCAAAGCGGTAGACATCCTGGACCACGAAGCGGAGGGGTTTATCGAGGGCAGGAGGGACGATCTTAAAAGCATCCAGCGCCTCCATGAGAGTCGGACCGGAGAACCAAGGCATGGCTTCCGCACGCTGGACGATGTTGTGGCCGAGCTTCGCGGAAATGGGGATGAAGTAACGCGGCTTGATCCCCAGGCTCGAAAGGAATTTGCGGTACTCTTTTTCGAGAAGTTCGAAGCGTTCCTGCGCGTTATCCAGGAGGTCCATCTTGTTAATCAAGACGGCGACCTGCTGGATGCCGAGCAAGTGGAGGAGGTATCCGTGCCGGCGGGATTGTTCCTGGACACCCTCTTTGGCGTCGACGAGCAGCAGCGCGGCCTCCGCGCTCGCGGCGCCGGTGACCATGTTCTTCAGGAACTCCTTGTGCCCGGGCGCGTCGATGAGCACATATTCGCGCTTCTGGCTGCGAAACCAGATTTGCGTCGTATCGATGGTGATATTCTGATCGCGCTCCGCCTGGAGGGCGTCCATCAGATTCGCCCACTCGAAGGGGACACCGCGCCGTTCGGCCACTCGTTGCAAATGCTCGAGTTTACCCTCCGGGAGGGAGCCGCTATCGTGAATCAGGCGTCCCACGAGAGTGGATTTGCCGTGGTCGACATGGCCGACCACGACAATCTTCAACTGTTCCGACGGAGTCATGCGATAGGGAAAGCCTGGAAACGATTTACATGTAGCCGTCGCGGCGCAATTTTTCGAACGCGTCTTCGCTTTCCTTGTCCTGGGCGCGTCCGGAACGTTCGGGAGACTTGGTGAGCCGGAGTTCCTCAATGATCTCGCGCACGGTGCTGGCGCGCGATTTGATGGCGCCAGTGCAGGGCGCACAACCCAGGCTGCGGTAACGTTCGCCCTTTTCGTTGGCGAAGTACAGCGGAATAATGGGCATGTTCTCGCGCTCGATATATTCCCAAATATTCAGCTCGGTCCAGTGGAGCAGCGGATGGATGCGGATGTGCGTGCCCTTGTCGAAATCCGTCTTGAACTGATCCCAGAGTTCCGGGGGCTGATCCTCGACGTTCCACTCCATGTTCTTGTCGCGGGGGCTGAAATAGCGTTCTTTCGCCCGAGTGGGCTCCTCGTCGCGCCGGACGCCGACGATCACACCGGTGTAGTGATGCTTCTCGAGAACGGCCTTGAGTCCGTCCTTCTTCAAGGTTCCGCAGCATTCGACGCGCGTGGCTTTCCCGTTCGGGAAGGTCATTCCGCTCTTGAGAACTTCCTCGTTCTTGCCCACGACGAGGTCGAGCTTCCATTCGCGGGCGATGCGATCCCGGTACTCGATCATGCTGGCGATCTTGTAGGTCGTATCGACATGCACGAGGGGGAACGGGACATGCCCGAAAAAAGCCTTGCGAGCCAGCCAGAGGAGCACGGTGGAATCTTTGCCGATGCTCCACAACATGGCGAGGTTGTCAAACTTGTTGAACGCCTCGCGCATGATGTAGATGCTCTGATTTTCCAGTTTCGATAGGTAGTCCATAGCAAAATTTAACGTGGCATGAATGGGGGCGCGGATCAAGCGACAGCGAAACCGGGTGCGGCGGCCGAGGCCGCCGCTTTCGCAAACATCTCCTGCTCCATGAGTTCGCAAAGTATATGCCCGATGGTGATATGACACTCCTGCACGCGGGCAGTGGTGCGACAGGGCACGAGCAGCGAAAAATCCACGATGCGAGCGAGTTCGCCTCCATCCTTGCCGGAGAGACCGATGGTTTTCAGGTTGCGCCGCCGGGCCTCATGGATGGCCGCGAGGACGTTTGGGGAGCCGCCGCTGGTGCTGATGCCGATGGCGACATCGCCCGGCTGGCCGAACGCTTCAACCTGCCGCGAAAAGACTTTGTCAAAGCCGTAATCGTTGCCGATGGCCGTGAGGATCGAGGAATCCGTGGTGAGCGCGATGGCGGGCAAGCCGGGCCGCTCAAGCACGAAGCGTCCGACGAATTCAGCCGCCAAATGTTGGGCATCCGCCGCGCTGCCGCCATTGCCGAAGAACAGCAACTTTCCGCCTTCTCGCAAGCAATGGACAACGGCCGCAGCCGCTTGCACGATGACCGGCCCAAGGTCGGCGGCCAACTGGAGCCGGAGACGCGCACCCTCTTCGAAGGACTTTTGAATGTGCTGTAGCGCGGATGGAGATGTCATAACATTTATTGCACTCCCAAACGGGCGTAGATGGACGCCGTGGTTTCGGCCACGGTTTTCCACGAGTAACGTTCGCGCGCGTATTCACGAATCCTCTGCCGTCGAGTGCTCAGATCACGAAAGAGCTGGCTTTCGAAGTATTGAGCCAGCTTGGCGGCGAGATCGCTTGAATCTTCGGCACGACAGACGAAACCGGTTTCGCCCTCCACGATTTCTTCCCGCAGGCTGCCGACATCGGCCGCGATGACGGGCAGGCCGAAATTATACCCGAGCGACAAGACACCGCTTTGGAAGATGTAGGTGTACGGGAGAACCAGGGCATCGGCGGCTTTGAAGTACCGCTCCACTTCCTCATCGGCGATGAACTCGGTCTTCAACGTGATCCGATCCATGTTGGGGGATTGCGCGATGGCCGTTTGCAGGTTCTGTGCGTAAACCGGCGAGCATTTGAGACGGCCCGCCACCAGCAGGCGAAGACGCGGCGCGCGTGGAGCGAGTTGCGAGAACGCTTCCACCAGCAGGTGCAGTCCTTTGTATTCCGCGATGTTCCCAAAGAAGAGAACGACCTGATCCTCCGCGCCAAAGCCAAAGCTCTTCCGAGCCTCCGCGTGGGTCAGCGAGGTCTGCGGGTTCGTTTCATTGATGCCGAAAGGGATGACGCTGACTTTGCGGTCAGAAATTCCGAACTGGGCCAACACCTCTTCCTTCATTTTTTGCGTATGAACGAAGACGTGATCGACCAGACGGTATTGCAGCCTCAACGTGAACCGATTAAACGCGGTGTCGCGAGCATCACGCGCCTCCGTATTCACGTTGTGCGCGGTGAAGACGAGGCGCTTGCCGAAAAGGCGATAGTAAAGAAGGAGGATCGTTCGGTCGAAGTGCAGGAAGTAGTTGTGCCAGAGGATATGGAACACCTTGGCTTTGCTGCGCGGAGCGTAGGCCAGGAGCCGCAGGTAGTAGCGCACAATCCGCTGGACTTTGCGCAAAAGACCGGCCTTGTTGCTTTGGTTCCCGCGGAGATTCAGAAAGACGGTGTGCGGGAGCTCGCGAATCTCCGGAACGTCGAGTTCGTCGCTGCCGATCAAGTCGTGGGGCAAACCGGCCGCAGAAAGCGCCGTGGCGATGCCAATGGCATACGGCTTGTCTCCTCCGCCGGTCAAGACCGCAACCGCGGATGCGCGGCGCGCGGCCTCATGCCCCGGACTTCTTTCCGCAGCGCAAGCACCCTCGGCGCGCGAGGGCAGGATGGCAGGCTGGCTGTCGGTCACACTCGGGCCGCGGCTGGTTCGGCGGTTTTGCGCAGATGAAATTGGACGGCCGCGTAGACTTCCTCGAGTCCGATCGCGCGCGTCGCCCGTTCATCGAACGTCCTTTTGTAGAAGAATTCGCCGATGAGCGGAGAGACCAGTTTAGTCTGGATTCCATATCCCCAGATTTCCCATGGGCTGGTGCAGTTGAAGATGGCGACGTTGTGGACGCCCATTCCCAAGGCAAAATGCATCGGCAAACTATCCCCTCCGACGAGGCAGCGATGCCCCCGGACATCGCCGAGATGCTCGAGCATGGTGTCGCGCTTCGGCAGCAGGTTGACCGTGAGCCCCTCGGCGCGGAGCTTCCCGGCCAGCTCGGAATAATACGCCCACTTCTTCATGGGCCAGACCGGGCCGGCCTCCGCCGCGATCGCGACATCGCCCACGAGATCGGTCGCCGGCGGATTTGGAAGCACGTAGCTCTCGCCTTTGAACTGGAACCCCAAACCGTCGAACAGGAGCTCTTGATACGTATGACGATTGCGATACTTCAGCTCGTCGGCCTTTTCGCGGCCATGAACGCTGATCAGGCTCAGATCGAACCAACGCTTGGCGGTATCGGTGTAACGAAGCGAATTATCCGGCGCGAGGTAAGCCCCGAAAGTGGAACGCGCCCGGACGGTGGCAAGGAACCCAGCCACATCGGGAGTATCCTCGAGATTGATAATCAGGTCGTATTCGGAATCCCGTGCTTCTTCGCGCTCCTCCCAGGACAGACAGCGCAAGTCGAACGGAATATCCTGGAGCAAAACGGCGTTCTTGGCCGCGGTAATCCAAGTAATCTCGCCCTCCAGCCGGCGAAGCAGCGTGGTGGTCCGAACCACGTCACCCGTGGCTCCCAGTTTGGCAATCAATATTTTCATGCGGCTCCAGTTACGATTCGGCGAAGAGAGTGGCCCACTTTAGCAAGCGGGAGCGGAGGATTTAAGCCGTGACACATAATCTGCCACGGCATCCTCGAGCGAAATGTCGCGCAAACGCAAGCCAGCTCGCGCAGCCTTGGCCATCGTTGCTTCCGTAAAGTATTGATATTTTCCGCGCAGATCCTCGGGCATCGGAATGTACTCGATAGTCGGCACGAGGCCCAGAGCCCGGAAGGTCGCCTCGATCAAGTCCTTGAAGCTGCGGGCGCGCCCGGTGCCGAGGTTGAAGAGGCCGTTGATCTCGGGATGATCGATGCACTGAAGGATCATATCCACGACTTGCTCGATGTAGACAAAATCGCGCAACTGGCCTCCGTCCCCATAGCCTTCCTTGTGGGACTGGAACAAACGCACGCGGCCTGTCGCCAGAATCTGGTTGTAGCCATGAAAGACCATCGAAGCCATGCGGCCTTTATGGGCCTCGCCAAACCCGAACACGTTGAAAAACTTGAAACCGACGCATTGAGCGGGGCGCTTTTCTTTCGAAGCTTCCCGGTCTCGCACCCAAAGATCGAAATCGTGCTTGGAACGGCCGTATAAGTTGAGCGGCTGCAACCGAGCCAAGTCTTGCTCGTCATCGAAACCCTCGGCCCCGTCGCCATACGTCGCGGCACTGGATGCGTAGATCAAGCGGCGGTTGTGCTCGGCGCACCAACGCCACAAGGTCTTGGAATACTCAAGGTTATTATCACGCAAGTAGTCCCAGTTCGTTTCCGTGGTACTGCTGCATGCTCCCATATGCACAATTATTTCAGGCGCGATCAGCCCCTCGTGCAGTTCCTGCAAAAATGCAAGATGGTCGACAAACCGGATGCCAGGAAAAGCATTGGCACTTTTGGAGGCAACGAGAGGATGATCCACTGCCAATAAAGTGGAATGCCTGCCCCGGCGCGGCAGCGCTTCCATAATCCGGCTGCCGATAAATCCGACTGCTCCTGTAACGACAATCATGCGAAATCAAATCTCCGGTTCGGATGGCGCCGCGCGACCTTTCCGGCGCAGGCGCAGGGCGGACAGGGCCATCCGGTCCTCTGGATCGAACCCGAGAAGCCAAAGTCCGGCGCAAACAACGAGCACAAGCACCGTTCCCGCAATGCCGACAATCGCCATGGCTCCAAATCCAGCGCTCACCAACCACAATCTGAGGTAGAACGCCAACACGCACCCTGCCCCGATGGCCAGAACGCCTTTGAGATGCCCGGGGGTAAAGGCATGGAATTTGTAAATGCAGTAGACCTGGACTGCCTTGACCAGGCTCATCACCGTAATCGTCGACGCGGTGGCAATCGCCGCGCCGAGGATGCCGTAGCGGCGGACCAAGAGGAGATTCAATGCCAAATTCACGATGAGCAACACCGCGGTATTGGCGATTTCCCACTTTTGCCGCCCCGTCATGATCAGCACCTGACCGGTAGGGCCGCCGAGCGAGCGAAAAAGCTGACCCAGACAAAGGATAAGGATGAGCGGGGCTCCCGCCGTGAAGCCGGGCCCGAAGAGCAATCGCAGGAGTTCGACCCGGAAGACCATGAGGAACGCGCAAGCGGCCAAAGCACCGTAGAAGATCCACTTGGTTACACTACCGAACAGTCCCCGGAGAGCAGGCAAATCCTTCTCTTCGTGTAGTTGCGAGAACAACGGCGCCAGAATCGGCAATACGACTTCGATCCCGACAGCGACGAGTGCCGAAAGCCGGACGGCCACGGAATAGACACCAACCTTCTCCTCATCGACAAAGTAGCCCAGGATAATAATATCCAACTGGCCGATCAGGTAGTAGCTGAGGCCGATCAACCACAAAGGCGACGAGAAACGCAGGAACTCGGCGAATCGCTGCGATTCGGGCGAAGCAGCGCTTCGCTTCGGAAGTTGCCGCAATAGGAAAGCTACCAAGAACCCCAGCGCCAGCGCGTGCGAGAGGGTTCTCACCCAGACGACCGAGACCAATTGTCCGCCAAGAAAGGCTACCGCGGCAAGCAGGGCCAGATTGGCGGCCGGCCACAGCATATTGGTGATGGAAGATGCATAGTCGGCGCGCTTTAACGCGATGACCCCGGCCGCGGAAAGCGTCACCATCGCCAAAATAGGCAGGTAGAACGCATAAGCCCGCAATGCTGTGACCATGCTCGCTGAGTGAAAGTAGTGATTCGCCAAAAATGGGGCACCATAATATAACACTGCGCTGAACACACAAGAAGCCAGGAGGACAAACGAGAGGCTTCGAATGAAGAGCGTTCGCTTGGCCTCCGGACACCGAGCTTCCAGGACAGGAAGGTACCGCATGAGTCCTTTGTCCTGCCCCAAAACGCAAAAGCTGCTCGCCAATTGCGCCACCACCAAACCCAACTGGTATTGCCCCAACGCCGCCGCTCCCAGCATCCGAGCCAACAGGACGTTGATGCCAAGTCCGATTAAAAAGAACGCTCCTTTGCCGAGAACGACTGCGGCAGCTTGACGAGTGACGCTGGTTACTGCCTTCGCGAGACTCTTCCCGCCGGCGCTGGAACCGGGCAAGCGGGCCGGAGATTCGACTTGGACAGTGGTGTGCGCCATCAATATGTGCCGGGAGGAATTCCCTCGATAGCAAGACCAGTTTTCGTGACTCAAGCAAACTGTCGGGGCACCTGCCACGCGGGACGGTAACCGCACAGCTCGCTCAAAGCTTCAGGCTCGTGCGCGTAATACTCCCTGACCAAACGCCTGATCTCCCCGGACATGACCAGCGAGTCATCTTCCGTGACATTGACCCGCGTGTAGAAGCGCTGAACCCCCGGCTTTAGCAGAAGAAAGAGCTTTCGCACTGGAGCCAGCGGACGGACCGCGCTGCGAAGTTGTTGGAGAAAGGTTGTATAGAATTTATGAACCTTCGGGAAACGGACCTGGCGGCCTTTGTTAAATACTTCGAAATTGTAGTTCGCGTAGAGAGAGGCATCAATGCCGGCGAACTCACAGAGCGATGACATGAAAGCTGCCGGGTTTTCACTCAGGGTATCGTAGGAAAGAATGCGGACGGCATCTCCGCCGAACGCCTCCACGAAAGATTTAAGATACACAGAATATCGCCCGCTCTGAAGCGCGCAAAGCGCGGGATGCGGCAGCCCCTCGGGATAATAGCTTTGGCGCGCGGCCTGACGCTGGATGAAATCATCGAAGTGGATGTCGGAAGGCAATTCGTTCATCGCCTTGCCAAAGCGATACCACGAAAGTAATCGCGAAATCGGCTCCCTCAAAATGAAGACGAACCGGACCGTGCCCAAACTGTCCCGCATGTTCTTGGCCGTCCCGCGTGAATGGAGATAGTCCGGCGTCGCTTCAAATCGCCACGCTTGAGCGTTCCCCGCCGGAAAATACGTGTCGTATTCGGCGGCTCCATGGGTCGAAAACCGCCGCTCCGACGGCAGTGGATAATCCGCATCCAGGAAAAATCGAGTCTCTTTGGCCCGGGCTGGAGTGATCTGTGGATGGCCGGCAAGGTAATTGAATACCGAGGTGGTGCCGGCTTTGCTGGTCCCGCCGACTATGAGATACCGGTTATCCTTCATGCTGCTGAGCTTGGTTGGGACTATCCGGCAATAGCTGCCGCGAGAGTATGATCAGCCTTCGAACGCATGACGCCGCGGACCGTGTCAGGCCCAGGATTGGCGGAGTTGCTCATCATCAATCGATCAACCGCCTCCAAGGTCAAGGCGGCATTGATTTCCAACACGAAATTCTTCCGGCCGCTTGCGTGAGCCTCGCTCATAGCAGCCAGCCCTGTCCTATCCAGGCAGGAGAGTTGTGCAGCGCGATCAAGCCGATCACGCACCGTTTCAACCAACTGCGTTCGAAACCATCGTCGGTAGTGAAGGTGCTTATGGATGCCCAAGAGTCCGAAACTCGCGGAGAAGAATTGGAAGAGCCCCTCCAGCGGTGCCAATGCGTTGGGGTAGCCTTCATTGTTCATGTAATCCAGCTTGAACGTGAACTTGGACCAAGCGGAGCGGCAAATCCGACGGAATTCGGAATCATTCCCAAGATCACCTTTGTCCGTTGCTATGCTGGCAAGCTCTGGACTTAAGGCGCGCACCAAATTCAAACCGGGCAGCCGAGACGCCCGGCTTTCGACTGGCGCCCGATAGGCCAAGGCGACAAAATCGTTGTCTAGATAAGGTGTGCGAAACGTCAGTTGAGAGCGTCCTGCCGCCATCGTGCCAAATAGGCTCCACGGCACTTCATGAAACGCAGCGAATGTCACCGGGTGATGGCGGGTCTCTGACCATGCGGCTGCGGCGCTCTGAGTCGCCGATTCGAGGCCGGGCGCCAAAAATGTTCGTTGCAACGGAAGAGGCTTAAATGTCGAGACGCCTCGAAGAATCTCGCCCCCGAAGTTGCCGGTAACCCGGATCGGAGCCAATTTCCGCGCCTTGCGGCTCATGTAGATCTCGTGGCTTCCCGTCACCCCCGCACAGCCATCGGTCACGTAAACGGTCTTGTCGGCGAGCTGGCCAAAATCCCGGAAAAAATCCGGCTCGATCCGCAGCAGATGGTGCGGCAGATGCAACCGCCCGGCCACCGCCTTCGCGATGCTGCCGTCGAGTGTCGTGGCGTGCTCACCCGCATAGGTATAACACTGAGGCGCCGAGCTAAATTTCTCCACCGCCGCCAAAATCATGCGTGTGTCCAGTCCAGCGGTGAGAGAAACGCCGACCGGCAGCTCCGAGTCAAAATACGCAGGGGCAACCGACTGGAGCTTTTCCCGCAGCTCTACTTCATACCGGGACGGAGGAAGCGCCTCTTGACTCTCCCAAGCGGAAGGTCGGAAATAAACGTCTCGCGCAAGCCGGTTGCCGTCCCATGCCAGGATGCTGGCCCCTGATTCAAGCTCTACTCCGCGGAACAGCGTCTTGCGACCGAGCTGACATCCAAAAGTGATAAACTGCGCGACTCCTTCGCTGTCGAAAGCGCGACAATCCGGAAGCACCCGGAGCAGCGCTTTTGCCTCCGAAGCAAAAAAGACACCATCGCTGGTCTGCGCCGAATATAACCGCTCCACGCCGTAGCGATCATTGAAGACGTACGAGGTTCGGGAGCGTGCGTCGATGATGACACCGGCAAACAATCCATTCAACCGTTCGACAAATCGGATTCCCTCCTTCAAGTAAGCGTTCAGCCAATGCTCAAGCAATGCTGCTCGTGATAGTTTGGCCCGGGGGGACTGAAACAATTCTCCCGTCAGCAGCAAGGTGACAGCGCCTCCGGCAGCGACCCCTGGTGGATGGGAACCAAGGGTTCCGGGCAGGGCCGACCAGCCGATATAAGCACCTTGCGATGCGTAGGACTTGGAATCAACGAGATAGAACGGCTCGTGCTGCAATGAATCCAGCATCGTACGAAGCGAAACTTCGCACAACTCCGCGGGCAAGTTACTCAGAATGCCGACGATGCCAGGCATGAAATCTTTACAGAATCGGAGGCGATCACCCGGTGAATTCCAAGGGATCGCAACAAGCTTTACTCTAAGTCGAACTTTGCGCCGGCGCGGGGGCTTGTGCCAGCGCCGCTTCGCTGGCGTGCTGCTTTTGGTAATACGACGCGCGCAATTTGAGCAACCACTGAGTCAATCCGAACGGGAGAAACGTCTTCGGATCGCGATAAAGCCGGAGTCGAACCGCCAATTGACCCTTCAAAGTCAACGGAACGAAATAACGAGGGTACTCCCGTTCTTCAAACCCGTTGTGGCGCTTGAACTCGGTCAGAGAACTTGTCTTCTTGCCGGAAAAACGATATTCGCCATAAACGAAGTAAGCAATTCCCTTTGCGGCGCACACCTCGACCGCTTTGGCAAGCAGGGCGTTCGTGGGCCGCTTACTGTGATATTTATCGCCACTGATGACATGCATGGTCTTCGCGAAGTTGTCGACGTAAACCATCTTGATGAAGCCGACCATTTCATCGCCCAGAAAAGCCCCGATATACTCCGCGCGCTCGCAATAAGTCCCGACGATGTCTTTGACCTGTTCGAACGATTTGTTGAAGTGCCAGAACCTGCGTCCCTGCCGGTAGGGCGTTTCGTCGAACAACCGCTTGACCGCCGCGACGAAAGTGTCGTCGAACGGAACCACCCTGGCTTCGACCCCTTCCCGTTTCGCTCTTCGAATGTTTTCCTTCACGTCCTTTCGGATGCGGTTCTTGAGCCAATCGTCGTAGGTGGTGATTGGAATCACCGCGAAATTGTGCCGCTCGCAGTAGTAGGGGAAGTGCGGTTCCGGGTCGGCAAATTTTTGAGGAAAAATAAAAATATCCGGACGCCCCTTCCACTCCCGAAGCCGGTTTACCGCCCCGACAGGATCAGGCAACACCTCCCCATTGACGAAGGTTTCATCCTTCACGGTGGCGATCTTCAGCCATTTTCCGGCGACGAGGATCGTGCGGCCATGCAGTTCAATCGCCGGCAACACTGTATCCTGACCTCGAATCCGACTGGTAGTTTGGGTAATCTTGAGTTCCATAGGAACGGAAATGGCTGCTAGACGCTGAGAGAAGCGGCCGGGTGGGAGGCGGTTTCGGCCGCCGGCCCAGTGGCCCGCAGCCACTGTTCCAGCATGACGAGGCTGAACAGGATTTTGTAGTTGTCCTGGCGGCCGCTTTGGTGATCGTTCAGCAACGCGGCAACCGGTTCGGGCCGGAGGAGGCGGAACATCAGGGAAGAGGGGTCGCGCAGCGTATCGTTGAGCATTCCACCCTGAGCGCCGTGGAGCCAGCCGTCCACCACGTTGACGGCAAACCCCCGCTTCTTTCGGTTGATGATTTGCGGCGGAAGGAAGTTTTTGCACACCCGACGATGGAGCCATTTGCGCGTGCCGCGACGGATCTTGAAACTTGCGTCGAGCCGCTGAGCATACTCCACGACGGTGCGATCCAAGTAAGGCACGCGGGCCTCCAAGCTGTGCGCCATCGACATTTTGTCGGCATACATCAGCAGCTCATCCGGGAGAGAGGAACGAATTTCGAGCATCTGCAATCCGCCGAGCTCGTCGGTGTGGGCCATTTGCGGCAGCAGTTCCCGCCAGTAGTCCACGAGTCCGTGGCCGTTACGCCCGTCGAGCAAGCCATCGCGAAACAGGGCGCTGGTGGCATCAGCCGGAAGCAGCGAAAACACATCCTGGTACCGGCTCAACCGATCCTCCACCGCGAGAGAATTGACCCCGCGCTTCAGCATTTCGTTCCGCGGAAGCATGCGAATGGCGCCGCCCACGAGACGACGCAATCCTGACGGCAACTCGCGCCACAAGCCCCCGTAGTGAACGCCCAAGTGGCGCTTGTAGCCGCCAAAGAGTTCGTCGGGGCCCTGGCCGATCAAGACGACTTTGACATCCTGCCGAGCCCGCTGGCAGACAAAATACATGGGCACGACCGAAGAAGCGGTGATCGGTTCCTCCAGAAATCGGACGATCCCAGGGAGGGAACGCTCGAATTCACCCTGATCCAACTGAACGGTGATGTGCCGCCCTCCCAGCAACCGGGCGCTCTCCGCGGCTTCGGCCAGCTCGTCATCCTCGAAGGTGCTACCGTAGCCGACGGTGTAAGAGGGCCAATCCTCTCCGACCTCCTTCATCAAGGCCAGCAAGAGGCCGGAGTCCAACCCCCCGCTCAGCAGGATGCCGACGGGCACATCACTCAGCAGGTGCCGCCGAACGGCACCGCGATAGAGATCGAGCAGTTCATGTTCCGCCTCGGCGTCTTGTTTCGGGTTCTCGAATGGAAGAGGGGTGTATTTGTACCAACGTTCTTCACGGCACTCGCCATCCTCACAGACGAGCATGCTGCCTGGGGGCAGTTTTCGGACACCGCGAAACAGCGTGAGCGGAGAAGGCGTGTATCGGAAGCGCAGGAAGAGATTGAGCGCTTCCGGATCCACCGATGGCCTGGCTCCCCCATCCCCGGCGAGGACAGGACGGATTTCGGAGCCGAAGAGGAGCTGCCCATCGGCTACTTTGTAATAGATCAGCTTGATGCCCATGGCATCGCGCGCCACGATCAAGCGCTGTTGCCGGACATCCCAGATGGCCACACCGAACATTCCATTCAGGCGGGAGAAGACGTCCTTGCCCCACTGCTTGTAGCCATACACGATGACTTCGGTATCCGAAGACGTCCGGAATCGGTGCCCCTTGGCCTCGAGCTCGGCGCGAAGCTCCTTGTAATTGTAGATCTCGCCGTTGAAGACGATCCAGACCGACTCCTCTTCGTCGGACATCGGCTGGTGGCCACCCGAAAGGTCGATGATGGAGAGCCGCCGGAAGCCGAAGCCGACCGGGCCATCGAAAAAGTAGCCGTCATCGTCCGGGCCGCGGTGAACAATGGACGCCGCCATGCGCCGCACTGTCTCCGGGTCGGAGCGCTCGGGGCTCGCAAGCTTAAGCTGGCCGCAAATTCCGCACATGATGATCTCGCACCTTCCGCGATGCTCCGCTGGTTTCGAACTCGTAAAACGCCAAGGCGCGGAACATCTGCGATTGAGCCCAGCGATGCATCGGAACGTTGTCCCATCCGATATGGAGCATGCGCGCCCGGAACGAGCCGTCCGGCTTGATCCAGTGGGTCGCGATATCCCGGACGACAGCACCGAGATTTGCGTCCAACTGTGGAAACCGGTCGCGCAGCAGCAGGCAAAGATTGATGGCTTCCGCACAGTCGTAGAGCTCCCGTTTGTAAACGGTGAGGCGCGGAGCCTTGGAAAAAGGTTGAGGAAGCCCCTCGGCGTCGAACAGATGCCGTTGGTAGTAGGCAACGCCCCGGGCCAGCGCCTCCAACGTCCGAGCATGGCCGGTCAAGGAATGGAGCTTGGCCAGCGCCTTCATGACGAAGCAGGTGTGGAAGTGGTCGACGAAATCGCGAACGCCATCGACGGCGTAGTACCAAGAACCATCCGGATTCTGGTGGTCGAGCACGAAGTTAAGATTCTTCTCGGCAATGGTCCAGTAATCCTCCCGCTCGAGGGCTTTTGCCGCCGCCGTCAGCATGAACGCGCGATAGGCCGAGGCATTGATCACTCCACCCTTTTCGTCCGGATGATACGAACAGGTGCTGGCGGTCGACGACACTGGAAAATCCTTGATGTCGGTGGTCGCATGCCGGGCAATCGACTCCAAGAGTTCCCGCCGGTGCGGCACCGCGCTGAGCGAGTCGACCTGCTGGATGGCTTCGAAAACGTAGGGCGTGCTCGTGATCAGCGGCGTCTGAGCCTTGATGGTGCCGTTCCGGGTCACCCAGTCGAACGGATAGCCCCAACAAAACTCCCTGAATCCGGGGCAGCGCGTCGTTTCGAGAACTTCGATAAAATGCTCGGCCTTGGCGAGATCCTTCGGCTCACCGGCGGTTTGATAGCGATAGCCGAACCCCATCGCGTAATGCGCATCGGCGATCGGGAAGCGAATCGGCTTGTGAAACAAGCGGCGCGCGGAAGGCACAAACGCCTCGCAGAAGATCATCGGAGCAACCGCGGCCGTCCCCAGAAGCCGCCCCTTTGTGTAGTAGAACTCCTTGGCCCGGCTGCCGATCGGTCCCGCGAAGAAGCTTTGGTGGTCCCACGAGAGTTCCCCGTAACCTTCAAGCCAGCGCGTAAACGACTCCAACGCCACAGAGACCCGCTCCAACACGGGATCGTGCGGAGGACTTGGCCGCGTTCGCCGATCTTCGTTGGTCGTCATGAGCACTTCACCCCGTCCATCGATTCGCCAGAGGTCATGGATTTGGATCCGCGGGCCGTGAAGGTCCTCTTGGCCTTGACGACATAATTGTCCCTGACCTCGGAAAGGTACCGGCGCAGCATCGTCTTCATCTTCGACCGGGCGCTCTCGCTACTTAACACCTTGCCCGCATACTTCTGAAATGTAATAGCGACATCGGCGGATTGCCCCGGCTCCAAGGCCACTTCGAATCGAGCAAGTCCCTTCAACGCGGACCACTCGATTTTCAGGCCATTCGCATGAATCTCCCGGATGGCCGTAGCGCTGGCTTCCTTTTTTTGGATTCGGTAGATCAAACGCGAACCGGTTCGATTCTCCAAACGGAGTTCGGCTCCGAACATTTCGATCTCCATCAGGCCCGGCGCCGCCTGACGTTGGCGGTAGCCTCGTCGAACCACTTCTCCCAAACTCCGCCAGACTGGACGAGGAACCAATCGATTGAGCTGGTCGACGAGCCGGGTGATTCCCGCACACTGGTCCTGGCAGTAATCGTGATGAATCACAATCAAGCAGGGCTTGCCCAGCAAGACGTCGAAGGCGAAGTTTTCGATTCCCTGGTTCGGATAGCGGCGGGTGAAGAGAGGAAAATCGCCATAGGTCATCGCCGCGACGTTCCAGACATCGGCAATGGTGACTTTCGGAGGCTTCGGGTCGGTGCTCACCACCTCCGTATTCACCGCCGCCGCAAAACCGCTCTGCTTGAGCACTTCCATCGCGGCGTTGGAGAAAATGCCCTGGGGAAACACCATCACCCGGTCATGCGCGATGCCGGTGCTCTGTTCGTGCCGAGACATGCGTTCGACGGCCTGGCGAGCCTTCCACGCCAATAGTTCAATATCCGGAGTCCCAAACTCTCCCGCGGTGTGGTCGCAGCCATGCACCGAAAGGGAGTAACGGTCCGCATGATCGCGGAACATCTTCGCGATGCGCGAACTGCTCCGGCGCCAATTCCAGGGGATGAAGGCGATATTGGTGGAAAAATCATGCCGGAGCATCAGCCGCAAGAGTTCATCGTAATTCACGAATCCGTATTGCGGTTTGAGCAATGGATCATCGATGATCAGGCAGGCATTGTTCTCCGGCGCGTGCCAGGCCGACATCGGGAACGCCCATCGGATATACATCACGACGGGAGCGGCCGATAGCAGATGGCCGCGGACATCGAAATTGTGCTCCGCCAGTTCCTGTTCGAGATCCAGCACCTCCGCGACGGAGAGGATGATCGGAACGCCCAAGCAGGCTCCGCGGACCATGGCGGAAGCCGATCCCGAATCGAGGAGAGACACGAGGCCGGAAGCGACTTGAAACACGACCGCCGGGAGACCTAGAAGCCGATCACCCGAAACCCCCAGACCGGTGAGCGGACCCGTCAACTCCCCATGGTCGCTGGCAACTGTCCAACAAGTCTTCCCGCCCGGAAAGGGCACGGCGATCGAGCCGGGCGAGAGATGCCGCAACAAATCGTTCCAGCCCTCGACTTCAGAATGGGAGGAGACAAACGCCGAATGAACGGTGCCACGCCACCAGTCTGCCACCGCTGGCTGCCCTGAACAATGGGCTAGGAGTTTCGCCAACACGTCCGCAGATGCGAACAATCGAACTTTCGAACTTGCCGACGGCCCGGGGACGACCTCGGCGAGCAATTGGGCCGGCGGGACGACTCGCCATTTCACGCCGAAAAAGTCGAGAATTCGGGCGACTCGACCCAATGGTCCGGCGGGGCCGAACTCGCCCAACAACCACGCTTCTTCGTCCATGATTCTGCCCAGGGGCGCCTTCCAACTCCCTGCTATTTCGCCGCAGCCGGCTTTTGCGCCACCACCACGGATCGCATCGCCCTGGACGAAGCGACGCCGTTCAATAGCGGTGTCATCGCCCGCAGAAAGCGGCACATGAAGGGGCCGGCAGAATGGGGAATCCAGCAGAAGTGGCCCTGGCGAAGAACCTTGAAACCGGCTTGCTCGAACGGCGTCACATACTGCTGGAGGCTCGGGATAAAGCACTCCTCGTCCGACTCCTTCGTGATGCCCAGCCGATTCTTGATGGCACTCCGGAAGAACAGGAAGCGATCACTCATGTCGATGTTCACGCACACTCCGCCGGGAGCGAGCAGTTTGTAAATGTCGCGCGTGCAATCCAGCTCCTTTTTGGCCCGGTGGCAGTAACGGAAGGTGTTGACGCCGAAAATAAAATGGAACGACCCTTCGAGTTCGGCCTTGGCAAGGCCCGTTCCCGCGGAGAGGTCTTGCACAAGAGTTTCGTTCAGGCCGACGAAAAACTCGGGCTTCACGCGCGCCTTGTCGCTCAAGTAAGTCTTGGCCTCTTTGCGGGCCGCCTCGATCAGGACGGGCGAAAAGTCCGTTCCAAACGCTCGCTCCACCTTCGTATCCGATTTCCCCAAAATGGATAGCAGATGGACCAGGTTCATCCCGCCGCCACAGCCGAACTCCAATACCCGAATTCCTCGCCGGCGGGTTTCCGCCGGGATGAGGTTCAAGGCGTTCATGTATACTTCCTTGTAATCGTTCTCCAACAGAAAGCTGATGCCATACCCGGCGGTCGCTTTCGTATATTTTTGGATGGCTTCGTCCGACGTGTACTCGATGAAGAATGGATCGCTTTGCGTATTCGTTTGCATAATCTGTAATTTGTTTTGGGTGGCCCCATCCGCCTCCCTCCGCAGCGCGCGGACGTGGGTGGGAAGGGATGGAAAAGTAACGGTGAATTTTGTTCGATCTTTCACCGGAAGATGAGGCCGGCGAAAGGGTTTCTCTATCTGGGTTGTTCTGCCTGAGTGCCGACTTGAAAGCTATCCACCTTCTTGAATTGCAGGAGGGCGGAGAAAATGGTCTTTAGTTTGCTCATTTGATCGCGGCGGTGGTACTCCATCATCTCACGGCTCACCGGCCTGTGCGTGCGAGTGAGGGCCGACCAGCAATAACCCCAAAACAGGGCCAGCGCTCCGACCAGGAACGGCTTTCGCGGGATGCGGTACACCACCCGAAACAAATGCCAGAGCGGGGATCCCCCCAGGTAATAAGCGCGTTCGCCGTATTCGAAACTCGCCCGCAATTTGCTTTTCTCGGCCGTGCCCAGCGGGCGGTAGTGGTGGAAACGCTTCTCCCGAAAGCATCGAACCTTCCAGCCTTTCATCCGCGCCGCCATCACGGCGATCCAATCGATCCCTCCAGCCCGGTTGGGCACATACCCCCCGACCTCACGAAAACACTGGGAGCGAAACAATTGGCATCCGCCCGCCACGTAGTTCTCCCCTTCAAAACTGTCCGTGGCCGAATCGTACCCGTCATCCTGGGTAAAGGGGGTCCCCGCCACGCCCAACTTCGGATCCTGCTCGAAGCGGGACATCAGAAACTCGAAATACTGCGGTTCGAACGAGAGGTCGGCATCCAGGTTTCCCACCACCTCGTACTCCAGATCCTTGACCCGCTCGTAACCGGCGTTGAACGCCTTGACTTTGGCGGCAAAACTCCGGTCTTCCCGGGCGCCGCGCCGAACCAGTTCGATCCAAGGATGCTGCCGCGCGTATTCCGCCACGATTTCGGCCGTGCGATCCGTTGAGTTATCGTCGACAACCACGTAACGTTCCGGACGATGCGTTTGGCCGACGACGGAATCGAGAAGCCGTCCGATGTTGGCTTCTTCGTTGCGCGCGGGACTGATAATGACGTATTTGATCATGCGGTTGCGAGGGCTGGCTGGGGCCGCGGCAGGGCATTTTCCTGATAAATCTGCGCGAATATCTCGTCCATGATCCGGGCGGTCAGCACGATCTCACGATAAGGAATCGGCGGATCGCCCTTTATCCGTATACTCCAATAAAACTGATCGATCAACTCTTTCATCCCGGCATCTTGGTGGAGCCGCCCCCGGACAAAGTCGGCCACATTCCGCACCCCGTTCCGCAGGTACTCCATTCCGGCCTTGATCGGCGGCACAAAATACGCGAGGTAGCTTTTGTGCGAACCCGCCCGGTGCCGGACGATCGTGCCGCTCGAATGATCCACGATGAGAGAATTCTTCGGCCCGCAAATCCGCAACTGATTCAAGCCGGGCTTGATCTGAGTGCTGAAACAGAGGAAAGCCGTGGTGCCATGACGGTCACGGATCATCACCCGCAATTCATCCAGGACATCCTGCCCGTTCATGGCCCTTAGCTTCGCGCTCTGCTGGGCGCTCGCAAAGACTTCCGTGATTTCGTCGTCGAGAAACTCCGCGAGCTTGGCGACCGGATGGCTGATGATGTTATGGAGCAATTGGCCGGGCAATTGTCTCACCCAGTGGTTTTTGCTCCCCAACACCGGCCCGATGTAGGTCGGATCGTCGAGGCCGTACGGAAAATGACTCTCCACATGGACCGCCCGACCGCCAAGATACCCGCTTCGGACGAGCCGCCGCATCTCCAACATCTCGAGCGTGAACTGAAGATTGTGGCCGGCGGTGATCCGTAAATCGCGACTTTCCGCCAATTGAACCAAACCGATCGCTTCCTCGGCGGTTACGGTAAACGGCTTCTCGAGGTACACATGACAACCCGCCTCGAGACATTGCCGCCCCAGACTGAAGTGGCTCTGGGGAGGAGTCGTGATGTGGACTACGTCGGGCTTCTCGACGCGCAGCAACTCGCCGAGATCGGCATAGGCACTCGAAAGGTTGAATCGCTCGGCCAATTGACGAGCCATCAGGAGCTCCCGGTCGCAGACAGCCACGACGCGCGCCGTTCGCAGGCGGTCGACCGCCTGCACATGCTGATCGGCAATCTTGCCGCAGCCGACAATCGCAACTCTAAGCATGGGAATTGACAGGCTCGAATTGTCCCAGATAAGCGGCCAGCGCATCCTGCATCGGCACCCGGGGTGCCCAGCCGAGACGTTCCTTCAATTTCTGGTTCGAATACAGGTTCCCTCCCCATTCGGATGCGCAGCGCCGGCGGTTGAAAACGGGTGGCAACTGCCCGCCCGAGAAGCGTGCATAGGCCTCCCAGGCTCCGCATAAAAGCCGGGTGCAAAAATAGGGAACCGGCAGGGCAAAAAATCGGCGGCGGCTGCGGTAAGCCCGCAGCAGTTCCCGGCTCGTCGGGAGATCGTCGTCCACGATATTGAAAATTTCGCCATCGATACCCGGAGCCAATCCAGCCAGGACGATGGCCTCGGCGCAATTGTCCACGTAAGTCAGGGGAATGCGATTCGAACCGCCGAGATGGAGGAACACTCCGAAGGTATCGATTCCGACACGGCCGGTCAGCGCGGGCTTCCCGGGGCCAAACACCGATCCCGGGCGAAGGATGACGTAAGGCACTTTAAGCCGCGGCGCGTATTCCAGGACCACGTCATCCTGCTTGATCTTGCCGAAGCCGTAGGCATCGTGGCGATCGCGATACGCACGCTCGATCGGACAACCTTCATCCAGCACCGCTCCACGCGGCAGGTTGATGTTGGAGTACGCCGCAAAGGAACCGACATTTACGAATCGGCGGGCGAGGCCGGTGCCGCCGAACGCCTCCAGCAAATTCCGAGTGGCCAGCGCTGAATTCATGAAAGCGCCGGCGAACGACTTTTCAATCCCCGCAGCTAGATGATAGACTACCGAAACGCCTTCGACCGCCCTCCGGCAATCCTCGCGGGAAAGCAGGTCCCCTTGCACCAACTCCACCTTGCTTTCGGCTCCGAGTCCCTTCAGCACGTCCTGCAGTCTTCCGAGGCGGCTGGAGGGGCGGACGAAGCAGCGCAGCCTCTCGAATCCCATTCCAAGCAATACTTCGACCACTTTGGCCCCGATGAAGCCGCTTCCGCCAGTGACCAGAATGCGATCCTGCGGTGCCAGGATCTGGCCTCCTCTCCTCTGACTACTCATCGGCCCTGCCATGGCTAGAATTGGAAATAAATGAATGGAGCGACTTCCGCAGCGGCAAATATGCTCAGCAAGACCGCTACCGAAGCATAAGCGCCGATTCGCACCGGCAGCGGACTCTGGGGAATTTCATGCGCCCAGTTGCGATCTTTGCGGATCGCGAGATGGGCGGCCACCACCACGGCCAGTGCCCCCAAAATCTGAGGGGCGACGAGACGCGTTCCGTCCGGAGCCATCGTCACCATGCGGTTGAGATACATCACCGCGGCATCCCAACTTTGAGCGCGGAAGAAAATCCAGCCGACAAGCACGATGGAAAGCGTCGCAACGCGAGCACCGATGTTGGAGAGGAAGGCCAGCGCTGCGTTCGCCGATTCTGAAGCCTCACCCCGCCATTGGCTCCAAAGGCGGTGAATGGCCAGGGCCACTCCATGCATGCCGCCCCAAAAGATGAAATTCCAACTCGCCCCGTGCCAAAGCCCGCACAATACCATCGTGATAAGCAGATTCACGTACGTTCGCACGGGACCTTTGCGGTTCCCCCCCAGCGGAATGTAAAGATAATCCCGAAACCAGGAAGAAAGCGAGATGTGCCAGCGGCGCCAGAATTCGGTGATGTTCACGGCGCTGTATGGCATCTGAAAATTTTCCATGAACCGGAAACCCATCATGCGCGCGCAACCGATCGCCATATCCGAGTATCCTGAGAAGTCGCAGTAAATCTGAATGGCGTATCCCAAAGCTCCGACGAGCAGCGTTATGCCATCGTAACGTCCGGGGTCTCTGAAGATCAAATCCACCGACGAAGCGATTTGATCCGAAATTACCAGCTTTTTGACGGCCCCCAGGCAGAACTGCGCCAACCCTGTCTCAATATCGAACCAATTGGCCCGAACTCGCTGCCCAAATTGCGGAAGCAAGTCTTTAGCGCGGTTAATCGGGCCGGCCAACAATTGGGGAAAGAACGCCGTGAAGAGCAGAAAATCGCGAGGACTATGACAGACCGGGATCGAGCGCCGATAAGTCTCGATCGTGTAGGTCATGCTCTGAAAAGTGAAGAACGAAATCCCGGCGGGGAGGATAATATCGTAGTGCCACGGCCCTGCCGCTATCCCGAATGCGTTCAGCGCAGCCGCGGCATTCGCGAGAAAGAAGTTGGCGTACTTAAAGAAGGCCAGCACCCCGAGGTTGGCCACGATGCTGATTACTAGCAGCCATTTGCGCTGCCGTTCGTCGCGCAGCTTCTCCAAACCCGCGCCCACGGCGTAATCCACCAGGGAAGTCGCGAGCAGCAAAAATCCGCACGGGACGCTCCAGCTCATGTAGAACGCGTAGCTGGCCACCAATAAGAAATTCTTCTCGATGGAGAAATCGCGGATAACGCTCCGCACACCCAGCGCAAAAATAAAAAAAAGGACAAATTCGAACGATGTAAAAATCATTCGGAAATGGGCTTGGAATTCAGTTGTGCCAGGAAGGCCTCCGTCGCCAGTCGTCGCCCGGCGCTATTCAGATGAACCAGATCGCTGTAGTACTCGTTTGAAGCCAGCGTCGTGAGTCGGTCGAGGCGAATCAAAGTGATCCCTTGGTAATTGCGCTCGACCTCCTGCAGAAATTCCTCGAACGCCGCTTTGGCCGCAGGATCCGGAAACGCCTCGTAATAAGCCGGCGAAACCGGCATGACGGCGACGATGGTGCGTCCCGACTGGATCGCCCGCTTCATCATCCGATCGAAGGCCAGGCGCTTGGGCCCCTCAAAGGCATGCCGACCCTGAATGTGACTGTGCATCAGCGCTCCGCGGCGCAGCTTCTTGCCTGCCGGCCAATCGCTGACTTTCTCCTTATCTTCCCCGAATTGCAGCACTGAACCGGGCAGCACCACTCCGCCCAGCGCGCGGTCATCGGCGCTCCCTCGGGCCGGCCGCAATTCGCGGAGCTTTTTGCGGAGACCGACCAACACGGCGTCAGACCGGGCCGCCGTGGGAAAAGCCTGGCGAAGATAGGCGAGCGGATACTGGCTCAACAAGCGTTTCGAAAACTCCCAACTCGAACCCGAGTTCCAAAGGTCGGAGATAGTTCGGAGAAGCGGCACCAAATCCGCCCGGGCTTCGCAAAGATGATACTCGTTCAGGTCGTAGATCGACACGCCGATGATCGCCCCTTCGGGCTTGGCCGGGAAGGATTGGAACACTTCCCACTCGCTCGGAGTAGAGCCGCCCACTCCCCAGCATTCGATCCCCTGCCCAAGCACTGGCCACAATTGCGGCCAGTCGAGCCCGAACTGAAGCAATGATGAACCGGCGGCGAATAACTGCCCGCCCGTCTCGGGACCGATCCGCCGATAGGTCGGGGTGCCGCGCGACAGCGACACCCAAGCCGCGATCCCATGACTCAGCACGGATGCGATCAGCACCGCCGAGAAGACAGCCAGCGCGAAGGTTTGGAAGGTGCGGCGATTGGAAACGCTTGAATCTCCCGCCCGGGGTCCAAGCTGCTTCTTCAAGGAAGAAGGAGCAATCGATGGATCGTTTTCCAGACTCGGTTGGCCTGCTGGCATAGTGCGTGTCGAAACGAGTCACCCTGAACGAAGCGGGCTGGCTCGATCAGGGTTGACCTTCGCGAAGCCGGCAGGAATTGCCGCCGGCTTGCGTTACCTTAATGAAGATCCCCGGCCCGGAGAGGGCTTACTTGGAAACTCGCAGATTGGTCGGGGGATCGATACTCGGAAGAGTCGCGCTTTGGTCGACCAACGGATGCGGGAAGATCAATGGGGCATACCCCGGCTTGGTCGTATCGTTCAGAAAATCGGTTCCTTCGCGAATCGTCGTGAACTTCGTGATGACCTGCCCATTCTGGCCATTGATCCAATTTCCCCACTCATAAATCGGCTCGAGAACCTGATTCAGCCAGCGCGGTTGCGGGGCTTGCCCCGATAGCAGATCACCTGTCGAACGACCGCATTGATCGATGAGGGCGAGAACCTTCACGATGCGATACTGGTCGCCCACGTTGAAGGCCATCATCGCGGATTGCGCGGCGACGGTGTAATAGATGGAATCGGTCGTGTTCGAGGTAATGCAACTGAACCGTTCCGCGTTCAGATTTCGCAGCGTAAATCCGGCCCACTGGTTCGGAGTCCATTGCGCGCCTTCCACTCGCAGGAATTTGGCGTTCGCGGTTCCGTTGTGGGTCCCTTCCGCGTAGATTCTTGGGTCATTCAGATCCCACCCGGAAGTCCCATCCGCTCCTGGCCAATCCGGAAAATGATCGGTCGCCCGATAGTTGATGACTTGCGCAAAATTGCGAAAATTTCCGGTCACGGTATTGCTCCACACCACGCCCGTCCCGCTTCGCCAGTGAATCGCTTCCGAAGCGCCACCCGCGGTGCTGTCGACGAACTCGTTCTTATACAATTCAAAACTCCGCGTGCCGCGGTAACGCGAGGTGCTTTCCGTTCCATGCACACCCACGATGCAATCGCGCAGCCGGTTGTGCCGAAAGACCCAGCGGGCACCGCCGTAGGAATCCAGCACGGCCGGATGATTCCCCCCGGGAGCGGTGAAGAAGTTGCTCTCGATGTAAACCGCGTTCGTGCTGCCCCAATCGACCGGCTCAGCCCAGGAACCGTCCCCCCAAGAATGCCCACCCCACGTCCGATGAAAAACGGCCAGACCCTGTTGCCGATCCAGATCGAACACGCAGTTGTCGATGACCCCGACGGCCGCATCCACGATGTAAATCGCTCGATTCTTCAGCATTGAAAACCGGCAATTGTCGATCCGGAACGTTTTCGTGCTTCCCGTAACCCGAACGGCTCCGCCTGAATACACCGGACTCCTCGTGCTGCCGTTTCGAATCTCCAGTCCGGACAACCGGTACAGTCGTCCGGGCACCGTCGCAAACGCAAATACCGCTTGCTGATCGTTTTGCGTGCCCGTCACGTTGTCCAAAATGATCGTTTTGTCGAGACCGGCGCCTCGAACCGTAATCCCCTTGTTGATGATGAGCGCCGTGGTCCATGTCGAGGTTCCCTCCGGAATTTCCACCGTGTCTCCATCCCGGGCCAATGCCACCGCACTCCCTACATGTTCGCGAGAAGTGCTTGCGGCGGCAATCGTAGCCGCCGTGTTGTCGGCAGCGGAAAAGACCAAAGCCACCAGCATCAATGCGCTCCAGCTCGGAATGCGCGCGGAAATACGCCTGAAAATTCCCAGCCGGCGGGAGTCGCCGCGGGGCATCAGGCAAAAACGAGACTCAAACATCATAGGCAACATCGCGAAGCAAGGAGTATGCCACACCATCGCCAAGAATCCACCAATCTAAATCTCAAGCCGGCGCCCAGGACAGCGATCGTTGCGATTCCGCCGTCTCGGTCTCCGTCTGTTCGTCCGAAGCTTCCACCACCTCGCGCCGCGGATAATCCAGGGCGATCAGGAAGAACATGAACCACACCAGGTGCAATCCCTTAAACCCGGCTTCGGTCCAGTTATACACGATAAAAGTGAGTAAAAGCGCGAGCCTCCAACGGGCGGTCAAGGGGTCCGACCAGAGCTGGCGTCGCCCTTTCCGAAACGTGACCATCAGCAATCCAAGCAGCAGGAACAACCCGATCCCACCCAGATTTAGGAAGGTCTCCAAGTATCCGTTGTGGGCCTGCGTCGGCTTCCACCAATAGATGTCCGCCAAGGCCTGGCTGCGATACCCCAGCCAGAAGCTCTCGAACCCGATGCCCACCACCGGATTTCCCCGAAGTTCCCAAACGTAGCCCCACAGGTCGGTGCGCCCGGTGAGCGTGGCGTCCTTGCCCAGCGCATGAAACACCGGAACGAAAATATCGAACATCACATGGGCCAGAAGGATCATGGAAAGCAGCGCCACAACCACCGGCCCCGTCGCTTTTCGCTGGATGGACTGAAAACCGAGCAAAAGCATGATCGTAATGCCCAGCGACGCACAGATGATCCCCGTGGAACTGGGCGCGAGCTTGAACAGATAAGCGATCATGACGAGGAAGAAAACGCTCAACCAAATCTCACGGCGCCGCTCGCGCCCCGGCGGCAGTTGGCGCGCGCGGATCCAGTTCCAAGCCAGAAACATGGTGAGGATCATCAAATCGTATCCCAAACTGTTTTTGTTCCCGGCCACACCGGTGTTTTGGGCCATTCCATTCCATTCCGAGAACGTGCGGCCGATATGCGGAAAATACTTGATCAGGACAATCGACAACGGCACCACCACGTACGTCGCTCGCTTTAGCAGCAGCACCAGGGCATTTACCGGATTCAATTCGGTCAACACCAACAAGGCCATCACGGGGTGCCCCAAGCCCTTGATCCATCGCTTGAACGACACAAAGGGAAAGTCCGACCACACAATCGCGAGGAGGCAGTATCCCAAATAAAGCGCGAACCATCGATTCTGACTGAGGATCGTGGCAAAGCGAACCCCCCGCCGGGACAGCTCCCTGATCCCCAGCATCGTCATGGTAAAATAAATCGTCGCGTCGACCGCGCTCCCCTCCTCGATCGAGGTTCCGCCGACGTTAATGCCGGCGAAAGCCAGCCATTGGGTGACGGCCCGGCTCGAAATGATGAGCAGCCAGCATAATGGCAGGGCGATGGCCCAGCTTATGCCCTGGCTTTTCCGATCATCGCGCCAGAACAGATAAGCGATGAAGAGGAAGCAGAGGAATAACGGAACGATGGGAGGCATCCTGCTAGAATCTCAGAAGCTCGGTTCGATCCATATCCCTTAAGGGACCGGCACCGGGCATTTGAACTCGAAAGCCTTGGGCTCGCTGCGAAGCCCGAGCTCGGCGGGATCGATCCGCCGGTCGAAATCGGCACGCTGGCCCGAGAGGATCGCCTCGGCCGCCTCGATCCCGGCAAGGCTGGCGAAATCGGTTTCGGTGCGGGCGATGAAATAGAGGTTCTCGAACGGCTTGAGCTCGTTCAGCAAGGCCATGCGAGCCGGATTCATCCAGTTGTCCCGATTCTGGGAGGCGTCCGCGCCGGGCAGGCGCAGCACGAGCGTGTCGTAAACCTTGGTCCGATCGATCAGTTTCGAGCGATGGCAATACTCGATCGTCTTCTCGATAAACTGTTGATCGTTTTCTTGGATCAGCGGCTCTTCGTCGTAGCAAAAATACTCGCAACAGATGCAACTTTTGCCCTCCGGCACCATCCGCCCATTGAAATTCGAGTAGTTCGTAATGCGCCCGATTCGCGTATCCGGGCAGGTCACGTTCAGCCAGGCTTGCGGGAACATCGACGGGCTGTTCTGGAACAGGTAAACGAGGATCGACGTCCGTTTCCGGAACACGGACGACTTTTTGGGATCCGGCTTCTTGCCGAGGACGGACTGCGCCAGCAACTCCAACGGAATGCTCGACGCGAGGTATTGCGGCTTGAATTCGATGGCTTCGCCGCCGATCTCCGCCGTGACGGCTTCCACCCCATTCGGCCTGGTCTTGATTCCGGTGACCTTGACGCTGTTGAAAATCCGGCCGCCGTGCTCGGTGATGCCCTTCGCCAGCGCATCCATGATCTGGCCGGTTCCCTCCGCCGGGTGCCGCCAGATGCCCTTGTACGTATTGACCTCCTTCTTCGAGAAGGTTCGTTCGAACGCCGCTTTCATCGTCGCGGCCAGACTCCGGTCATCGCCGTTCGTGTGATTGTCCGGAACCGGAATGTCGGCCCACCGCCGGCCGAGCAATTTCTCCTGAAAGGCTTGCGAAAACACGCGCGTCGTGCGGAGCCCGCGCTTCTGATAAAAATATTCTTCGACGTTGCGGGGTTTGGCTCCGTTGCGCAACACCTGCGCCTTGGCGAAATCGACCACGCAGCCCAGGAACATTCCCCAAGGGAGGCCCCGACGCGCGCCTTGGAATGCCGGGGACTGATCGAAAATTACTCCCTTGTAGAGAATGCCTCCCCGATGCGGATACTCGCGATAATCGGACCCGAGCAGCTCGCTCCAGAACGCATCTACTTTGGCCAGGCGATTATACAGCTCCTTGCGGCCGACATCGATGGTAAAGTCCTTGTGGTGCAGGGAGCGCATCAGCCCGCCGGAGAACTTGTCGCGCTCGAGCAGAACGGGCTTCAGGCCGGCCTTGGCCAGCACATAACCAGCCGAGAGGCCGGAGGGACCGGCGCCCAGCACGAGGGTATGCACGGATTCGCTTTTCATGTCTGATTTAATCATCGGCGGAGCCTTCCGGGCGCCGCCCACTTGCCTATTCTCTCGGATCGAAGCGCTGAAGTTCCCCAACTAAAATTGGCCATCAACACCCGCTGATTGGCAATTGGCGGGATTCGATCAATTCGCCCGCCATCCCTTCCAGCCGTCGATGCCGGCATTGTCGACCTTGATCTGGTTGGATTTTTCCACGGCGTCCAAAATGCCCGAAGTGAAATTCTGCTTGAGGATGCGAATATTGGGCATCACGCAATGCCCCCCAATCACCCCGGGGAAGTATTTGACCGGCGGGAAGAAACCGATCTCCTCGTAAAAGGAGAT
Source organism: uncultured Verrucomicrobiota bacterium (assembly GCA_964478815.1). Taxonomy (GTDB): domain Bacteria; phylum Verrucomicrobiota; class Verrucomicrobiia; order Limisphaerales; family SXQI01; genus DASVNK01. The sequence continues at coordinate 55,008 of CAYZKY010000009.1, forward strand.
GACGTCGTCGTAATTCGCGCCGACGGCTTGGCAATACCGCTCCACCTCCTGCGCCCAGGCAATCATGACTCCGAAATAGGTCGTCTCGGTGAGCTTGGCCAGCTCCGCTGCTTCCGGCGTGCCCACGACCCGGGTCTTCATCCCCACCGTGGCAAAATGCTCCGCGGCACGCTGGCCGACCTCCAAGGTCATGCCCCCCACGAACTTCACGTAATGCATCATGTCCTGCTGCATCTTGGCGTGCTTGCCGCGCACCGGGCTGTAGGCGAGCGCCGTGGTCCCCGCCTTTTGCGAAATGCGCCGGGTGGTGCCGGGGCCGACGGTGCTATTGATAATCGTCAACTGGGGTTTGTACTTTTCGATGTAACGCGCCACCTCGGTCACGAATCTGGCGTCCTCCAAGTACGGGAAGCACACATGCATGATCTCGCACTGGGGTATATCCGCCACCGGCTGAATATCCACCCCATGCGTCTCATGTTTCGTCCGCAGAATTTCGCGCAGCGGACCGCCCACTTCCCCAAGACCGACAATCAAGACTTTTGTTCCCATACCTTAATTATTCTCAACCAACGAATCGACCAAACGGTAATAGCCCTCTTTCTGGGCCTCCCAGTTGAATTTCTCGTTAAACCGAATCGCATTCCCGGCCAGATCCCGCCGGGCCTGCGGATTGCGATAGAGCTGCAGAATCGAATCCGCCAGTTCCTTTTCGTCGCCCGGTTTCACGAACTTCACCATTTGATCGTCGAAATAAGTTTGAATCGTTTCCGTGCGGGTCACGATGGACGGAATCCCGAGATGGACATACTCCATCAGTTTGAGCGGCAACATGTACCGCGTAAACTCATCGTACAGGATCGGAATGACCCCTACATCCGCCTGGCTCAAAAACGCCGGCAGCTTTTCGAGCGGCATCCGTCCATGGAATTTCACGATAGCGCCCAACCCCAGCTCGGCCGCCACGCCCTGAATTCGCTCGTAGTCGTCCCCATGACCAATGACCAGAAACTCCAGGTCCGGCGTTTGATCCTTGATCCGCCCAATGGCCCGCAAGGCGACCTCGAGCCCGTGCCGTCGGGCGACGGTGCCATGATAAACGAGCCGAAACTTATTGTCCGCCCGGACGTGACCGTTCAGCCTCGCTTTGAAGATGTGCGGGTCAGGCACATTCATCAAGACCTCGAACTTGCTGGCGGGATTCCCATGCCGGATCAGCGCATCGCGATGCGGCACATGCACCGCCAGCGCCCGATCCGCAAATCGGATGCTCAACCGTTCGATCCAGGTGATCAGCCGCACCATCCAATTGTCCGCCTTCTTAAACTTGCAGATGTACAGTTCCGGCATCAGATCGTGGACATCCAGAATCACCTTCGCCCCCATCAATTTCGGCAGGAGAGCGGTGAAGACCAGAAAATCCGGCATGGTGTGGACGTGGATCAAATCGTATCGATTCTTAACATGGAGCCGGGCAAGCAGGAAGCTGGCTTTAACGAAAAACCAGAGGTAGATGAGCATGTAGCGCAGGGTGCTGGCCCCCTGGTACCTCCCCACGGCCAGGGGATACAAACGCACTCCCATCAATTCTTCGGAGCCCTTCGAGGCGCCATCCTCCGTGCAAATAAAGTGGATCGTATCCCCCCGCGCGGCCAAGGCTTCCGCCTCCCGGCGGACCCTCGGGTCGCTCTTGTAGAAGGTGTAGGCCACCATGCACACCTTTTTCGGCATAGGCAAACTTCTGAAAACCGGCTAATTCGCCAGGACCATTTCCGCTTTTCCGCGAGCCCCCGAAGGCCCGGAATGTCGAATCGAATCCCTTGGGGAAACCCCCTCTGAAAGTGAAAGCCGCACATGGCGCCGGCCCCCGATTGCCGCTTCAACCTGGCGCAACTGCCCGGAATCGGTCGACCAGGTTAATCGCAATGCCACATCCTCCTCCTGAGTTGCCGGAACCTCGGCCAGGCTGACCACCACATCATCCCCTTCGCCACGAGTGTTCTGAAACTGGATCTGGCGTCGTTTGCCGAACCATTCGACGGCCTGTTTCGCGGTGGCGAACCAGGCGCCGCGCTCGTCGAGTCGCTTCAGAAAGGACTCGTAAAACGAGCCCCACAACCGCTCCGGCACCAGACTCCGGTCGTGCCAGTTCAAAGTCACGGTTCCCCCGGCTTCCGCGGCGTGATCCATGATCCGCTCGCAGAGCTCCCACGCCTCCCCGGGGCGAAGATTCATGCGATCCGGAAAGAATAACGCGCAATCCTGGACATGCATCGGCAGCTCGAGCATCCGGGTCGAAGACAGAGGACGAAAGACCTGAGTCGTGCCGGCCTTGTACCCGGCCGCCTCGTTATACCCGGAAGTCGATTCGTACTGGAAACCCGCGCGGTCCAATAATTCGTGGGAACCCTTGTCGAAATACAGCCAGTGCATGCGCACCCCCGCCGGCGGCTCTCCCGTCACGGACGCCATCCGAGCCGATTCGTCTCGCGCTGCACCTTCTGCCGACCACGCATCGATGCCGTGCAACGCCACCTCGCATCCGGCTTCCTGCACCATCTTGACGTAGCGGGGAATCTCCGTGACATCGTAGCGAACGCCGCGCTTGGCATGGTCGGTCCGGCCGCAAGGCGAGCCTGGACGGTTCTTGATCGGAATAATAAAGAACGTCGAAGGCTTGCCCCCCTCGACCTGCAGATACCGCGAAAAGGGTTCCCAATAGTCCTCCGCCACCCCCATCTGGACCAAGGGCAACTGCAACGCCGCCAGGACGTTCCGGCTCATCTCTCCAACGGTCTTGCGCCCGGTGGTCCAATCGATGATCGACCCGACCGTCGCCCGGTAGAGAAAGCCCGCCATGGTGTGATCGAATCGATGCTGGCGCAGGCGCAGAAAATCGATGTCGTGCGTCAAACAGCAGATGAACGGCCGCCCTGCCGGAGCCGGAGGAATTTCCACCACCACCAATCCGGCCTGAACCATCAACTTTCGGAGAATCTGAATATGCCGATCCAAGGTGGGGATTGCGGCATGCGAGGCGGGTTGGCCGATCGTCAGCAGATACTCGATCTCAGCCCAAAGCTGGTAGCCGAGCTGCACGGTCAGCGTCGCTTGCGAACTCTGTTTCGCGCAATACCCCGGCGCCGGTCCGGTCATAGCCGACGTGTAGAGCGGAATCTCCTCGCCTTCCACCGTCGCCAGCGCCTGCGGCACGGTGGCGGATGGAGCAACGCCCCCCTCCGCACCATGAACAATCCGAAGCCGGACTCCCGGCGCTTCGGCCGCGGCATCCTGACCGGCGATGACAACGTCGTACGTCCGTCCGGCGCGATACGGTTCCCACGGCGTCTTGAAGAGTTGGAAAAACTCTTCCACGATCCGCAGCTCCTTCGGATTTGCGATAACTCCGATCATCGAACAACCAGGGGGGGCGGTGTGGCTGCGGCCGCTGGTGGCGCAAAGGCTGCCCATGCGTGCTTTCTCCAGAATCCCGCCAAATCCTTCGGCAGCGGATTCCAATACGCGCCTTCGTACTCGGCCCGCACATGTTGGAGCAACTCTTCCAAATAGCGGCTCGGGTAATCGTGCTCGCTGCCGCCAGGGCCAAAGTCCATGTAGTCTGGATGCACGTTCACCAATGCCATGCCGCCATGTTTGGCGATCCAGGCCAGCTTCTGTTTCCAGATCCCGATATCGCGCTGCTGCAAGAACCGGAAAAGCGTCGAATCCTGGGCCAGCGTGTAGGGCAGCTCCACATAACCCTTCCCGCCTTTCGGGCTGGGAATCATGAAGGGGAAGATCGTTCCCACCCCATCCGGTTGCGGTTCGAACGGATCGGTGTCGAAGCCGGACGCATCGTATTCGATATTCAGGTCGTGCAGCCACTCGAACTCGTGATGCATGAACCCGGAACGAAATCCGACCGCCTCCCAGTCCTGCAGGTAAGTGTTGATGCGCCGCGCATTTTCTCGAAAAATTTCGCGCGAACGATACAACTTGCCATCGTGGCGCAGATCGTGAACCCCCACCTCGAAGCCCGCGTCGACGATCCGTGCTCGAACTTCCGCCGAGAGCCTATACTCGCCCTCAGGCACAAAATTGAAGGAACCGGCAAACCCAAGCCGTCGATCCAGCTCCAGCAAGCGTTCCACTCGTTCAAACCCACGCGCACCTTCCACGTCGTGCGTCAGGATGAACGCGAATTTCTTCCCGCCAGGCCAGCCCTCCCACCGGGCCGGCGGACGGGCGGCGGACGGATCGATCGGCCAGACGGCCCGCGATCGTTCCAAGGCCTGCCTCGCCAGCACTCGGCGGAGCATCAACCGCAGCCGGGCAGGAATGAACGGCTTCGCGTCGTAATATAAACGGCGGAGAAGGGACAAGGGGAGATGTGGGTTGCCCTGCGAGAAATCCGCATGCAGGGCTTGTCCGCCCTCCATGGCGCGATTTGCGCGTCGAGCGCCGCTTCGGGCGGCGTCCGACGCCGGGACTTTTGCTGACGCGTTTCGCCAGCCGACTTTGCCACGCGCGCCTACACGCGGGGCTTTGCCTTCAGACGAAGGCAAAATGATCGGGGGATCGGACGATTGGGCTCAAATATCCTGGTTGAGCGATTTGGGCCCATAGGTGTGCGTCTTGTTCAGAACGGTCACTAAATTGGTGCGGGATGAGGCGAGCAGCTTCTGGGCGCGCTCCACCTTTTCGCGGTCGGTTTCCTCGGCCTCGATCACCAGCAGCGTCCTTTCCACCTGGCTGGCCAGGCGCAACGAACCGCTGGTTTGGTCGATCGGCGGCAAATCGAAAATGATATAATCGTAATCGCTCGCCTTCAACTTCGGCAGGAGGTCGCTGAAACTCTGCACGATGCTTGCACCGTTGACGCTCCGGCCCGTGGTGGCTAGCGCAGTCAGGTTCTGGCGCACCAGCGCGTGGTCGGCCCCCTTGGGTGTCTCGTCCGGCAATCCGGGATTCGGCCGCCCTTTTGCGAAAAAGGTCACCGCCACCTTGTTCCGCTCGAGGCCGATGTAAAGCACGTTCCTTTCGACATCGCGGGATAATGCCGCGGCCAGCCCGGTGGCCAGGCGGGTCACGCCGGCCCCCTTGTTGCAACTCGTCAATCCGACGATCTTCGGTTTGTGCAGATCCCCGGCATAGGACATGACTACCCGGTCGCGCAACGCTTCGTAATACGGAAGCATCGGATCGTTCTCATCCCACGGCTGCACTTCCCCGTCGAAAAAGCCTGTCACTTCCGGCAACGCCCGTCCGTCGGTCGGCGCCGGCAGCCTCAGCATGGAATGTCCATTGGCTCCAAAATCAGGGATCGCCGCGAAAATCGGCAGTTTGAGCGCCGCCTCGACCTCTTTCGCCCGCTTGAACGTCCGATCGAGGTAAAGCTCCGAAACAAACGCCAGCAACAGCCCCACTGCCAGACCGCCCGCGATGCAAAGGGCAATCATCTGGTAGAATTTCTTGGTGTCCCGCCCGGAGAACCCGGCGGCCTGCACCACGCTGATGTTGTTGATCTTCGCCACGTCCAGAGTCTCCTCGACACGCGCCCGATCAAGCTGGTCCGTCAAGTACGCCAGCCTCTTTTCGAACCCGTCTTTTCGTCGCTGCAAATCGAGGATTTGCACCTCCAACCCATCGATCAGGTTCGCCCGGGCCACCACATCCGCCTGCTGCCGCCGTTGAGCCTGCAATTTCCCGTTCAAGCCTTGGATCTGTTCCCGGGCCGCCTGATAATCGAAAACCGGAATGATGGGACGGGACGGTGCCGGATTGGCAGCCGTCGCGGGAGCAGGCGCACCGGCCGTCGTCGGCCGGGCGGCACCCCTTTGCCGCTGCGCCACGAGCGCGGCGGGATCGATGCCCAATTCCTTGATCGAACGCTCGGTGTCCTCGATCAATTGGCGATGCTGGGTAATCACCCGGCTTCCCGGCTTCCATGTCGCCAGGAGCCGCAGTTCGTCCGCTTTCAGACTCGCGAGCTGCTGGTTCAGTCGTTCATAGCCCGCGAGGACCGTGGGAGACGGCATTTCCGGTTCCGGCGCCTCCGCCTCCTCCACCGTGTTGGTCGCGGGTTGAGTGGCTGCGGCCGCTAAATTCGTCTCGCTGGCTGCACTCGTCACCGCATTGGTCGTGGTCGCAGCCGCCGTCGCCACCTGGTTTGTTTCGCCGCTCCCCGCGGGTGCATTGGTCGTTGCCCCCAGCTCCGCCGGGCGTTTCATCGCCTCGTTATACAGCGCCACGCGTTCCGCCAGACTGCCTTCGGTTTCGAATATGGCTTTGCGGATCAGGCTCAGTTCCGTGGTGATTTCCAGCTTCGCCTGATCCAGCGAGAGCACCGCCGCCTGCTTCTTTTTATCGCGCAAGGCATTCTCCGCCTCCGTCAGCCGGTTCCTCACATCGTCCACCTGCGCGGTCAAGAATTCCAGACTGCCCGAAGGCCGGTGAGCCTCCCCATGACGCCTCAAATATTCGGTGATAATCTGCGACAAGGTTTCCTGCGCCACCTGCGGATCGCGATGCTTCAAACTCACATTGATCACGCTGCTGTTCCGGCCGACCCCGACCGTCATGTTGCGAAGCACCTGCCCCATGGCCAGGGCTTCGCCGCTCGTCGCATTGGTGTCGCTCGGCTGGTCGGAGACGATGCGCGCCGCCCCCACCGCCTTGACCGCCGCCCGCACGGTGTCCGCGTTCCGCAAAATCTCCATTTCGGAATTAAGGATCGTTTCGCCGCGGGCATCTGGCGAACGGACCATCGTGCCGTCCGGCAGCGAATTCACCGGCGCTTTGATGTCGTTAATGTAGCGGACCAGGAGCTTGGCATCCGATTGCGGCAAAGGCTGCTGCAACACAAACACCGCGGCCGCGCCGCCGATCCCCAGCAGGGTGCAAAGGATGATCTTCCACTTCTGCCGGAACAGAATATAGGCCACGTCTTGGGCCTTCAGGCCGCCGCCCGGATTGGTTGCGTCTTTTGGGTTCATGCGAACCTTTCGGTTAGTGTTGCCAAAGGGTTGGTCAGGGTTGGAAGAAAACGGGGGATCCGTTGCTGCGTCGGTAGATTCATGCGATATGCCGGTAAAGCGCCGCGCCGATCAGCCGGCTCGCCGCCAGCGGCAGGTGTTGAAAAACCCAATTGTGCCAGCCGTGCGCCAGATCCGGTTTCTCGACGAAGTCGTTCCGCCGCAGGCTGTATTTCGTATAAGATTTCATGTGCTCGAGAGCCGCCCAATTCGTCTTGAACCGGCGCAACCCTTCATTCGCCATCGAGGTGCGTCCGAGGGACATGCTCTCGCAGCCCAGCCGCATGGCTTGCCGCATCCCCGCCCACATCACCGAATTGTTCGCCCTGAGTTGCTGGAACCTCTCGTCCGAAGCCCCGAACTTGTAAACCGCCCGCTTCCCGAAATAACCGAATAGCGACGCGGCGACTGGTCTATCCTCATACTCTGAAACCGCCAGAAAGGCAAGTCCGGCCTTGACAAGCCGTTCCTGCACTACTCGGAAAAAGGACCGCGGCTGCGGCGGCAACCCGTGCCGCCGCCGGGTTTGGCACTGTAATCCATAGAAGGCGTCCATCGCCGCGGAATCCGTTCGAATTTCCACTTTCACGGAAGCCTTCTCCGCTTTCCGAATCGCCCGCCGCACGCTTCCATCGAACTCCCCGAACAGGCCCTCTCCCCGGCGCAGATCCACCGTGTGTTCGTAAAAACGGATCGAACTCCTCATCGACTCGGGACGTCCTTCACAACTTCGAATCTCCAGCGATTTCCAGCCCCGTTCCTTTCCGAGTTCCAACGCCTCGGCGAACATCTCCTTCCAGCCGAATTCCGCCGAGACAAGCGGCGAACACTCATCGCTGAACGGAAGGCCAATCCCTCGCCGGCCCGTCAGCCGGCTCTCGACCTCCATCAGCGGGAGGATGGCCGAACCATCCTCCCTCCGGGAGACCAGGTAACACGGCGTATATCCATACGCCTCGCAGAGCGTCTCGCACCATTCCCGCGTGTGGAAAAGCGACCCGCCCCCGTGGTTGAGAACCTTCGCATTCCACTGCCCATCCGCCCGCGGATCGGCCACGCGGAACGGTTCGGCCCTCCGCACGGAGGACATGGCGCGATGAGCATCGCTTGGCACACGGCTCTCACCGGCGGCGGCAGTGGCAATGGCGGCGGTTCCAGGCATCCTTAGGCCGCCACGGCCATCGGCTGCCTCACGAAGCTCTTCACTCCGGCGACGACCGCCTCGATGTCCTGCGGCGTGAGTTCCGGATACATGGGCAGGGACACCAGTTCCCGCGCCACCCGCTCGCTCACCGGGAAGCTGCCCGGCCCTTGGCCCAGGCTCCGATAAGCCTCTTGCAGATGCAACGGCAGCGGATAATGGATCGCGCACGCGATATCCTTCGCCGCCATCGCCTTGATCAATCCCTCGCGATCCTTCACCCGCAGCACATACAAATGATAGACATGCTTCGAATAGCTGGCCTCGGTCGGCGTGATGACTTCATCCGTGTCCGCGAACATGCTGGTGTAGCGAGCCGCATGCGCCCGGCGCGCGTTCGTCCAATGCTCGAGGTGTTTCAGCTTGATGCTCAGGATCGCCCCCTGGAAGCCGTCCATGCGCCCGTTCCAGCCCACCACATCGTGGAAATACTTCTTCGCCTGGCCGTGATCGCGGTAGGTGGCCATCTTCGTGCGCAGCTCGGCGCTGTTCGTTGTGCAACCCCCGCCCTCTCCGCACGCTCCGAGATTCTTGCCCGGATAAAAGCTGAAGCAGCCCACCTCGCCGATCGTTCCCGCGCGGCGCCCCTTGTATTCCGCGCCGTGCGCCTGGCACGCGTCTTCCACCACCGGCAAGCCATGCTTCCTGGCAATGTCCATGATCGGATCCATGTCCGCCATCTGGCCGTAGAGATGCACCGGGATGATCGCCTTGGTGCGCGGCGTAATCGCGCGCTCCAGCAAGGCCGGATCCATCGTACAGGTCTGCTCGTCGATGTCGACGAACACCGGCTTCGCCCCGCAATAAGTGATCGCCTCCGCCGTCGCGATAAACGTATTCGGCACCGTGATCACTTCGTCGCCCGGCTTCACGCCGAGGGCCAACAGCGCGAACCACAGCGCGTCCGTGCCGTTCCCGACCGCCACGGAATGCTTCGCGTGGCAATACTTTGCGAATTCCTCCTCGAACTTCGTCACATAAGGACCGCCGGCGAACGCCGTATTATCGATCACTTCGGACACCGCCGCGAGAATCTCGCTTTTGAGCGCTTGATGCTGAGCCTTAAGATTAAGAAACGGAATTGGCATGTGTTAACTGTTTTTCTTGTTGATTCGTAAAACTCGCGCCGGGTTCCCGGCCACGATCGCGTCCGCAGGTACATCCTTGGTCACCACGCTCCCCGCCCCCACGATCGCACGTTCGCCGATCGTGACCCCGCACAGCAGCGTCGCACTCGAACCGATGGAAGCCCCCTGGCACACCCGCGTCGGGCGGCACTCCCAATCCTTCTCGGTCTGCAATTGCCCTCCCGCCGCCGTCGCCCGCGGATACAGGTCGTTGATGAACGTCACGTTGTGTCCGATGAACACCTCGTCCTCGATCGTCACCCCTTCGCAAATGAAGCTGTGGCTCGAAATCTTGCAGCGCTTCCCGACCTTGGACCCCTTCTGGATCTCGACAAACGTGCCGATCTTCGTCTCATCCCCGATTTCGCAACCGTACAGGTTGGTGAACGCGAAGATCTTGACGCCCGCGCCGACTTTAACGTCGGGCGCGATCCGCTGGAACATCGAAGGATCGCTCGTCATACCGTTGTCGCCACTCGCCGGTGCGAACCGTTCGTTCCCGTGGGGGCCGCGGTCCGGTGAGGAGCCGCCGGATTCGCTCCCGCCTCGGACGCATGGCCGGCCAGGTGCAGATGCACCGGCGCACCCTGCTGGCGGATCGATTCCGAAGAGGCCTCGAGAATCCGCACCAGCTCCATGCCGTGATGCCCATCCGTCAGCGGCTTGGTGCCGTTCTTGATGCTGTCGAGGAAATGCTGCGTTTCCACCTTCAGCGGTTCCTCCTGCTTCACGTACGGCACGTAAATGTCGCCGTAGTGGTACGAGTAGGTGAATTCGGCGAACGTGTTGTAATGCGGCGGACGGTCCACGCGCGCGTCGTAAATCTTGATCTTCTCCAGCGGCTCGACGTCATCGTAAACGATCATCCGGCGCGTCCCGACGATCGTCATTTCCCGAACCTTGCGCGGATCCAGCCAGCTATTGTGGATCGTCGCCATCTGGTTGTTCCGGAACGAGAGCGACATCGTCGTCACGTCCTCGATCCCCGGCGTCACATGGCAATTCCCCCGGCAATTCACGCTCACCGGCGCTTCATCCATGATGTACAGGATGATCGAAAGATCGTGCGGCGCGAGATCCCAGGCCACGTTGATGTCCCGCTGATACAAACCGAGGTTCAACCGGCGCGAGGCGATGTAGCGGATGGCTCCGAGATCGCCGTTCTTGATGATCTCCTTGATCTTCCGCACCGGCGAGGAATACAGAAACGTATGGCCGACCATCAGCGTCAGCCCCTTCGCCTTCGCGATGGCATTCAATTCCTCGCATTCCGCCACCGAGGTCGCCATCGGCTTCTCGATAAAGGTGTGCTTGCCCGCTTCCAGCGCCTGCTTCGCCATCTTGTAATGGAAGCGCACCGGCGCGGCCACCACCACGGCCTCGATCGCCGTATCCGCCAGCATCCGGTCGAAATCGGTCTCCGCGTGAACCTCGGGGTACAGAGACTTGAGCTGCTTTAAGCGCCCCTCGTCCTTGTCGCAGATGGTCTTGACGATGCAATCCGGCAAGGATCGAAAATTCCGGATCAAATTCGGGCCCCAATAGCCGCACCCGACCACGCCGACCGTTACAGTTTTAGTTTTCACAAGTCTCTTTCTTGTTTTTGTTGCTTCGAGTTTCCTTCAGTTGCGAAAGCAGCACCGGAAATGTCCGCAGCATGATCTTGAAGTCCAGCCACGGCGAAGAGCGCCGGGCGTACTTGATATCGAGCTGGATCATTTCGGTGAAAGTCGTGCGATTCTTTCCGCTCACCTGCCACAAGCCCGTCAGCCCCGGCAGCGCGTCGAATCGCTCCTTGTGCCACGGCTCGTAATGCTCGTACTCGTACGGCGTGCACGGCCGCGGCCCGACGATGCTCATTTCCCCTTTCAGCACGTTGATGAGCTGCGGCAACTCGTCCAGGCCGCTCGAACGCAGAATCCTTCCAAAGGGAATCAAGCGCGGATCTCCATTCTTATCCATCTTCGTCATCGGCGCGTCGGACTTAATCAAAGATTTCAAATGATCCTGGTGTACCCCGGTGTCCGCGTTCACTTTCATCGTCCGGAATTTCAGGCAATTAAAGGGCCGCCCCTTGTACCCGACCCGCTCCTGGCGGAAAAAAACCGGCCCGGGCGACACCACCTTGATCGCCGCCGCGATCAGGAGCATCAGCGGAAACGCCGCCGGCAGCGCGGCCAGCAAGCACAAGCAATCCTGCACCCGCTTCCACAGCGGGGCTCGCGGCTTGGCGGCGCTTTCTCCAGCGGAAGCGTTAGGACTTTCCAACATCTTCGCCTGCAATAATCCCGTCTCCGCTCCCATTGGGCCTGCCGTTTTCATCGTGCCCCGCGGCGCGCTCCCGGCCCTCGCCGGGTTCCCTGATGGATCGCTCGCTTTGGCATCTTGCTTCGTTTCCTGCCCAGCTTTGGAACCCGGTGGCGCGCCGCCCAATCGGCGCCGCCGCCGGACTAATTCCGAACGCTTGGGACAAGGCTCCGCACTTGGTCGAGGTAATCACCCCACCTCCAAATCGTTTCTGGCGCGGCATGTCTCAGTCCCAGTCCCCCATCGCATCCCCTCAGCCGTGAATCGGCTCCTGGCACTCCTGATGCACTAATATTTGTCGGCGAAGCACTTCCAAGTTTCAATCCAGAGCCATTATCTTATCCTGACAACACCCAACAAAGGCTTATCTTGAGGCGACAATTTATCGAATCGCGACAGGCTGGCTTATCGAAACGCGACAGGCCCGAATGCCCATTCGAAAACCTTTTGCGTCGGAATAAAAAGAAGAAGGGGGTGGAATTGCGGAAAGAAGAGGCTCCGCGGACCTGGCGCATCGCGATTCACGCGATGCCAGAACCGATCACATGCCGGCCAAGGCGGCCACGCCCGCGGCGGTGACCACCTCGGTGTCGTGCGCCGCCGGAGCCCGGCTCGCTTCGAATTCCGGCATCGGCCGCTTCGCCGCCGCTGCCACTGCCAGCATTCCGGCCAGCCCGGCCGTGCTCACCGCTGCGTAGATTATCAAACCAATCATCATGGCTTGCTTATAGCATCGGCCATGCCCGTCTCAGGGTTGAGAAGATTTCTATCCCCAGGAACAATGCTCTCCCCGCGCCTCCCTCCAGCCCGGCCCAACCCGGCAAATCCTGCCCAAAATCCCCCGCCCACTCACGCCGCCGACTCATTCACCAAATAGCTCGGGTTCACAATCACGGAAGTGGCGCGCCCGAGCAACTCCAGCAACACTTCCACCCGCTGATAGGGGTTCAGCACCCGCAACACCGAAGCGCGCATCCCTTGGAACGGCCCATCCCCGATAATGACCGAATCCCCCGGCTCCACATGCTCGTCCCGCTCGCACACCTCCTCCTGCCCGTACGTCTCCCGCAAATCCGCGATCACCGCGTCCGGCACTTGGGGAACTTTGTCGCCGAAATGCACCAGGCTGCTCACGCTCGGGCTGTACCGCACCTTCTCGAATCCCGTGCGGAAATCGAACCGGGCGAAGAAATAGTTTGGAAAGAGCGGCTCCACGAAGGTCACCACCCCCCGCCGCGTGGCGCGCCGGATGCGCGTCCGGGGGCAGAACACCTCCAACCCCGCCAGGCGGCCAAGCTGCGCCGCGGCGATATGCTCCCGTTTCGGTTGGGACCGCACACAATACCATGCGATGACTTCCTCCACTTCCCGACCCGGCTCTTCCGAATGCATCATGGCTCACGCCCTGCCCCCCTCCTCGGGGCGGACAAGCCAACTTTGGCTGCACCGCTCGAATCTGCAACCAGATTGTTTCACCGGTCCGGCGCCCAGAGAATTTGGTTCACTTCAGCACCCGGCATGCCGATAACATCTTCGACAAGGGCGCACCGAAGCGCCTCGCCAGATCAAACAGAATAGCATTGACAGAATCCGGCTCGGTTCCTAAAAGGGACGTCCAACTGTACTACAAAGGCGTATATGAGTCAGCGATTGAGTATAATTCAGGAGTGGCAAGCTCTGGCCCACCAGGCCCAGTTCAGAGCGCATGAGCTTGCCGATCTTTGCCAGGTGTCCCTGCGCACGTTGCAGCGGCATTTCCGGCAAAACTACGGCCTCACCGTCAGCAAGTGGCTGAGGGATATCCGGCTGCGGCAGGCTTACAACCACCTCTTGCACGGCTCGACCGTGAAGGAAGTGGCCTACAGCCTCGGCTACAAGCAGCTCTCCCACTTCTCCCGCGATTTCAAAGATTATTTCGGCGTCTCTCCCAGCTATCTGCTCGGCTCTCCCAAGATCACCGAGTTCCCGAGCGCCGATTTCATCTCTTCGGTGCCCGTCGCGGCGGAACAAGCCCTCGCCGTTTAGGCCAGTTCCACCCGCCGATCCGCCGCCCCCTATCGGCCGGTCTGGTCGGTCGTCAAAATCCGCTCGATCCAGCGCTCGCACGACAACGCGACCGCCCGGCTTGAGTTTTGCCGCAAGCGGAACAGGGTCGCCAGCAGCACATCCTGAACGACCTTGTCGGAATCGATCGCCGGCAGAGGCAGCGGAGCCGGCATCGCGGCCAATGGGCCGCTTCCGCCACCTTTAATACCTGCTGCATTCCTCCTTCCGAACCCGCTCTCGCCCCGGACTTTCGTCCCCAAGGCGAACGGAGTGTTCCTGTGTCGCTTCATAGCTGCGACTCCTTGCAAGCTTATTTCGAGCCAACTCCCCCAATAAGCGTTACGGATGGCTCTTCCACTGTCGCGCATCGGGTTGAAGAACGAGAGGCGGCCGATCCCGGACCAAGCTTGAAAATGTTGTCAGCGAACGATTTGAGAGAGTTTCCATGGTCCCATCCCTGCCCTCGGCGCGCCAACCGCTCGATCCATCGACCTTTCAAAATAATTTGACAAACGTGTTCCGGAACGGTGCCGATCTCGTCAATGGCCTTCTGATTGTAAGATTAATTTACAGTTTTTCACCTTGTATTCCAACCCTATTTCCCAGCGCTCCACCCCCCGTCGATCGTAAAAGCGGTCCCCGTGATGAACGCAGACTCGTCCGCCGCCAAATACAGCGCCGCATGGGCGATCTCGCGCGGGGTGCCCATGCGTCCAAGGGCTTGCGTAGCCGCCATTTCCCGATAGGCCCTGTCGGGATCAGGGTATTCCCTGAGCCGGGCCGTGACAAATGGAGTTTCCACCCGGCCTGGACAAATGCAGTTAACCCGGATTCCATCGAGCGCGTGGTCCAAGGCCATCGACTTGGTCAGTCCTACCACGGCAAATTTGGTGGTGCAGTAGGCCAGCCGATCCCGGATGCCCACAATGCCTCCGATCGACGCCAGGTTGATGATGTTCCCGGATTTCCGAGCCAGCATGCCCGGCAAAAACGCTTGGGTCACGTTGAACAGCCCCCGCACGTTTACCGCATACAGCCGGTCCAAGTCGGCGCCGGTCGTCTGCAAGATCGTGCCCACATGGCCGATCCCGGCGTTGTTCACCAGAATATCGAGCCGGTGGACTTGCCGGGCCGCCGCCTCTGCCGAAGCCTCGTCCGCCACATTCAAGCCGATGGGCGTGGCCTGCCCCTTCGCCCGGCTGATCCGGGCCGCCACTTCGTCCCCTGCCCCTTCGTTGATATCCGCCACCCATACGTGGGCGCCCGCCTGGGCGAACACTTCCGCGATGGCCGCGCCGATGCCGGACCCGGCGCCGGTTACCAGCGCCACTTTTCCTTCGAGTGAGAACATAGCTTATTCCAATTCTCGTTTAAGATGAGACGAAGTCGCACCGGGAATTCGTTGGCCGTGGCGAAGCGTGAGGAAGGCGCATTGCCGCGTGGTTCTGTCACTGACGAACCACGAAGCCGGCGGGCGAAAGACCAAGCGAATTCCTCTCATCCTGAACGGCGTGACTGGGAATTAAAGTTGAATCTTCCGTTGCGCCGGATCGGGCTGCTGCCGGTAGAGGAGCACCACATGGCCGACCAGCGCGATCAGTTGAGCACCCGCCTTCGCCGCCAGCTCCGGCGCGACCTGCTTCCGCTGTTCCTTCAGCTCCTCGAGACGGACTTTGACCAGCTCATGGCGCGCGAGCTCCTGCTCGAGCGTCGCGATGAAGCCAGGGCTTAAGCCCTGTTTCCCCACCTTGAGCGAAGCGTCCATTCTCTGGCCAAGGGCTTTGAGCTTGCGGATCTGCGGATTCGAGAGTTCTTCCACGGCTCACGATTTCAAGCGGGATTGGCGCCACTTGTCCAGCCCAACGGCGAGAATGATGACAATCCCGATGATGATCTCCTGCATGTAATTCGGCCAGTCGCTCTGCGTCGAGCCGCTCCGCAGCACGGACATCGTCAGCGCCCCGATCATCGAGCCCAGCACGCTCCCGGAACCGCCGTTCAAGCTCGCCCCGCCGATCACCACCGCCGCGATCATGTCCAGCTCGCTGCCGATGTTGGTGCTCGGATCCCCCTGCCGCAGGCGGGAAAACTGCATCACCCCGCACAAACCGAAAAACAACCCGGCCACCCCATAGATGCCCAGCTTGACCAGGCGCGTGCGGATGCCGCACAGCCGCGCCGTCGCCTCGTTCGATCCGATCGCGAAAATATACCGGCCGAAGACCGTGCGCTTCATCACCAGCGTCATCAGGATCGCCAGCGCGATCGTAATCGCGATGCCCGGGGAAGGCACCAGGCTCTCCGGATGATCGGGCCGCGGATCCGCCATCAAATAGCGCACCGCCGGCACCACCGCGTCGGGCAAATTCACCGTTTGGTTCTCCGCCAGCAACTTGGCGAGGCCGCGCGCCACGCCCAGCATCCCGAGCGTCACGATAAAGGGCGTCATCCGAAATCCGGCCACGATCCCGCCATTCACCAGGCCGACGGCCCCTCCGGCCGCGATGGCCAAGGCGAAGGCCATGTAAATGGAACTTCCCTCCCGCACCATCAACGCCGCCAGAACGCTCGTCAGCCCAATGACCGACCCGACGCTCAGGTCGATCCCCCCGCTCACGATGATCATCGTCATCCCGAGCGCGCCGATCCCCACGATCACCGTGTTCGAAAGGATCAGCTTCAGATTGTAGATGCTGAAAAACCCCTCCCGGACATCGGGCGGCATGACCACCGCGAACAACCCGGTGACAAACCCGAGAATGAGGAACGGCCCCAGGGCATTCAGCACCGCCCTGGGGGTAAACCGGGCGCTGGCGGGCGCGGACGCCGTTCGGTCCGGCTCCGCGGTGGTCGTTCCGTGGGACATTCGGACGCCGTTATAGAGGAAGCCTCCAGCCCGGACAACGTTTTCGCGCAAAAGTTCATCGCCAAGGACCTCGGACTCGCCCGCCGGCGCGCCGAGCGAAGCTCGAAAGCGATTCCGGAAACCGGGCCGAAAGGTCTTTTGAAAGAACCGCCGGCCGGGATGCGTAGTGCTCCACAGGGGCGCGGCAGGAAAACCATCACCCCTGAACAGGAGAACGACCATGAACATCTGGCGGAACTTTTTCGGCCACGGGAGCAACCCGGGAGCGCGCGGTGGGCCGGCCGGGGTTTTTTTCGACGATCCCTCGGGGCGAGCGGATTGCGGCTTCTGCGGAAGGCGCGGCCTGGAGCGGGAGGCCTCGGCCCCCTCGCCGTACCCGGTATGGCGCTGCGCTTGTGGAGCAATCGGTTCAGGAGCGACGCTGTGGGATCTCGATGAAGCCGCCGATGAACTTTTGCGCGAATTGAGCATCGACGCGCGCGCCGGCGAGGCCGCCATTCCAACCGACCACCCGGCGATCTTCATTCGCCGGTTCGATGCGGATCGAGTGGAGCGGAACATGCAGGGAATCTTGGAGGAGCACGGGTATGCGTTCGTGGCGGCAGCCCGCCCTCGGGGAAGCGTGCGCACCTACTGGGCGAAAGGAGTGGCAGCGGCGGAAGAGCAAGTCGTCCATCAGCCGGGGGAGTGAGCCGGGGCAATGACAGGCAAATACGTCGCAAGGCAACCAAAGCGGGAGAGACGGCCTGACCAAGGCCCTCGCCCTGGAACTCGCGTCCGAAGGCATCACCGTCAACGGCATCAGCCCCGGCCCCTTCGC
>CAYZKY010000010.1:0-64310 GCA_964478815.1 uncultured Verrucomicrobiota bacterium
TCGAGAAAGATCATGGCCGGATCGAAATCCGCCGCTACTCCCTCAGCACCGAACTCGATTGGTTCGCCGACCGCCACCGCTGGGAGGGCCTGCAAGCTGTCGGCATGGTCGAATCCCTCCGCCGGATCGGCCGCCAGACCACCGTCGAGCGGCGCTACTTTCTGACCAGCGTGACGGAGATCCAGTCCTTCGCCCGCGCCGTGCGCGGGCACTGGGGCGTGGAGAACAAAGTCCACTGGCTGATGGACGTCGTCTTCGGCGAGGATCAAAGCCGCGCCCGCGCCGGCGACGCCGCCGAAAACCTCGCCACCCTCCGCCGCCTCGCCCTGAACCTCCTCAAACGGGACACCGCCCGCCAGCGCAGCCTCCGCGGCAAACAGCTCGACGCAAGCTGGAACCATGCCTATTTGCTCCAATTACTCGGATTTTAGATGCGTTTGCCCTGCCTTGGTGTGGGCGTGCGTTGCCGACGCACGAGGAATCGCCCACACTTCTTGGTTCCTCGCTGTTTTCGGTGGACCGACTGGGCCGGAATTCTTTGGAGGGAATGAGCTGAGGTTGAGTCCCGGCGTTCCAGAGAGGAGTTCCAAGGAGCACCCAGAACATCCAAGCCTTGTGGAATTGGCCCAAGCGAAGTGTTCCTTAACCCGTTGGCTACCAACAACCCATGTCTTTCCTTCAAGGCTTCTTCTCTTGGCGGCGAAGCCCCGCGAAAGCGGTTCTTTTCCTGGACTGGTTTTGGTTGCTTCTGACCCCGCTGGAGGCAATCCGCTCCACGTTGAGGTGGTTTGCTTGAACCTATTCCACTGAAAACAGCGAGGAACCCACTTCTTGAACGAAACCGGCGAATTTGTGCTCGCGTCAGGGATTGTGTCGATGCAAACTTCGTGAAACCTTGTACGATCCTTTATGTGGAACCGAACGAAGCCCATTCTCGGTTGGTTAGCGATTGTCTGTGTGATCGCCGGTGCCTTTATTGCCCACGCCCTCTCCAAGAGTATCGGGTATTCTTCGGTGATGGTTCGATTCGCACCTCTCGATCCCCGTTGGGAAGTGGGAAATCTCCAAGATGCAAGACTTAAGATTGGCGCAAAGTCGTTCGTCGGCGATCCAGGGATTGAGTTGAAATTCAGACCGGGGACAAATTCGGTATCTTTTTCTCATCCCGTTTTTGAGTCTTGGACCAAAGAAATTGTGCTCCTGAAGGACCGTCCACAGGTTATAGAGATTCCCCTCGTGCCTTTGCCTCGCACCATTGTCATTACAAATCTTCCTGAGCGCTGCGAAGTCTCCTTCAATGGCAAGGCATCGCCGGTTGCACACGGAGTGGTCCGATTCGGCAATGCCGTGATTGGCACTCGCTACAATTTGGAAATCAGTTCGTCCGCTTTTCACCTTTTTTCCACGCAAGTTGTGGCTCTTTCATTGCGCAGTGATTTAGTCCTCGACGGTATTCCGCTCCGCCGAAAAAGTGGAACGCTGAATGTCAAATTACTCCGTTCGGGTTGGACACTTGGCTCCGATGTCGATTTTAAGAAAGCGGCGCAGATCACTTTGGATTCGCAGTCGGTAGCGCAATGGGAAAAGATGGTTGTTCCAACCGGTGTTCATTTGGTTCGGGCGGTTCATCCAGATTATGACGAGAGAGAAAAATCGGTAACAGTCGAAGATGGGGGTGAATCGACAGTTGAGATCGCGCTCACACCGAAGACCAGCACCTTATCCTTGAATGTGCTGCCCGATAAAATCGATTTTTCCCTCATCGATGCGGATGGACGCGTATTTTTTGTGACAAACGGGAACGTTTTCCTCAATCCTGGCAGGTACTCGTTGAAAATCCGCGCGCCGAATTACCTGACGGCTACGCGTGAGTTCTTCGTCGAAGCGAATCGCTCTTATACGTGGGAGACTAACCTTGTTCGGGAAGGAATACCAGAATTCGAAAAAGCTAAGCAATCATTCAACTCGATTCTGACTGACGAGAACTTAGCGCTCCTTGCCAGTTATGGAGGCAAACAATGGACCGATTTGCAGGCCCAAACTGAGGAAGCCGAGGCTCTCAAAGATGATCCGCGGCGAGGGTCTGTGCTGTATGATCGGGCCAAACCGGCACTGATGGCCCTTCTGGCAGACGCAAAGAGAGCCCGCGACGTTGCAATGGAACGACGCGAATTCCAGGAACGTATCGAAAAGCTCCTCGATAAGGGGAATGTGAACGTGGCTGTTGTCTCGGTATTAAGCTATCGGAATAAGTACGGCGAAGATGACAATTATCGCGTTTTGAATGCCAAAGTCGTGACGGAGATTCAACGTCAAGCCGATACGGAAATCGGACAACGGATCACCACAAAGGACTTTGAAGGAGCGCGCCGTGTCGCTCGCGAATTCGGAAAAACTCACACTGGCCATATCGATGTAAATGCGTTGAACGAACGGATCGCGGCCGAAGAAAGTGAGGAAATTCGTCGCGACTGCGAAAGACTGGTAAACGAGAGGCTCGAAAAGAAGGACTATCGTGGCGCTCGTCGTATTATTGACGATTTTTCCAAAAAACACGGCGCGAAAATGGACACGAGCACTTTGCGAGATAGAGTAACAACCGAGGAAAACGGAAGGAAACCGGGAAGGCTTATTGTCATCCGCAAGAATGCCTCTGCCGTTGGCGACTCCGTTGGCGCCGTTTGGAACGCAGCATTTCTCGGTGCAGCGTGGTATAATATTTACCTGGATGGTAAAAAGATCGGTAGCCTAAAGCAGGTCGAAGGCCGGCACACATTTAGTGTTTCTCCCGGGCAGTACAACATTCGTATTCAACATAAAGATAAGGACTTTTTACTTTTTGGGACGCAAAAGGAGGCAGGATCTGGATCAGTAACAGTTCGCGCCAACGAAGAAACGACGTTTGAATTTTGATTTGCTTCGCAACGCGAACGCTTCAGAAGCGATCAAGGGAGTCGCAGGTTTATGCGGTCAACCCGGCAACTTTCATTCGCACGTCCCCAAAACAGGCGTCGAGTTCATCGGCCGCATCCGATTCTGGAGGGTGTATCTTGCCGGTGCTGTTCGTAAAAGTATTGAGCACGAAATTGTGATTATCGTATCGGCGACCATCCAATTCGCACACTGACTCCAGACCGGTGCCAATGATCGAGAAATCAGTCGAGGTGCAACAATCCCGTTCGTAGGTGGAGAAACTCAGACTTCTTCGGATCGAAAGTGGAGCGCAGCTCGCCACTATGTATATGAGGAACGCGACGGTATCAGAATCTCCGACGATGATTATTCTCTGATGCGTGTCGCGGATGATTGCCGCCGAGAGACAGAACGTTGCCCATTGATAGTGGCGATCAATTGCCAAGAATTTTCGCGCCGACTCCGGCGTTAAAAAAGTTCCGGTCGGCAAGTTGATTAGGGATAGAAGCGTTTGGGACTCTCCGTCATCTTGCAAGCGCCAAAAATCAGACCGCCACGATGAGATCGCCTGCAGAGCGTCGATATCGTGGGACAATCCTGTCACGACGTGTGAGAAGAAGTTTCCCCATCGCGGGGGTATCGAAGGAATGACACCAACGTGCGCGGAATGAATCAGCAGGGCAGAACCAGTATTAGGGCGAAAAAGAGCCAGCTTGGTTCGATTGCCTGTTCCGTCTGCAATTTCGGGAGCGCCGTATCCGGCTGCATACCGACAAAGCGACGCCGCGTGCCGGTCATTGATCCCTTGCGAGATTGCCCGGACATTCCAGCCCTGTCGCGAATTCACGCCTGTACCAGGGCGGCACCAAGTGTAGTGAAATTGTTCCATCGACTTGTGGTCGCGCGCGGCCTGTTTATTTATCGGCAATTCTCGCCAATGGTTGAGATCGAATCGGGTAGATTAACCGTCTCCATCGGGAAAACCATTTTGCTACGCTGGCGTCCGGCTCCAAGGGCGGAAGTGTCACGCGACGAAAGCCGCGCTCACAGTGGACGAGCACGCACTCGTGGTCGCGGAGATTGCGAAGTTTGTGCGGTTTGATTTTGTGTTCCTCATCCTGGGAGTAATTCACCGTTCGCTTGCCTGCTGTGTAGCCCCACGAACGCTTCACGACGCGCATTTTGCCGAGAAAATCCGCGGCTTGAACTGCATCAGCCTCATCGGCGCAACGGAAGATCATGCGGTTGCGCAGATTCAGCGTCAGGACCTTGGATTTGTCGTTGCCGAGCGGGGGCACGAACGATGTGGTGGACTGTGCGGCGGCGATAATCGCCGCGCCCGACTCGCGGATCACATCCACAACGTTGTAATCGCTGGTGCCTTCTTCGCTGGCGGTCATGAACCGTTGCGCTTCGTCCGCCCAGAGAATGATCCGATTGTCATTCGCTCGATCAGATCGCGCCTTGTCGAAACGGCGAAGGGCGTGGTTGTAGAACAGCAGCTTGGGAAATGTGTTCACGTAACGCCGTTCACAGCCCTACGACCGGGAGCTGCCGAAATGGATGAAAAAAGCCTGCGTAGAAGCTCGCGATCATGGGGCCCTGGTGGTTGCCCTGGTGCCCGCGCGAGTCGATACCGAGTGGTGGCATCGGTTCGCCGCCAAAGCCACCGAAATTCGATTTCCCATTGGAAGGCTCAAATTTGTTGGAGCCGAAAGCGGCGCTCCATTTCTTGCGGCGATAGTCATCTTCCGGCCCCGCCTTTGAGACCAAAACGCAACGCAATCCATGCCAGCAATCCGTTGGTGCGAACGGCAGCGCTTCGGCGAGGCCGTCGCAATGAAAGAGCCAGGGTTCTAACGTTGGGGAATCACGATATCAGAATGGCCCGGATTCAACGAAAGCTAACCATTTCCGAGCCCATCCCGTAGCGCAACGAAGCCGGATCGGGGACAGGCTCTCCTGAGAGCCGCGTCAGCGAGCCTGGTGACGCGGTCGTCCTCAGCCGCAGCACTTCGCTTCACGTCAGATCAATCGCCGAAATCAAGCGACTGCCGTGGGCGGATCGACTTCACGGCTTCTTGGTTGAGTGGAGCAGTATTCTTCCAAGCTGGGAAGTGTAACCTCCGCTCGTTTCGCGTAAGCTCGATGGACAGCTTTTGAGGAATGGCCGAGCGCTTCCTGGGCGAAGCGTTCGGGATACCCAGCGATCCTCGCCCGTTCGGCCCAAGCATATCGGTAGCTGTGCAGTGTTATCCCGACAATTCCCAAGAGTTTGCAGCGGCGGTTAAAGAGCTTCGCGCGGTGTCTTTCATGAAGCTCCGCCAGTCGGGGAAACAAGAATCCAGATCGGGGCAGTTGTTTCAAAACACCTTCGACTTCACTGCTAAAATGAAAGCGAACTTTCGTGCCGGTCTTCTTCCGGCTGTAGGCAAGAAGCCGATTGTCCCAATCGATATCCTCCGCGCAGATCTGAGCCAAGTCGCTTTGTGACGCGCCCACGAGCCAGCACAATTGATAAAAGGAGTTCCACTGCGGGTTCTTCTCGCGAGCCACAATTCGACGGTGTTCTTCGAGAGTAATGGCCCTCTTTTCCTTGAATCGCACCTTGGGCCACTGCCGTTTCGGCACGAGCGGCCAAGGGAGCCACTGCATATCCAAGACAAAATTGTGAACGCGGCGAAGAAAGACATTCGTCGAGATCGTGCCCACCTCGAGAACCCCCAAAAGCTGGTTCGACTGCGTTTGCAGAATGGGGATTTCTCGGATCGAGTCAAAGGCGTGGTCGAGAAAGGCCGCGGCGTATCGCTCCCTGGTCGGCCCCTGTTTCAGCTTTACGATTTCAGCCATCGCATATTGCCAGGTCCTTTTGCCAATCTCCGGATCAATGGCCTGAAGGTAGGCTTGGGCAATCTGGAGATTGATGGTCGGCTGCCGAAAGGCTTCGTTCTTGGCATGGAGGAGGATACAGGCCTCCTGTCGATTGCCCGTGCGAAGGCTTTCCTGTTTCCCGGTTTGAGTGTCCTCGCTCCAGAACTTACGGCCGCGGCGGAAGAGGCGGAACTTCGGTTTCATGACGCTTTTTGTTAAGCGTAGCGAAACCAAATCGACCTCCTGAAGGAGTTGTGGAGGAGTTCAGTGGCGTAGCGAAGGAGCACTGGAAGAGTGTTCATTTCACTGACGTTTTCACTGACACTCTAACCCACTCGGCCCAGTATTCGTTGGTGCACAAGCACTTGGAACTGGAGCCAGTTGTCGGATTTGAACCGACGACCGACGGTTTACAAAACCGTTGCTCTACCACTGAGCTAAACTGGCCCACGGGCCTCCGCCAGAGAGGCGAAAACAGAAGTCTCCTACGACACGCGCGCAGGTGGCGCAAGCCCAATCGCCGGAAGCAGTTTTGCAGAAGCCCCCAGGAGACCACACAGGCAGAAATCAGCGTTGCGCTCGGCGGAGGGATTGATCCAAAGTGCCCGCGCAGCCGAACAGTGGAACGATCGATGAAAAATCTCCTTTTCCGGGCGGGCCTTCTCGCCTTCGCCCTGGCCGTGGTGGCCTTGGGCCAGGGTTGCGCCAGCCGCGGCCCCCAACAGACTTCTATGAGCAGAATTAAAACGGAGCAATTCGGCACCCTGCCCGACGGCGCGGTGGTCAAGCGGTATATCCTGCAGAATCGGAACAACGTCACCGTCAAGCTGATCGATTACGGCGGCATCATCACGGAACTGTGGGTGCCGGACAAAAACGGCCGGCCGGCCAATGTGGTGCTGGGCTTCGACACGCTAGAACCCTACGCGAAAGGCCACCCCTTCTTCGGGGCGATCGCGGGGCGTTACGCGAACCGGATCGGAAAGGCGCAATTCGAGATCGACGGCCAAACCTACAAGCTCGCCGCCAACAACGGCGCGAACCATCTGCACGGCGGCCTCAAGGGCTTCGACAAGAAAGTCTGGAAAAGCGAAGGAGTCGAAGGCGGCACCGAAGCCTCCGTCCGCCTGACCTATCGGAGCGTGGATGGCGAAGAAGGCTACCCCGGCAATCTCGATGTCACGGTGACCTACACCTTGAACGACCAGAACGAACTGCGCATCGATTACTCCGGCCGCACCGACAAGGCCACGGTCGTTAACCTGACCAACCACAGCTACTTCAATCTCGCCGGTTCCGGAACGGTGCTCGACCACGAAATGATGATCGAGGCCGACCAGTACACGCCGGTGGACGAAGGGTTGATTCCCACCGGCGAGATTGCTCCCCTCAAAGGGACGCCGCTCGATTTCACCCGGCCCACCAAGCTCGGCGACCGCATCGCGCAGTTCAAACCGCGCCCGAACGGCTACGATCACAACTACGTGCTGCGCGGCGGCGGCAAGTTCCTGGCGATGGCCGCGCGAGTGCGCGAGCCGAATTCCGGCCGGGTGATGGAAGTCCTCACCACCGAACCCGGGGTGCAGCTTTACACGGGGAACTGGCTCGATGGCAAAGTCGTCGGCACCGGAGGCATCACCTACCCGCAGCACGGCGGCTTCTGCCTCGAAACCCAGCATTATCCCGATTCCCCGAACAAGCCCAATTTCCCCACCACCCTCCTCCGCCCCGGCCAGACGTATCAAACGACGACCGTCTTCCGATTCCCGCGGTAAACCGGCGCGTAAAACGGGCGCGTTTATTTCAAGAGCGATTAGTACGACAAGGAATTGCGGGGAAGCAGCGAGCAACCGGCAGCCCCAGATTAAAGTGCGTGGGTGATGACGATCCTGTTCGCGCATGAATACTGAAACCGGAACGCCAGCAAGCGGAATTCAAGGCTTTTGCGGCAGTTTCAGAACATAACTGGTGCTGCGGCCTCCCGCTTCTTCCTTCGCCAGAATCCTGCGCTCCACCAGATCGCCAATATCCCGGAGCGCGGTATCCTGGGAGCATTTGGCGAGCTTGGCCCATTTCGAGGAGGTCAGCTTGCCTTCAAAACCATCCATCAGCCGGTTGATCACCTTGCGCTGGCGTTCGTTGAACGACTCCCCGGCATGCTGCTTCCAGAAGCGGTCTTTGATGAGCACGGCCTCCAGCGTCTCTTCTGACGCGCCAATCGCGCACTTGAGACAATTCAGATACCACTCGATCCACGCCGTGATATCGAGCGTGCCCTTCTGCGCGCGCTCCAGCACGTCGTAGTAATCATTCCTCTCTTTCTGGATTTGCGCCGACATGCTGTAAAAGCGCTGCGCGGTGCTCTCCGAGCGGGCCAGCATCATATCGGCAATCGCCCGCGCCATGCGGCCGTTGCCGTCTTCAAACGGATGAATCGTGACGAACCGGAAATGCGCCAGCGCCGATTTCATGACGAGATCATGCTCCGGCCCGGAATTGCACCATTTTAAGAAACGGGACATCTCTGCCTTCAGCCGGTCGTGCGCAGGGGCTTCAAAGTGAACCTTCTCGCGCCCGATCGGCCCTGAAACCACCTGCATGGCCCCGCTTTCCTTCGAGCGCCACGCGCCAACCGTCATCCGGTGCATCCCGCTCCTTCCCGTCGGAAACAACGCCGCATGCCAGCCGAACAGGCGCTCCCCTGTTAACGGCTCATCGAACCGGCGCGTTGCATCCAGCATGATGTCGACGATGCCCTCGACATTGCGGTCCATGGGGCGCAAAGCGCCGATATCCAGCCCCATGCGCCTGGCAATCGAGGAGCGGACCGTCTCGGCATCCAGCGTCTCGCCCTCGATCTCGCTTGTTTTGACCACGTCGGTGGTGAGGGTTTGCAGCGTGGCCTCCTCGCGCAGGTGGAACCCTAAGGCTTCCATGCGGCCCAGCAGACGTCCCTGCAAGTGCCGCACACCGGCCAGCAGATCCGCCAGCCGCCCCTCCTCCCACCGGAATTCCGGCAGTCCTTTCGCTCATGGATATACATCTGCATTCTCCGCGTATCTTGCGGAGATTATGGCTCCGATTCGCCGCATGGAACAAGCGGAATCGCCGCATCCATTGCGGCGATTAGAGCGGTTTAAATCATCGTGGAGCCGTTCGGCGCGAGGATTTTTGGCTTGCTGGCGAGCGGGGAAACTCTGCGAAATCCTTTGAAAGCGAGCCTTCTGGAATGGTTCTGACGCCATCCGTCACGAACGGAAGGATGGTGGAGCCTAGGGGATTCGAACCCCTGACCTTCTCATTGCGAACGAGACGCTCTACCAACTGAGCTAAGACCCCACTCCAACGAACGGGGCTACTATGCCTCAATCGCCGGTCACGGCAAGCGGATTGCGCGTTGCGATTCGGAAGTTCCGTTTGGGCGAGGCGGCTTGAGCAAGGGAAGGCGTTTGCGCGCACAGTTCCCGATTAGGATTGTGCAACACTCAGGGGGTGGGCATCTTCGCCGTGATCGTCTATGAGCATGAGCAAGGTGTTTCGCGGAAATCGATGGGTCGCCGGCCTGGCGGCCTTGGTCGTTGGGGCGATGGAAATCAGCGCGGCCGGCTTGGCGGACCCAATCCACGCCGTGCGTGCGGTCGGGCCGGAGGGCCAGGGAAATGCCGAAGCCTCCCGTGCCTGGAAGGAACTGGCCGCGGCCAAGGCCGAGGCGCTGCCGGAACTGCTCGCCGGCATGAACGGCGCGAACGCCCTCGTGCAGAACTGGCTCGCGGCCGCAGTTGAAACCGTGGCCAGCCGCCAGCTCGCAACCGGTGGCACCCTGCCGGTGGCCGAGCTGGGGCAATTCCTTTTCGAAACCCGCCATGATGCCCGTCCTCGCCGCCTTGCCTACGATCTGATCGCCCAGGTCGATCCGGGCAGCGCGGCCCGCATGCTGCCGGGTTTTATCAATGACCCGGCCAACGATCTCCGGCGCGACGCCGTCGAGACGTTTATCGCCGATGGCAAGAAAGCCCTCGCCTCCGGCCAAAAGCCCGGCGCGACCCTGCTCTTTCAGCAGGCGCTCGGCGCCTCCCGCGATGCCGCCCAGATCGACCGCCTCGCCGGCAGCCTGCGCGAGCTGGGGCAGAAGGTCGACCTCATCCGGCAATTCGGCTTCCTCGTCGATTGGCGGGTCATCGGCCCATTCGATAACACCGGGCGCGCCGGGTTCGAAGTGGTCTATCCGCCCGAGCAGGCGCTGGATTTCAAAGCCTCTTATGAAGGCAAGGGCGTTCAAGCCTCTTGGAAATCGCTCACTTCGACCAACGACCACGGCGTAGTCGATCTGAACATCCCGTTCGGCAAACTCAAGGAAGTCACCGGCTACGCCGCCACCTCCTTCTATTCCGACATCGCCCGGCCCGCCGAACTGCGCCTGGGCTGCAAAAATGGGTGGAAGATCTGGTTCAACGGCCAGTTCATGTTCGGCCGCGACGAGTACCATCGCGGCGCGGAGATCGACCAGTACCGGCTGCCGATCCAGTTGCAGCCGGGCGAAAACACCATCCTCGTCAAGCTCTGCCAGAACGAGCAGAAGGAGGAGTGGACGGTCGAGTGGGAGTTCCAGCTTCGGGTCACCGATCCTCTCGGCACGCCCATCTATTCCGGCCCCAAGCCGGATACCAGCCGCACCGCCGCCAACTTTTAGAATCTTTAAAACCACCGCCCCGATTTTCGGCTGAACTTATGAAGCTCCTTCTCCCATCCCTCGCTTTCATCCTGGCCACGGTGGCCGAGCCCACCGCCGGCGATTGGCTCCAATTCCGCGGCCCGCACGGCAACGGCATCGCGAGCGACTTGAATCTGCCCGTCCAACTCGAGGCCGGGAAAAACATCGCCTGGCAGATCGATCTGCCCGGGCAGGGCCTCTCGAGTCCGATCATCGTCGGCGACCGTGTGTTCATTACCTGTTCGAGCGGGCCCAAGGAGGAAAAGCTGCACATTTTGTGTTTCAAAGCTTCCGATGGCTCGAAGCTCTGGTCCCGGGAATTCCGCGCCACGGGCCGCACGATGTGCCACGAGAAAACCGCCGTCGCGACCCCCACCCCGGCGAGCGACGGCGAACGCCTCTTCGCCATTTTCTCCTCGAACGATCTGGTTTGCCTGGACCTCGACGGCAACCTGCTCTGGTTGCGCGGGTTGGGCCGCGACTATCCCAACGCCAGCAACAGCCTCGGCATGTCCTCCTCGCTGGTGACGGCGGATGGCGTCGTGGTCGCGATGGTCGAGAACGATTCCGAATCGTTCACGGCCGGAATCGATGCCGCCACCGGCGTCAATCGCTGGAAGATCAATCGGCCCAAGGCGGCGAATTGGTCCTCGCCGGTGCTGCTGCCCGGGCCGTCGGGCAAGTCCCTGGTCGCGCTTCAATCCTCGAAGGGCCTGCTTGCCGTCGAAGCCGCCACCGGCCAGCGCGTCTGGGAATATACGGACGGCGCTTCGACCGTCGCCTCTCCCACGCTCAGCGGTGGGCTGCTCTTCGTGCCCTCCTTCGGCCTCACCGTCCTGGAACCTCCCACCCAGGGAACGACGCCCAAGCAACTTTGGCGCTCTCCCCAGCTTCGCCCCGGCACGCCCAGCCCGGTCGTCCTCGGCGATAAAGTCTTTGCGTTGAACGACGGCGGGGTGCTGACCTGCGGTGACGCGCTCGAAGGGAAACGCTTGTGGCAGCTCCGCCTGCAAGGGCCGTTCAGCGCCACCCCCGTCGGAGCAGGAACGCACTTGTACTGTGTGAACGAAAAGGGACTCCTCCAGGTGGTCGATATCACCAAGCCCGAAGGCGAGGTCGTGAGCAGCCTCAACCTCGGCGAACAGATTCTGGCCACGCCTTCGATCGCTTCCGGCGCGATTTATCTCCGCAGCGACACGAAGCTCTGGAAGCTTCGCGGCTGAACCATCCGCGCATCGGCCCGGCACTTCGGGCTCTTTCCCGCGGCAAACCATCCGAACCTCACGGATCCGCCCTCTTTTGGGCAGGACTGTTACCCCACCTGTTGGCCTCACGGCCGGCCCGTGCGGGCTTGGCGGAGCGCCTTCAGGTTGGCTTGCGCGACGGGATCTTCAGGATTGATCTCCAGGGTTTTCTCGAAATGGGCCTCGGCTTCGGCATAGCGGCGCTGCTGCATGCCGATCAGGCCGAGACTGCCATGCGCTTCGAAGTCCCGGGGATTGGCGCGCAGCACCGCCTCGAACTGCGCTTGCGCCTGCGGCCACTGTTTCTGGCGGAGATAAATCGCGCCAAGCTGGCTGCGGGGCAAGGGGTTGGCCGGATCGAGTTCCACGGCGGTGCGCAGATGCTGGACGGCTTCATCGGCCTGACCGAGCGCGAACAGGGCGCTCCCCAGCTTCGCATGGGCGATGGCGTCTTGTGGATTGGACTGAAGCCGCCAGCGGTTCGCCTCGATGCTGTCCCGAGTGATCTTGACGAAGAAATCTTTGGAGAGGAGCGCCAAGTCTTGCCGATGGCGTGGCAGAACCTGCAGCCACAATTCGCCCATCTCATCGGTCGTCTGCAAGCCGTAGCGAACACGTTGGGGCGGCTGGCTGGGGTTGCGCAGGTTTTCCGCCGAATTGTCATAACTGAACCGCATGAAGACCGTCGTTCCCTTGGGCAGGAACATGGGTTTCCGATAGCGATAGTCTCCCTGCCAGTTGAAGTCCCACTGCTTGATGAGGAGCAGCTCCTGGCGGGTGCCATTGGGAAGCATCGCCCAGCCCTCGAGTTGTTTCCCGAGATAGTGGGCATGGGGATTGATGCCCAGGAGTTCCACATCCACCGGCAAGACGTAGGAGTCTTC
Organism: uncultured Verrucomicrobiota bacterium; assembly: GCA_964478815.1. Lineage (GTDB taxonomy): Bacteria > Verrucomicrobiota > Verrucomicrobiia > Limisphaerales > SXQI01 > DASVNK01. The sequence goes on from CAYZKY010000010.1 coordinate 12,624, forward strand.
GATCCGGTAATCGATCTGGCCCGGTGAAATGTCGATCGTGTATCGGGCCAGCTTCAGCAGGAAAGGTGTGTTCGTCGGAGCGCGGTCGGTAAAATAGAACCCGACGGAAGGCAGCACGGACTCGGGTTTGCCGGAAGGATGAAGATGAAGCTGGAGCACAAGATCGGAGCGCTTCTCGAGCACCCACCCGAGGCCTTCGGGCGATTGCAGGGCCGGCTTGCCCGGCTGCCAGCCGAGGAGCTGCCCCATCGGCATATGCACGCTCGGCGGAAGTTCCATCCCCTCAAAACCGGGCGGCTGTGAATCGCCGGTCAGGAAGCGGGACTGGCGCGACGCATCGATCTCGATAAACGCGTGATGCACCACCTTGTTCCGGCCGGGACGAAATTCGACCGCCCGCACCACGCGGTTCTCCGGGATTGGGATCGGCACCACGAAATTGCGATAGATGTCTTTCCCATCGGCCGGCAGCGTGTAGGGGGAGGGGAGGCTGAGGACCAGATCGGGCGGGCCCAACTGCCAATCCTCGGGCCATTTCGGAAGCGGCGGCAAGTCTTCGGGCCGGCCCTCGATCGCTCCCTCGGCCAGCCATTGCTGGATCGTTCCCCGCTGTTCCGCCGTGAGCGACCGGTCCTCGGCGAATTCTCCATAGCCGGGCTCCGGCAGCCAGGGTGGCATCACGCGTGACTCCAGCACGTCGCGGATAACCTTGGCCCGGCTTTTCACCTCCGCGTAAGTCAGCAGGGAAAACGGTCCAGACTGGCCGGGGCGATGGCAAATCGAACATTTCTCGAAAATGATCGGTGCGACATCTTTGGTAAAATTGAGGGGAGCGGCCTCGCGGGGCAGCGGGTTTGCCACGGAATTCGGCGGGGTAACTTGGGGCTGGTTTTTGCGGGTGAAGACAACAGCGGTCATCACTCCGAGCGCCACGATGAAAACGAGGGCAACCCCCGCTCGAAGCCTCCACGGACGGTGCGGCGGCGCAGCCGAGGCGCTTGCACCTTCCGGGCCGGCCCGTTGCGGTCTCGTTCTCTTTTTCATCTGACCCGGCGAATATAGCAGCCCTCGGTCCGTCTGCCGCTGGAAGATGGCCGGGGCTGAACTTGCGCCACTCGGCGCCTGAACAGCAAATGGGAGCAGGGCCTCGGCAACCGTCAGCCATCAAGTCGTCTCGATCATCCTTGGGTCTTCTTCCTGGAATTGGTTGTGCCTTGGAGCGTTTGCCCTCGGGCTTTTTCGGCTTTCGCAGGCTGGAGCCTCACGCTACTATCCAGCCTGAAAGAGCAGGCCGGATAACGTGCGATACGATCCCGAGACGGACAAAGGGAGGACATGGGGCGGGACTTGAAATTCGTTTTCGAGTTCGGCTGGCCCTACATCCGCCGGTACCGTACTCGGTTCTTCCTTGGAGTGTTTCTCGGAATGCTGTTTGGGGCTTCCCAGGCGATCTTTCCCTGGGCCGTCAAAACCTTCGCGGAGCGGGTCGTGCCCGGCCTGGCCGCGCCTGCTCCCTCGTCAACCGCTTTGGCCACACCGGGTCTCGGGGCTTGGAAAGCTCAACTCCAGTCCTGGCAGGCACGCGTAAACCAGACGCTGGACGTCTGGCTGCCCGCCGCGAACCAACCCCTCACCCCGCGCCGCATCGCCGGGTGCCTGCTCTTCATTCCCCTCTTGGTCTTTCTGCGGGGCGCCTTGGGTTACACCGGCGGATACTGCCTGCGCTGGGCGAGCGAACGGATCATGAACGACATGCGCTTCGATGTCCTGGCCAAGCTGCAGAGCCTGTCGCTCGATTTCTTCCACCGATCCAAGACGGGTGATTTGATGATGCGGATGACCGCGGACACGCTGACGATTTATCAGGCGCTGATCTCGGCCTTCGCCAACCTGGTCCGCGAACCGATCGCGGTGGTGGGCATCCTGATCGCCCTATGGCTCATCGATTGGCAGCTCACGCTTTTTTCGATGGCCTTTTTTCCGCTCTGCGTGGTTCCGATCATTATCCTGGGGAAGAAGACCCGCAAAGCCGGGAAGGGCTCGATCATCGCCGAGACCTCCCAATCGAGCCTGCTGGTCGAGGCGTTATCGAACATCCGCGTGGTGAAGGCTTTCGGTCTCGAAGAGCGGCAGCAGGAACGGTTTCGCGACCTGGCCCGCGAACGGATGCGGCACAACATGCGGGCCGGGCGGGCGGACGAAATGGTCAACCCGCTCATCGAAGTCGGCGCAGCCTTCGGCATCAGCGCGCTGCTGCTCTTCGTGGTCGCCACGAACCGGTCGATTCCCGACCTGCTGGGATTCGCCGCGGGCATCGGTTTGTTTTACGCGCCGGTCAAGCGCATCGCCAAGATTCATCTCGTGTTCCAGCGCGCGTTCTTCGCGGTCGAACGCATCCGGGGGACATTTGCGGAGCAGCCGACCGTGGCCGAGCGCGCCGAGCCGCTCGCCCTGCCCGAGTTTTCCCGCGCCCTCGAATTCGATCAGGTGCAGTTCTCCTACGGCGATGAACCGGTGCTCGACCGGCTGAGTTTCCGGGTGGAGCGCGGCCAGCATTTGGGCATCGCGGGGCCGAGCGGCTCGGGCAAAAGCACCATCGTGAACCTGATCTTCCGCTTTTACGATCCGGCCAGCGGCGCGGTGCGCCTCGATGGGGTCGATATCCGCGACGTTCCCCTCGCCCGGCTGCGGGAGCAGATGGCGCTGGTCAGCCAGGAGGTGTTGCTCTTCGATGCGACGGTCGCCGAGAATATCGGCTACGGCCGGCGGGGCGCGAGCCGCGAAGAGATCGAGCAGTCCGGGCGTCTCGCGGGCGCGGACATCTTCATTCGCCAATTGCCGCAGGGTTACGACACCATGATCGGCGAGCGCGGGGTGCGGCTGAGCGGAGGGCAGAAGCAGCGGCTGGCCATTGCCCGGGCGCTGGTGCGGCGTGCGCCCATCCTCGTCCTCGATGAAGCGACCGCTGCGCTCGATTCGGCCAGCGAAGCGGAGGTGCAGGAATCGATCGACCGCCTCGGAGCCGGCCATACCCTCGTGACTGTCGCCCACCGGCTGGGCACGCTCCGGCATTGCGACCGGATTCTGGTGGTCGATGCCGGCCGGATCGTCGAACAAGGCACTTTCGCGGGCTTGCTCGCCCAGCGGGGACTTTTTGCCTCGATGGCCGCGCGCCAGGGCATCACCAGCCCGCTCCAGGACCCAGCTCCCGCCGCCGCCGGACCCGCCCCGGACCCGCAGCGGTGTTGAGCATTCGAGGACAACGAGGGCACTGATTCCCGCTATTGATCCCGGCTTGCTCTGGCTTGGCCGTTCGCGGAAGACTTGAGAACGACAGATTCATGAAAGTCATCATCACCGGCGGCGGCGGATTTCTCGGCTCTCAACTGGCGCACCGGCTCCTGGAGCGCGGCCAGCTCACCGGCCCCAGCGGCCAGCCGGAGCCGATCCGCGAGATCCGCCTTTTCGACGCCGCGTTCCCGCCCACCCCGGCCGACCCTCGGATCCGGCGCATCGTCGGCGACATCCGCGACCGGGACGCGGTCTTCGCCCTGGTGGGGCCGGAACCGGATGTCGCCATCTTCCACTTGGCCTCGATGGTCAGCGGCGAATGCGAAGAACGGTTTGACGACGCCCTTGCCGTCAATCTCGGCGGCGGGCGGAATGTCTTTGAAGCCGCCCGGGCCGCCGAGGGGTGTCCCCGGGTCGTCTTCGCCAGCAGTATTGCCTGCTTCGGCGGAGCCGCCCGGCAAGACCCGAACACCGACCTGACCAAGCTCACTCCGCAAACTACCTACGGCATGACCAAGGCCATGTGCGAACTGCTCATCAACGATCACTCCCGCAAAGACCACTTCGACGGCCGCTCCGCCCGCCTCCCCACCGTCATCATTCGCCCCGGCCGGCCGAATGCCGCCGCTTCCGGCTGGGCCAGCGGCATGTTCCGCGAACCGCTGGCCGGCCAGCCCTGCCGGCTGCCCGTCCGGCGCGACCAGCCCCATCCCATGACCGGCTATCGCACGGTGATCGAATCCTTCATCGCCTTGCACGAAGTTCCCGAATCCCGGCTGGGCGACGACCGGGCCATCGGGCTCCCGGCCCACCGGGTCACGCCGAACCTGGCCGCACAGGTGCTTGCTGAAGTCGCCGCCCGGCGCGGCCTTCGTCTCGGGCCGATCGAAGACGCCTTCGACGCGCGCATTCAGGGAATTGTCGACAACTGGCCGGTCGCGGTGGACGGCGCGCGCGCCGTGGCTTTGGGGCTTCCCAACCCGCCGCCGCTGCCGCGGATCGTCGAGGAGTATCTGGAAGACTTTGCCGGAAAGCGCTGAAGCCAGCCGTTCCTACTCGCCGACCAGCGGCAGCGTGAACGTGAAGACCGCTCCGCCGCTGGGAGCGTTGGCGGCCTGAATCGTCCCGCGGTGGTCCTCGACGATCCGCTTGCAAATGGACAACCCCAGACCCGTGCCCCGGCTCTTGCCGAACGTGGCGAACGCCTCGAACAAGCGCGGCAGAATCTCCGGGGCCAGCCCGCGGCCGGAATCCGCCACTTCCGTGACGACCATCCCCCCATCCGCCCGGCATCGCACGGTGATCTGTCCACCCTCCGTCATGGCATCTGAAGCGTTGTTCAACAGGTTGCTGAGCACATGCATCATTCGCTTGGCATCCAGCCGGACCCGCAACGGGCCCTGGGGTATCTCCGAAACCAGTTGCACCCGCCGCTCGGCCAACTCGGACTCGTGCTCGGCCAGTTCCGCCTTGAGATACTCGGCATAGTCCGCGACCGGCAGCACGGTGTCCTGGGCACCGGAGCGGGTGAACTCGAGCAGCTCCCCGATCATGTCGCTGAGCCGGTCCACCTGCCGCCGGATGCGGCCCGCCGCGCTTTCCCGCAAGGTTGGGCTCAGCCGCTCCATCCCGACCATGTCCGCCGCGAGCCCGATGATATTGAGCGGGTTCTTCAGATCGTGAATGATCGAGCGGGCAAACCGACCGACGAGCGTCAGCCGTTCCGACTGCAAAACCTCCTGGACGTACTGCCGGTTGAAATCGCGGGTGCGCCGGCTGAATTCCTGCAACAGCTTCACTGCCAGCCCCGGCGAGCTTTCGATCATCCGCAGCAAATCTTCCCGGCGGACAAAGTAGAGAGTGACCGGGCCGGCGGCCTGGGCGGTGGCCGAACGGGGTTCGTTATCCAGCACCGCCATTTCCCCGAAGAAATCGCCCGGGCCGATCCGGGCCAGCACGCGGCGCTCCTCCTGCCCCACAAGCGCGGAGATTTGAACCTGCCCTTCCCCGACCAGGTAGATGCCGTCGCCGACCTCTCCTTCCTGAAAAATGGTCTGCCCGGCGGTGCCGGTCCGTTGTTGGACGAGCGACCGCAGATGATCGAGATCTCCCGGCGCAAGTCCGGCGAAGAGCCGGCTCTTTTCCAAACCCTCCATGTTTGACATCGAATGTCTGGAAAATCGACCGATCCGTAAAGCGGTAAAGCCGGCATCGGCAAGGCCATGTCCTAAAATTTGGACAAGCCGCGGCCGGGCCAGTTAGCCCACGGCGGCGCGGGGAAGTTCGACGATGAAGGTGGCTCCGTGGCCGGGGCGGTTTTCCAGCCGCAGGGTTCCGCCCGCGTGGTCGACGGCCTGGCGGACGACGGTCAAGCCGAGGCCGGTGCCCTGGCCGTTGGTTTTGGTGGTGAAAAAAGGCTCGAAGATGCGGTTCAAGATCGCGGGATCGATGCCGCCGCCTTTGTCTTCGACCCGCAGCTCGATCCGGCCCTGGCTGGAGGGCCGGTTGCCGGTGGTCGTAACCCGGATGATGCCCCCATCCATCATGGCGTCGCGGGCATTCAGCACCAGATTGAGCAGAATTCGTTCGAGCTGCGTGCGCTCGATGAACACTTTTCCGACGCCCGGTTCGCACCAGAGCTCGAGACGGTGGCGTTCCGTGAGCAAGTTCTCGAGCAGCGGGCGATAGGCTTCGATGACCTCGTTGGGGTCGAGAATGCGGGCCGCTTCAGTGGGGCTGCGTCCGGCATCGACGAGCTGGGCGGCCAGCGCGGCGCCGCGCCGGGCGGCATCCCGGATCGCGACGACCATGCCGGCCGATGGCGAATCCGGCGGAAGATCTTCGAGCAGGGCGGTGGCATTGCCGAGGACAACGCCGAGGATGTTGCGAAAATCGTGCGCGACGCCGGCCGCCAGGCGGGCGATATCCTCGCGGTGCCGGTATTCGACGCGATCCACCTCGCGGTCGTGGAGGAGCTGCCGCAGATGCCGAAGCTGCGCGCCTTTGATTTTGAGGGCGACCAGGTCCGCCACCGAGCCCGCGAAATCGCGCTCCTCGGTCGTCCATTCCCGGGTGGGCCCGACATGCTCGTGGCACACCACGCCCGCGAGACCGCTGGCGAGGTGAATGGGCGCGTCGAGCATCGAGGTGATCCCCAGCGGCAGGAGGTACGCTTCCTCCAATTGGCTGGTGCGCGGGTCCCGCACGGCGTTCTCGGCGGGGATGGTCTTTCGTTCGGCGAGGGAGGCGAAGTAATCGGGAAACTCGGCGGCGCTAAGGGTGATGCCTTCGGAGTATTCGCCCCGCGTGCGCTCGTACAAACAGGCGCAGCGAATGGCCTGGCAATCATGCACCAACAGCCAGATGCCGACGCGTTCGACTTCCAGCGCGTCGGCCGCCACCCGGCAGACGTCCCGGAATACGTCGCTCAGCTCTCCCTTGTGGGGGGCCAGGCGGACGATTTCCATCCGGGCTGCGTCCAGCCGCCGGAGCGCCGGAGTGGCCGGCTCCTTTTCGATGCTATTCATAACGGCACCGCCTTGAGGAATCGCTCCGCGCTCACTTTGCCCGAGCGGACCCACCGCCTGCATTCAGCCCGCTCCGGATGCGCCAGCCAATTCTGTACGTTATGGCGTGCGCGATTTACGCCGGAGTACCCTCCTTGGGTATTGCGGGCGATCCTAGCGGAGTCCCCGGCCGGGGGTCAATTTATCTCGGAGGGCAATCGCGACGCCCGGACCGGACCGGCCCCGGAGCGGCGGAAAATTTTCGACGCCGCGTTTGACCATGCATCCATTGGGAATTTAGAGTTCTCGAATGCCGTTGCTCTTGCTCGTGGCGTTCTGGAGCGTCCTTGGCTTTTCGTTACAAGCGAGTGACATCGCACTGGCGAAATCCGGGGATGTCTGGCGCTACTTCAAGGGGGTGACGGAGCCCTCCCCCACCCCAGGCGCGTGGAAGGAGCCTGGCTTCCCGGATGCGAACTGGCTGATCGGCACGGCTGGTTTTAGTTCGATCCAGGGTTATCCCGAGCCCACGGTGCTGCCGGACTTCGGGCTCGGTTACCGCTCGGCCTACTTCCGCCGGCGGTTTCAGCTCGAACAACCGGAACGGGTTCGCTGGCTCACACTGCGCATCGACTATGAGCACGGCTTTATCGCCTACCTGAACGGCGCGGAGATCGCCCGACGGAACGTCCCGGGCGTGCCGGGAGATCTGGCCCCGTTCGATGCCACCACCGGGTACGCGCCGCACGGCGCCACGACCGAGATCGACGTGACGGCGGCGATTCCGCAACTTCGGAGCGGGGAAAACGTCCTGGCGATTCACCTGGTCGGCAGCCTGCTTTCCTCTGGCTGCTGGCTCACGCCGGAGCTATTCGCCAATTTGAGCCGCGCCCCTTTCGTGCAGAACGTGGCGACGAACGCGGCTACCATCCACTGGAAGACTTTCCGCTCGCTGACGGGCTTCATCGATTTCGGACTCACGCCCGAAACGGCCCAGCGCATACCCACGGCGCCCGGACTGACCAACCACGCAGCCACCCTGCGCAACCTCGCGCCCGACACCGAGTATGCCTACCGCGTGGGAGCGACCGACGGCGTGGGCGAGGCGCTCTCGGATTGGGGCCGGTTTCGGACGTTCAAGATGAACGGAAGCACCCGGTTTGCCGTGTTGGGGGACACCGGCTGGGGGTTGCTGGCGCAGTTCCAGGTGGCGGCGCAAATCCGCGCGATCCAGCCGGATTTCGTGATGCACACGGGCGATGTCATCTATCATACGTACACGCCGCATCTGGAGGATTCTCGCTTTTTTAGCGTCTACTCGGGTTTGACCCGCTCCGTTCCGTTCTACCTTGCCTTCGGGAATCACGATGCCTTCGCCGCGCGCACGTACATCCAGACCTCCTGGGCCCTGCCCACGAACAGCGTCACCGGCACGGAGGACTTTTATGCCTTCGAACACGGGGAAGCGTTGATGGTCGCCGTCTGGACGGATGCCTTTGGCGGGGCCGATTTTCGCCCCGGCAGCCTGCAATACACCTGGCTCGAACAAGTGCTGAGCACCACCACCCGGCCCTGGAAGTTCCTCTTTTTCCATCATCCGCTGCAAAGCTCTTCGCTCCACATCGACGACGATTACAATGCGGACGGCGTCCTCGACAATCTGCTGCTCCTGGCCACCATCGGCGAACTCGCGACCCGGCATGGCGCCCAGATCATCTTCAATTCGCACGATCACCTCTATGAACGGTACGCCCCTTTGCGCGGCTGGGTAAATATCATCAGCGGCGGCGGCGGCGCGGCGCTCTATCCGGTGACCGACTACAATCCGATCAGCGTGCGGAACGATGTGCGGCACCATTTCGTGAAAGTGGAGGTGGATGCGGACGAGGCGGTGGTGAGCGCGGTGGACACGGGGGGATTGGTCTTCGATACGATGCACCTGCGGCGGACCTGGCCGGCCCGCCTGGGAAACGTGGCCGCGTGGCGGCCCATCGTGCCGGAACTCGCGCCCCTGCCCGACGGGGACGGCAACCGTTTCGGCCAGCAATTCGTTTACGGTGGATCGCCGGTGAGTCCCGTTCCCGGCAAGCTCTCGAGCGCCGGCCGGTTGTTCGTGAATTACGACCGGGATTTTGTCTATTTCGGCTTCGACGAAACCGCGCTCGTGCCGGGCCAAACGCTCTATCTTTTTGCGGGCAAGGCCGGGGGCGATGGGGTTGCTTCGTTGCGCGGCTTGGGGAACGGCACGGTCGATCCCGAAGGAGAAGGTGTCGACGGATTGGATTTTCTCGAAACGCTCTCGTTCACGAATTTCGCACCCTCGGTCGGTGCCGTGCTGGGAGATGAGCATGCCGATTTCATGACGCGCTCCTTCTTGCGGACTGGTGCGGTGATCAATGTGGGCCAAGGGGCATTTTTCCTTCAGCCGGGCTTGCCGGAAGTGGCCGGGCAGAAGCTTCAACAATTCGCGCGATCGCCGCAGCTTGCGATGAATCTCTGGGAGCAAAACGCCAATTACATCGACCTCGCCATTCCGTGGGCGGCCTTCGGCGGTTGGAGCCCCACCGATCGGTTGCAGGTGGCGGCCGTCGTCGGCTTGGCCGGCACGAACGCCGCCGCGCCGGAGATCGACCTGGATGTTGGCGGTGTCGCCGCTTCCTTCCAGAAGTCCGGCGAAACCTGGTGGCTCGAAGCGCTCGAATTTCAACTCGCTTCGGAGGACGATCAGGATGGCGATGGCGTGCCCGCGGAACAGGAGCGCGGCATCGGCACGAATCCCAACGATCCCGACACGGATCGCGATGGGCTGCCGGACGGCTGGGAGATCCGGTTCCAAACCAGCCCGCTCTCCGCCGCGGGCGTGCATGGGCCCGCCGGAGATCCGGATGGCGACGGCCTGAACAATCAGGCGGAATTTCGCGCGGGCACCGATCCCCGGAATCCATCGTCGGCGCTGGCGCTGCGCGTGGCCGAACTGCCCTCCGGAACGCTAACCCTCGCGTGGCGGGCCGTCCCGGGAAAGCGTTACATGCTTGAACAATCAGCCAGAGTAACTGGGCCGTATTCAGACGTCCCGGATGTGTCGTTTCCGCGACTGGCGGCTTCGAACGAGGAGACCTTTGAGATGGTTCGAACCGCAAGCGACCCCGAGGTCCGATTTTATCGAATCAGGCTTCTCCCAGCACCATGAGTCTTTGTGGGGAAACAAGAGATGTTCCAACGCGCATGATCATCAAATTTGAACCGGAACACATCGGCGTGGCGGCGCGCGATACGGCGGCCCTGAAGGATTGGTACGTGCGCGTGCTGGAGGCAGAGGTGGTCTTTCGCATGCCGCAGGAGCCGCCGGCTTTTTTGGTGCGGCTCGGCGGGACCATGATCGAGTTCTATCCGGCGAACGAATCGACCGAGGCCACTCGCAATAACCGCCTCGCGGGCTGGCGGCACCTGGCGCTGCGGGTGGAGCAACTCGAGGCCGCGCGCGATCTGCTTGCGAGCCGGGGCGTCAGCTTCCCCGACCCCATCAAGCCAGCGGGCGGGGGCGGACGCGTGCTTTTTTTCTCCGATCCCGAGGGGAATCTGCTGCATCTCGTGGAACGATTGCCGAATGGCTTCCAATAGCCGGCGGCCGAGCCGCAGTTGGCGCGGCGCGGTCCTTGCGGTATATAGGCGGCCATTGATGAGAGAATTCGAGGCCGTAATTTTCGACATGGACGGGGTGATCGTGGACAGCGAGCCGCTGCACGAGCGCGCCTTTCGCGAGATTTTCCAGGAGATGGGCTATGGCGACAACCACGGCATCGATTTCGATCATTACCTCGGCAAGTCGGATCGGGCGCTCTGGCTCGATTTCGTCGCCAGGCACAAGCCTTCGCAGCCGCTGGAGGAGTTGCTGGCCTGGAAGCAGGGCCACCTCTTGAAACTGCTGCGTGAGGAAGAACCGATCTTCGAACCGCTGCCGGGCTTGGTTGAGCGATTGGCGGGACGATACCGGATCGGGCTCGCCTCGGGTTCCCTGTATCCGGTGATCGACCAGGTCCTGGCTTTTCAAAATCTGCGCCGGTTCTTCCCCGTGGCCGTCAGCGTGCAGGATGTGCCGCGCGGCAAGCCGGCGCCTGATGTCTTTCTGAGGGCGGCGAGCCTGCTCGGGGTGGAGCCTTCCGCGTGCTGGGTGATCGAGGATTCGGCCGCGGGCGTGACGGCCGCCAACGAGGCGGGCATGACGTCGATCGCCATCACGAATTCCCTGCCGCGGGCCAAGCTGTCGCACGCCCGCCACATCGTCGAGGACTACGCCCAGATCGAGCGATTGCTGCTCGGCGAACCGGTGCCTGCCGGATGATCCGATTCGCGCGCGAGCACGGTCTCCGATGCGGGCTGGCGCTGCTGGCGGGGGTTTTGCTCGCCATCGCGCTGCCGAAGTTCGAATTGGCGGGAGCCTCCTGGATTGCGCCAGGCGTGCTGCTGCTGGCCACCATCGGCGCGCCGCCGGGCCTGCGCTTTCGGATCGGGTTCATCGCGGGATTCGCCCAGCAACTGATCGTTCTCTACTGGCTCCTTTATATTCCGGTGGCATTCATGCCGATGGTGGGCTGGATCGCCATGAGCGCGTATCTCGGGCTGTTCTCCGCCGCTTGGGCGTGCGCCTGCTGGAGCTTCTTTCCGGCGCGAGGCGGCTGGCCAGCCGCAAAGTCGCCTTTCGATGCCGGGCTGGCGCAAGCATTCCGAAACAGTTCGTGGAGCGGTCGTGCCCTCTGGTGTTTGCGGGCGGCGGCCTTGTGGGCGGCCTTGGAATGGGTGATGGGCTGGCTCTTCAGCGGCTTTCCGTGGAACTTCGTCGGCGTGGCGCAGTACCAGATGCTCCCGCTGGTGCAGATCGCTTCAACAACAGGCGTATACGGCGTTTCGTTCCTGGTGGTCTGGTTTTCTTGCGCCCTGCTCTGTGCCGGATTCGCGCTGATGCAGTATCCCCCGGCGCGAAATGCCTGGATGCGCGAAATGATCCTGCCATTGACCACGGTCGTGCTTGTAGCGGTAAGCGGCCTCGCGCAGATCCGGCGACAGACAGCCGCCGGCGCGACCGTCAAAATAGCGCTGGTGCAGCCGGCCATTCCGCAAACGGTAATTTGGGAAGAAAGCGAAAGCACGAACCGCTTCCAGAAACTGCTCGAACTTTCCGAAAAGGCGCTCGCCGAGAAGCCGGACCTGCTGGTGTGGCCGGAAGCGTCCGTGCCAAACATGGTGCGCCATCACCCAGACACCGGGCGGGCGATTCGGGAGTTGGTCGAGCGGCACGGCGTGTGGGCGATCATCGGGAGCGACGACGCGGAGTACCGGGCCGGCACGGCCAGGCGCGAAGTCGATTACTTCAACAGCGCGTTCGCTGTTTCGCCGGACGGGACGCTCAGCGCCGGGTATCGGAAACGGCGTCTGGTGATGTTTGGCGAGTATGTGCCATTTGTTCGCTCGCTCCCCTTCTTGAAGGTCCTCTCCCCGGCGGGAGAAGGCGGCTTCACGCCGGGAACGGCTTTGGGGGAGTTCGAGCTCGGGGCGCTCGACGTGCGAACGGCGCCGTTGATCTGCTTCGAGGATACGTTCGGGAGCCTGGTGCGCGAGTATGTGAAGCCCGACACGGATTTCCTCACTAACATCACGAATAACGGCTGGTTCGGCGAAGGCGCGGCGCAGTGGCAGCATGCGGCAACGGCGGCCTTCCGGGCCATCGAGAATAGGATTCCACTGGTGCGCTGCGGCAATAACGGGCTGAGCTGCTGGGTCGATTCCGTGGGACGCTTCCACGGTTTGCCCGCGCACGCAAAGGACGTCTACGCCGAGGGGTATCGCATCGTGAACGTGCCCCGCTTGGCCGCGCCGAGGACGCTGACCTTTTACACACGGTATGGCGACGTGTTCGCCTGGAGCTGCGCCGGATACGCCGGGCTCGCGCTGGTGCGGCCGCTCCGCACCTGGGCGGCAACTCGTCGCAAACCCGCGCAAGAAATCGTGAAGCCGACCTAGCGGCGGCCTTGGGTAATGGAGCTCTGCACGTCGCGATAGACCTGATGGAAATTCGCGTTGTCGTTCATGACCTGTTGGACGACGGGCATGAGCTTGTCGAAGTCGGTCCGGTTGATGACCGCATGGACGCTGTGCTGGAAGGCGCGCAAACGGTCGAGCGTGCTGAAGACATCGCTTACCAGAAAAATCGTGGCGTGACGCCGGGCGGACATCGGCATCTGCTTGAGGGCGGTCAAGGCCGTGTCCTGGCCGGTCGTTCCGAGATTCTCTTCGACGAGCACGAGATGATATTGGAAATAGCCGAAGCGCTGGAGGAATTCTTCCGGGTCCGACGTGGCGTGCGGCCGGTAGCCGAGCTGCTCAAGCACGCTGCGGGCGTACTCGGTGTAGTCGGGCGCATTGAGTCCGATCAGGACCGGTTTGTCGCCCGGCGAAAGAATTTCCAGTTCGAGAGCCATGCTATTTCAGCTTGAGAACGACTTGCGCCGGCGGGGCTTCCTTTTTGGGAGCCGCGGCCCGCAACATCTGCAGATTGGAAATGCTGGTGGTGGCTTCGCCGCGCCCTTTCTTGATGTTATCGATCCCGCGGGTGACGGGGCCTTTCTTGGAGCAGTAGGCGAGCGCCGTTTCTTCGGTAATCAGATTCTGCTCGTACGCGTCGAGCACGGCTTGATCGAAGGTGCGCCAGCCGAAGGTGTAATTCGACTCGATGATTTCGTAGAAACTGCGCCCTTCCGCTTCGCCTTGCACGATGCTGTCGCGCACGCGGAGGTTGCTGCCCATGATTTCCAGCAGCGCGGCCCGGCCGCCGCCGACTTTGGGGGCGAGGCGCTGGCTGATCACCCAGCGCAGGGTATCGGCGAGACGGAGGCGGATTTGCTCCTGCTCCTCCTGCTCGAACATACCGAGGATACGATTGATGGTCTGGCCGGCGTCGATGGTGTGGAGGGTGCTGACGACGAGATGGCCGGTTTCGGCGGCGCTGAGGCCGATTTCGACGGTCTCGCGATCGCGCATTTCGCCGACGAGAATGATCTTCGGAGCCTGGCGCAACGCGGCGCGCAGGCCGGAGGCAAAGCTATCGAAATCCGTGCCCATTTCGCGCTGGTTAAAGGTAGCCTGGCGCTGGGGATGGACGAATTCGAGAGGGTCTTCGAGCGTGATGATGTGGATCGACTTGGTCGCGTTCACCTCGTTGAGCAAGGCCGCGAGCGTGGTCGATTTACCGGAACCGGTGGCGCCGGTGACGAGGACCAGGCCGGTCTTTTCCTTGGCCACCTGTTGAAACACGGGCGGCATTTTCAAATCATCCAGCGTGGGAATTTTGGTGTTCAGCTTACGCAGAACGACGGAATAGTTCCCGCGCTGTGAAAAAATATTAACGCGGAAGCGCGCCTTCTCGGGCACGCTGAAGGAGCAATCGCACGAACCGGTGCGGATCAAATCCTCGGAAAGCCGGCGGCTGCCGCCGATGAGATTAAGCGCGATAGTCTCGGTCTGGAACGGCGTCAGCTTCTCGATGCCGGGCTCGATGGGAACGGGCACGAGCACGCCGGAGCTTTCCACTTGAAAGGGTTTATCGACGGTGATGTTGAGATCGGACACGTCTTTGTGCGAGTCCAACATCGTCGCCAGCACGGCTTCGACTTCTTTACGTCTCATGGGAGGGGGCGGAGCGCGGCTTCAGAGTCTGTTGAAAAACTACGACCATCCAGTTTGCGCGCACGGTCGGTGCGATGGCGAGGCGGCCCGACCGCGCATATCCGTTGTGATCTGTAAGGGAGGGCCAACGACGCCAGCGCGCCGGCCCTGCCGCAAAATGGATGGTCGTAGTTTTGCAACAGACTCTTAATCCTCGTCGTCCGGTGGATGCGTGAGAAACGGGCGAAATTTCTTCTTATCCAGGCACTTGTCGTAGGCTTCCTCGGGGGAAATACGCTTCATGCGGAGGTGCTCCATGATGGCGTCGTCGAGCGGCTGGTTGCCGAGCTTCTTGCCGACCTGGATCATACCGGGAATCTGGTGCGTCTTGCCTTCGCGGACGAGGTTGGCGACGGCGGTCGTGAACACGAGGATTTCGAGCGCGGCGACGCGGCCCTTTTTGTCGATGCGCTTGAAAAGATTCTGAGCGACGACGCCCTTGAGCGCTTCGGAAAGCGTGGCGCGAATCTTGTTCTGCTGTTCGCCGGGAAAGACGTCGATGATACGATCGACGGTCTTGGCGGCACTCTGGGTGTGGAGCGTGCCGAAGACCAAGTGACCCGTACTGGCAGCCGTGAGGGCAAGTTCGATCGTTTCGAGATCGCGCATTTCGCCGACGAGAATGATGTCCGGGTCTTCGCGCAAGGCACCCTTCAGAGCCGAGGAAAATGAAACCGTATGCGAGCCGACCTCGCGGTGGTTGACGAGGGAGTTCTTGCTCTCATGCACGAATTCGATGGGATCCTCGACGGTGAGGATGTGGTCTTTGCGATTCCGGTTTGCGTAATCGACCATGGCGGCGAGCGTCGTGCTTTTGCCGGAACCGGTTGGGCCAGTCACGAGAACGAGCCCCTTGTGGAGCATCGAGAACTTCTTCAGGACGGGCGGGAGTGGGGCATCGAACCGCTCGAAGTCTTCGAAAGAGAGAACTTTGGAAGGAATCTGACGGAAGACGGCGGCGCAACCGTTTTTCTGGTTGAAGAAGTTGGCACGAAAACGGGAAACACTGGGAATTTCGTATCCGAAGTCCACGTCACCGGTTTCCTCATAAACTTTGACTTTGTACTCGGGGGTGATCTCGTAGAGCATCGCCTTCAAGGTATCGCTCTCGAGCGGGGGGTAATCCACCCGGTGCAGCTCGCCGTTGATGCGCAGGATCGGCGGGTTGCCGGAAGACAAATGCAAGTCCGAAGCTTTCTGCTCGAACATCAAATTAAAAAAGGCGTCGATTTTCGCCATATCCCGAACACTTATCGGCGCGCGGAAGCCCGGACTGAAGCACGACTCGCATGGACAAGCAGGCGGGCAGACGCCGGATGCCGAAATGCGACAAGTTCAGGGCAGGACGCGAGCGGGCGGGGCCTTCACGAAGGCGACGGGGCGGAGGTAAATCGGCTCAAGCTTTTCCGCTGGAACAGGATCGGCCCCGGCGCCGAGCCGGGCAAGGAGCACCGCGCTGGGCAAGAGTTCGCGTCCCAAGGTGCTCCACTGGCTGGCCTCCGGACCGGCGATGCTCTGGCCGACCAGGCTGGCGGCGGGGGCGATGGTGCTGGGAGTCAGGAGGGACGGTGCTTTGCCGGAAAGGTCGTACGTGGCGGTGCAGACTTCGGTGCGCTGGGCATCGATGGCAAGCGTCAGTGTTTCGCGCCAGCCGAGATCGAACGCCGTGGCGGCCAGGATTTCCATGCTGCCAATCCCGACTGCCGGCGTGCCGCAGGCGAGCTGCCAGCCTTGCGCGATGGAGATGGCGGAGCGAACGCCCGTGTAGGATCCGGGGCCGAGCCCAACGGCCAGGCGATCGATTTGTTCCGGTTTCAGGGAGGCCCTGGCGAGGACGTCCTGCACCAAGCCGACCGCGCCTCGATTCCGGAAGTCCCGATCCACCAACTCGATGAGCACGGAGAAGTGCCCGTCCCGAACCTCGACAATCGCGACGGCGCGCGCGGGGGAGGAAAACTCGAAGGCCAGAACGATCATCGGCGATGCTTAGGGTGATGCTTACCGTAGTCGATGGTTGGTCGAATAGAGCCGAATGGGGGGTGTGCGTGTTTCAAGTTTTTTTCACGTTTCAAGGGTGAAATTCGCGTAAGTCGTTGATAAACTGGGGTAGTCGTGTCAAGTTGCTTGAAACGTGTCAAGTTTGTGTCAAGTTCACGGCGAACACATGTTGGCAAAGCGACCGGCTGATCGGCCATGCCTGGATATCGCGGAGAGAGGGCGGGAGGCAGGCAGAACGGGCTGGGCATCACAAGGCGCTGGAAGCGCTGGAGATGGGCACGCGCGGGCTGATGCGGGACCTGCCCAAGGGTTCGGGGGATGCGCGTTGGCGTGTTCATGGCGATTTGTTTACATTTTGTTCACTAAGCTATCGTAGCATCGGTTTCTTAATTTATCAAATTCTATTTAAATTCCGTGTAGACTTTTATTCGTAAGTCGCGGAAAACCAGAGAGATATAGATTGGGGGAGAGATGACGTCGCTGGAAAGCAATCGAACCGGCTGAAGCCGGAACTCCCAACACGGGTGCCCGGATGGGCTCCGGCGAAAACGCCTCTATGAGGCAGCATCGAAAGAAATCTCCCGGACGGAATCGGAGACGGCGTGGAAGGAGATGCGGCGGAGGCGGACCGGTTGCGGGGCCGAGGCGGGCCAGCGATCGAACCATTCGATCAACGTCACTCCATCGCGCTGCCACAGATACTCCTCGAGACCGGCGCCCGCGATCTGAGCCGGGGTTTCGAGGCGATACAGATCCAGATGGTAGCACGGCAGCCGGCCGGTGCGGTACTCGTTGACGAGGGCGAAGGTGGGGGAAGCGATCCGTTCGGCGATGCCGAGGCCGAGAGCCACGCCTTTGGCGAACTGGGTCTTGCCCGCGCCGAGGTCGCCGATCAAACCGAGAACCTCGCCCGGTTGCAGCGTGCGGCCGAGTTCCTGGCCGAGAGCCAGGGTTTGCTCAGGACTTTGCGAAATGCGTGTATCCATGAACGGCGAGCGTGCGGACGCCCTCCTTGTCCCGCAGGCGAAGCCCGCGCTCGGCGGTGAACTTGCCGATGCAGGAGAGTTTCGTGCCGGGGAACTTCGCCTTCCAGCCATCGAGCACGCGCACGGCCTCGCGGGCGGGCACGGCGAAGAGGAGTTCGTAGTCCTCGCCGTCGGTCAGGGCCGCCAGCAGCGGGGGCTTGGCGGAGGATTCCGCGCGCGCCTGGTTTTTCGCGGCGCGGCTGATGGGGATGGCGCTGGCCTGCAATTCAGCGCCGACGCCGCTCGCTTCGAGAAGGTGGCGGAGATCGCCCGCGAGGCCGTCGCTGAGATCGATCATCGCATGGACACGGAAATGCTCGGCCAGCCAGCGGGCTTCCGCCAGCCGGGGGGTGAATTCGAGGTGCCGGCCGGCGAGCGAACCGCCCAGCTCGCCGCTGACAAAGAGCGCATCGCCGGGGCGTGCGCCGCCGCGATCGATCGGATGGTCGCGCGCGACGGTGCCGATCAAGGCGATCGATAAGAAGGTATCGCGCCCGGTGCGGGTGGTTTCGCCGCCCGCGACGGAGACACCGTGCTCCGCGGCCAAGGCGTTCAGCCCCCGGTACATGGCGGTCACTCGCTCGGCATCGAAACCTTTGGGCAGTCCGAGAGTCACGAGACAGGAATTGGGCGTGCCCGCGACGGCGGCGGCATCGCTCAGGGCACGGGCGAGGGCCTTCCGGCCGATCTGCTCGGGCGGCGTTTCCGTGGTGAAATGAATGCCTTCGACGACCGCGTCGGTCTTGAAGAAGAGGAGCTTTCCGGGGATGCCCAGGTCAACCAAGGCGCAGTCGTGGCCTGCTCCCGTCACGAGCTGGGCGTTGGTGGCGAGCGTCGGGAGGAGCTGACGGATAAGCTCGAATTCCGTCATGAGGTTCCCCCTTGCTGCCGCTGCCACAGCAGGAATCCGAAGTTAGCGGCGTTAAAGAAACTGTGCGTGACGATGGGAGCGAGGAGGTTGTTGGTCGTCTCGTACAGGAAGGTCAGGATGATCGCCAGGACCGTGAGAGGGACGAAGATCATGAGGTTCCCGTGGGTCAGCGCGAAAAACATGGAAGTGCCCCAGAGGGCCAGTTTGCGGTGGCCGGCCTGTTTAATGGCCGGGTACAGGATGCCGCGAAAGACCAGTTCTTCAACGAAGGGCGCGATAAGGATAGCAGCGATGCCGTGGTAGAGGAAATCCATGCTGCTCTTGGCGCTCTGCAAGACCTTCACGGCCTGTTGCTGCTCGACCGGCACCTGGAACAGGCCCAACACGCGGGCGGAGAGTTCCATCAACGACCAGGCGATGGGAAGCATGACGATGCCGACAATCATGGCGAGAGCGACCGCGCGGCCGGAGCGCGGCGCGCCGAAGCCGAAGGCCTCGCGCCAAGTGGTGCCATGCTGCCGCACGAAGACATCGACCAGGACCAGCCCCACGCCGTGAAAACAGAAAACACCCACGGCAAAGAGGAAGAGGTCCTTCTGCCGTTGCCCGGCCTCCTTGGCGAGGGAATCGTACCCGCTCACGATCAGCACGCCGAGCAACATGCTGGCAAAGAGCCCCGCCAAAAGACGGAGCACCAGCTCGGGTCTCCATGGTTTCTCCGCTAGCACGTTTCCCTCATCGTAAACTTCGTGGGTTCACCTGCACAGCAAATCCGGCAACCGCGGCGCTATCGCGGAATCGGCGCGCCGGCCAGCCGGGCCACCAGCCGCTGCAGAGCCCGGGCGCGGTGGCTGATCCGGTTCTTCTCCGCGCCCGATAATTCGGCAAATGTCCGGTCGCCGCCCTCGGGGACGAAGAGCGGATCGTAGCCGAAGCCGTGCTCGCCGCGCGGAGAGTCCAACAACCGGCCTTCGCAAGTGCCTTCGAAGAATTCGATGGGCGCGCCGGCTCCGGCCGCGAGAGGGGCCAAGGCCAGAACGCAGCGAAAGCGGGCGGTGCGCCGAGCCGCGGGCACCTCCTGCAAGAGCCGCAGCAGTTTGGCATTGTTGGCAGAATCAGGGCTGTTTCCCGCCACGCTGGGGTCGAGCGCGGCGAAGCGGGCGGAATGCACGCCCGGCGCTCCGGCGAGGGCATCCACCTCCAGCCCCGAGTCGTCGGCCAGAATGCAATCGGGCGGCGACGGAGCGTTCTGCCGCGCGATCCAGGCGGCAAGCGTTTGCGCCTTTTTAGCGGCGTTGCCGCGAAAGTCGGGAGCGTCTTCGACCGCGGCGGGCGCGCCCGGGAACTCGTGGAGATCGATCACGCGCCAGCGCGGCTCGAGCATCGCGCGGATCTCGGAAGTTTTGTGCGCGTTCCCGGTGGCGACGACCAGGGTGGGTAGCATCAATTCAGACGCAGGAAGAGCCATACTTCGAGGACCATCACCATACCGAGCAAGGCCCAGGTGGCCCACTGCCGCGCCGTCAGGCGCTTTTGCACGGCCGGAGCGAGGGCGAAGGTCAAACGGCAGGCCCCCAGGTCGATGGTATCGCCGTTGCGCAGGGCGGCGCCGGTGGTTGACGTGCCGTTCACGATCAGGGTGGCCTCACCGACGGGGGCGATGCGAAAGCAGCGATCGTCAGGGTCGAGCTGCAGCACGGCGTGCTCCTCCCAAACGCCCGGGGCCGCGACCGCCAGCCCCCCGGAAGCAGCACGGCCTATCCGAAACGGAAAGGCCGTGGCGAACACGTATCGAAGAGGGCTCCCGGCGCAGGCAACGGCGAGCGAAACCATGGGTTAAAACCGCCGGTTTACGAAGACGGTATCTCCGGGATAAACCGGTATGTCCAGCTCTGGATTGTCGATGGCCCGGCGGCCGTCGACCTTGATTTTTTCGCCATTGGCCCGGGTGATCTGGATATCGCGGCGATCCGCGAAATCGGTGAAATCACCCGCCGAGGCGATGGCCTGCATGACGCGGACTTCGCCGGTGTATTTAAACTGGCTGGGGCTGCGAACCTCGCCGCGCACCCAGTACCAACGCTCCTCCGGCTTCACATTGACCGTGAGGCGGCGAAGCAGGTGAGGCACGTACTCCTTGCGGATATCCTCCTCGAGCTGGCCCTTGGTCTTGCCCAGCGCGCTGACCGTCCGGTTGAGCGGCAGGGTGATGGTGCCATCCTCGCGGATGATCTGCGGCCAAGACGGCGGCAGCGTGTTGGCCGTGTCGGCAAAGTCGACGGTGAGACGGTCGCCCGTGCGGAACTGCAACCGCTGGTCACCCGCCGGAGAATCCGGCCGCGGCTGCCCGCGGCCCGAGCCGGTGGTTTCACACCCCGCAAACAGCAGGGTCAACAAGAGAACGGGCAGAGCGGCACACCACTTCTGCATCCGAGCAAGCGATCGATTCATTTCAAGGCCGGTGACTAAACCAAAGCTGAGACACCGCAATCAATACTTTTGTTTGATATCGACCGCCACGCCGCGGTCCCCGGTCTTGACGGCTTCGCCTTTTTTGGACTCGCCGTTTTTGCCCGGCTTGCCGGGCTTCGCATCGTCGTCGTGCTTGGAGTAGTAGTCGTAGTAGTAGCCGCTGTAGTAGTAGTAGTAGGAATCCTGAGAGATGTTGATGTTATTCAGCACCACGCCCATCAGGTTGCCGCCCACCTTCTCGACCATTTGCTTGGCGCGCTGGGTCATGACCTGCGGATACTTGCGATACTGAATCACGAGCAGGGCCATGTCGACTTCGCTGGCGAGGATCGAGGCGTCGCTGACGCCCATGATCGGCGGAGAATCGAAAAAGACGAAGTCGTATCGTTCCTTCGCGGCCTTGATGAAGTCGCGCATTTGCGCTGAATTCAGCACCCCGAGCGAGCTGCTGGGCAGCTTGCCGCTCGGCAGGAAGTGGAGGCTCGGCACCGGAGTGGTCTGCACGACTTCCTCGATCGTGTTCTGCTTGAGCAGCAGGTTCGTCAAGCCGGCCGAGTTGGAGACGTTCAGCATCTTGTGGAGGCTGGGACGGCGGAGGTCGGAATCCACGAGCAACACGCGCGCGCCGTTCTGGGCGAACACCGTCGCGAGATTGAAGATGGTCGTCGATTTCCCTTCGCCGGCGCCGCCGCTGACGACGGTAATGGTGGTCGACTTCGCTTCCTTGCGCGAGAACAGGAGGTTCGTGCGCAAGACGCGATAGGCTTCCGCGTGCGGGCTGTCCGCGCCCTCCTGGATGAGCGAGCCGACATTCTGCGGGATGACCCCGAGCACGGGCGCTTGCAGGGCGCGCTCGACGTCGTCGATGGTCTTCACGCTGGTATCGAGATACTCGATGAAGAACGCGAGGCCGAAGCCCATGAGCAGGCCGACCACGACACCCAAGGTGATATTCAACGGGATGTTCGGCCGGACCGCCCGGTTCTCCTGCTGGGCGTAATCGACGATCTCCACGCTGGAGCTCTTCGGGATTTTGGCATCCACTTTTTCCGCGAGGATGCGCATGAACACGGTGTCGAGAATGCGCTGTTGATTATCCAGCTCGCGCTTCGCGGCAAAAAACGGGGCGTTAAGCTGGCGCTTTTGCGCATCTTCGCGTTTGGCGGCCTCGACGCTTTCGCGCAGGCTGTCGGCCAAAGCCTTCTTCGTCGCGACCACGCTTTGCAAGCCAAGCAGGACGCCGTCGACACGATCCTCGATCTGGCGATTGATCGTCTTGATCAGTTCTTCGAGACGCTTGATCTCCGGGTGGTCGTCGCCCAAGTCGACGATTAGAGTGGCATATTGTTGTTCGGACTTGGCCAGATCGCCCAAGTAGCGGCCCATCGCCTCATCGGGGAAGGCAGTGGGAATGGCCTTGCGCAACTCGGCGCGGCTCAGGCTTTTGAATTCTTCCAGCGTCTTGCGGCTCTGGACATACATTTGCTCGGCCGTGATCCGATCGCGATCACGACTCCGGACGTTTTCCATTTCCGGAGTGGTGGTGTAGCTGAAGGAATCGCCCATTTCCGAGACGTTCACTTCCTGGCGAATCTTGTCCAAACGCTCCTGCAAGCGCTCGAGTTCCGCTTTTTGCGTGGCATACTCCTCGTTCAGGGCGGCGATGCCTTTCTCGGAGAGGCTGCTGCGGTTCTTCGTGCGGCTTTCCTTGTAGACATCCGCCACCATATTCGCGATGTCGGCCGCTTCCTTCTTTAGATCGCTGTAGGCGCGGATTTCGATCAAGCTGGTGTTGCGGGACTGGCGGACGTCGATTTGCTTGGCCAGGATTTTCTGGGCGTCGCTCTTTTTCAGGTTCTCCGCCCCGAAGCGCTTGGCCCACTCCTGCACCAGGTTCAGGCGATCCACCACCGGCTCCAGCACTTTGGTCGAGCGAATTTTCTCGAACTCCGTCTGGATAAAGTAAGGATCGTACTGGTTCGGCATGGCCACGCCCGACATGATCGTCGGGATGTCCGGCGTATCCTTGCTCACCTCGATCCGGGCCGTGGCCATGTAGGTCTCGGGAAGGATAAAGGTCACGGCCGTGGTGGTGCCGACGACGAGGAGGAAGACGGCCAGGATGACCGTTTTTCGAATCCGAATGATGCGCCAATAATCCAGGAAGTGGAGTTTCGCTTCTGGCTGGCCGGGACTGAAGGTATTTTTCGCTGCTGCTTCCATGGGACAAAAAAAGGAGGCTGAAGTTAAGATTCCAGCCTCCCGCGGTTATTGCAATGTAAATCTTTTTTAGTACGTGGCGCGGATGCCCGCGTAAACACGGTTGCGAGTGTAATCGCGCGGCAGGCCGCGGTCGCTGAGATCGGACTCGAGTTTGTCGAAGTTGTAGCCAACTTCCGCCGCGAGCCACTTGTTGATCTCGTAGGTCAGATTGACCCCGATGAAGAACAGATCTTCGTCCACATCAGGCCCGCCTCCCATGTCGAGGCTCGACATCTGGTACTGGCCGATGAGGCTGAGGATGAAGCTGCCGTAGAACCGGTGGTTCACCGAGCCGTAGACCGAGGTCGCTTCCGCGTCGAGGTTCGGCGCGAGTCCGCCGCCCGGGATGAAGCCGATGTCCGTCTGGCTGCGGGAGTGGCGAACGCCCAACTGCGCGTAGCTGCCGGCCATGTAAAGCCAGGTCGCGCTCGCGTCCACGTACGGCGAGATATCGTCGTCATCCAAGCCCGGCAGATAATCGTTCAGCTTCTCGTAAGAGGTGTACTGCACGCCCGCGCGCAGCGAAGCATTGAGCGTTTGGGTGATCGCCTGATCGACGCCCAAGGTGAAGAAGTGGGACACGCTGTTGCGGATGTCGGAATTGTAGGCCCGGAACACGCCGCCGCCGTCCACTCCGCCGAAGCGGTCGTCGCTCACATAATCGATATACTGGAAGCTGTATCCGATCACTCCGACTGTTTGCGGCAGCAGCACCTGGCGGCCTTCGAGGCTGAACTTGTGATCCACCCGGTCCAGCAACGAGGAGCGGCTGTTCAAGCCGAGCGGATTGCCGACCCCGAGGAGCGGATCGCGCGCGACGTCGGCCGCGTCTTGTTCGTAGTCGAAGTAGTTGTTGGTGTAGCGCGAGACCAACTGGAAGTTCTCGGTGATTTCGCTGGTCAGCCCGATCGAAGCGGTGTTGCGGATGTTGTCGCCGTCGGAACGGAGGGGCACGGTGACCACGATGCCGTCCGGATCGAGGACTTGCGGTTCCTGGGCGAGCACGAAGGAGTTGCTGACGTCCAGTTTGAAGCGGTTATTGAAGGCGTGGCTCAGCTTCGCATTGAACTGGATGGTATGATCGATCTCATCCTCGTCGCGATCCTCGAACCAGCGCATCGAGTAGATGGCGCTCAGGCCGAGGGTGGTGGCGTCCTTCACCCAATTGTAGCTTGCGGCCGGCATGACCTCGATGCCCACGCTTTCGCGCTCGTTCGGCTTCGAGGAGGTCGTGTAATTGTCATCGTAGAACCCACGCAGGGTGCCCGAGACGCTCCACGGCTTGGTCGCCGACGGCGTGCCAGCATTCGGAGCGAACACTGCCCCATGCACACTGGCCGCTCCGAGAGCCACCAAACCGGCTGCTGCTGTAATTTTCTTCATACTTACTTTTTTTCCTGTTCGATACTCTTTCTCCGCCCTGTCCTACTCGATGAAAAGCGAGACCTTTTTAGGTAAGGCCTCCGCCGTTGTCAACACATTAAAACGGAAAAATCTGCGAGAAACCGCACCCCTACGGTTCTCATTTCCAACGGGTTTGGTCGCTGAGGAACAATTGCGAGGGGAAGAGACCCGGCGGCGCCTTCTTGAGCGGAAAGCCGCTCGGCACGTTGGTCTTCAACACACTGTCCAGCACAAAACGTCCCCATGCTCCTTCGGGTGACTTTAGCATCTCTGTCAAGAACCGTAAATCGGTCGTCCGCGGCGTCAGATATAATGCTTTGATGGCTTTTTGGAAATCGTTGATTCGGTAAAAATCGCTCGACCGGCTCGCTCCGTAGTCCAGCGTCACCCACACCGCCGTGCGGTCCCCGTACCAAGCCACGGCCCAGGGCATGTCGGTCATCATCAATTCGTCCGGCTGCATCCAGCGCGAAATCTCGCGGATGACCGGCGGCAAGTATGGGTCCTGTCCCGTGGGCGGATACACATAGGGGTAACTCCGTGGCGGCAGAAGCCGCAGCATCAAGGGAAGCGCCAGGACGACGGCGAAGGCCACGACGGCCGCCGAGCGCAACGCCGGGAGAGGAAACTCGATCTGATCCAGCAGCGTGAAGAACAAGGCCGCGCCGAAAATAAAGACGAGGGGCGCGACGATGACGAGCAAGTTTTCGGAGGTCAGCACCGGGTCCCGGGCGCTGAGGTAGGTGCGCCCCAACGCCTGAAAAACTCCGAGAAGCACCGCCGACCCCGCCACGAAATAACGCAGGCGCGACAATAACGGATTCCGAAACGGGACCAGCAGGCCGGCGAGGAACAATCCCGCAATCCAACTCCCCGCGAACTGCGGCAGATCCCGCTGCAACACTTCCGCGCCGTTGACCGCCAGCTTGCGCGGATACTGGCCGAATTCGATTTTGTTCAATTCGAGATTCAGGTTTTTCGGCATCATCCGCTCGAGCCGTTCGCCCGGGAGGTCCACGGTGTTTTGATGGATGGCCATGCCCGCGAGGCCGAAGGGTTGGCCGCTCAGGGCGTAGTTGCGCACCAGCCACGGGCCGGCCAGCACGGCCAGGACCAGCCCCGCGGTCACCGCCAGAGCGGTCCGTCGCGCGCCGCTGAACGCGGCCAGGAAGGCCAGCGCCGGCAGCGCCACCGCGAGCATCGAGTACCGGGTCAAGACCAGGATGCCCAGCAAGGCTCCCGCCCAAGCCGCGCGCCCGAAACTCCACGCCGGCGTCTTGCCGGTGGGCTCCCGGCCTTCGCGCTCGAGCGCGCCCAGCACCGAGGCCAGGAGGAGAAAGAGCACGATCAGCAACATCGTCGAAAGCCCCGAGGTGGTGAATTCCCAGAAGAGTTCGGTGCCGGCCAGCAGGAACGCCGCCAAGCCGCCCACCGCCGGATCGAACCACTCCCGGCCGAGCCGGTAGACCAGCCAGAGCGCACCGAAAAAGAGCAATTGATTGAAGAGACCGATCAGCACCTCGGGCTGGTACCGCCAGAAGCTCGAACCCGGCGTGTCCCACCGAAACGGCAGCACTTTCATCAATCCCGCGAGCAAGGCTGGATACACCGGCGCGTTCGCGAGGTCGGGATGCGGGTCTTTCAGGACGGAAACATTCTCGCCGCGCACCTTCTCCATCAGGGCGATGCTGAGCGGACGGATGAAATGGGTCGAGTATCCCCTCCCCTCGGCCAGATTATGGCCGATCTGCGCGGCGTCCATGGCCTCGATCGAGCCGAAGGTCTTGGCCTCCCGCCAATGCCAGAGCCCCGCGATCGAGAGCAGCAGCACGACCCAGAAGAAATTCTTGATCCAGCCGACTCCTTCGCCTTCTTCGAACTTGTGAATCAACTCTTGCAGTCCCGGCATCATCGTCAAAATCCTTCCAGTTGATATTCGCGCAATTTCCGATGCAGCGTCCGCCGGCTCATCCCCAGCTTCTCCGCGGCTTTGGTGCGGTTGCTGTCGCATTCCCGCAGCGCCCGCTTGATCAGTTCCTTTTCCGCTTCCTCCAAATTCAGGCTGCCGGCGGCCGGCCCTGGGCTCGCGGCCCCGCCGGCCGACTCCGGCCCGCCGCCCGCGGCCGGTTGATAGTTCCGCACGGCCGCCGGCAAATCCCGGGTCATCACGCGGTCCTGCCGCCCGAGCACCACCGCGCCTTCGATGGCGGCCCGGAGTTCCCGGACATTCCCCGGCCACGGATAACGCATCACCAATTCGAACGCGGCCGGATCGAATCCGTTCACCGTCCGATGATTTTTCGCGGCGATTTCCTTCAAAAAACTGTCCGCCAGCAAGGGAATGTCTTCTTTCCGCTCCCGCAACGGCGGCAGATGGACCGGCACCACATTCAACCGGTAGTAGAGGTCCTCGCGAAACTTCCCCGCCCGCACCAGGTCTTCCAGGTTCTTGTTCGTCGCCGCCACCAGCCGGACGTCCGAGGTCAGCATCTTGCTCGAGCCCACCCGCTGAAAGGTCCTTTCGCCGAGAAAGCGGAGCAATTTGATCTGCGTCGCCGCGTCGATCTCCCCGATCTCGTCCAGGAAGAGCGTTCCGCCCTGCGCCTGTTCCACATAACCGATCCGGCGCTCGTGCGCCCCGGTGAATGCGCCCTTCTCATGCCCGAACAGCTCGCTCTCGAGCAAGGTCGAAGGCAGGGCGGCGCAATGCACCACCACCAGCGGCTGGCGCGCGCGCGGGCTGTGCTGGTGGATGGCCCGGGCGATCAACTCCTTGCCCGTCCCGCTTTCTCCAGTCACCAGGACGGTGGTCTGCGACGACGCCACCTGCCGCACCGTGTCGAAAATCTCCTTCATCACCCCCGATTGCCCGATGATCCCCGGCGCTCCCGACAGCGTCAGCCGCGTGTCCAGCTGCTGATGCAGCGACTTGTTTTCCGTCTCCAGCTTCTGGTGGCGCAACGCCCGCCGGATGCGGAATTCCAGCTCCTCGATGTTCAGCTTCCCTTTGGCGATGTAATCGTCCGCCCCGCGTTTGATGGCATCCACGGCCGTTTCTTCCGAACCGTAGGCGGTCATCAAGATGCAGATCGGCGGCCGCGCCAGGCTCTTGGCCCGGGTGATCAGCTTGATCCCGTCCTCCCCCGGCATCCGGAAATCGGTCAGCAAGACGTCGAACCGCTCTCGTTCGAGCAGTTCGATCGCCGCCGCGGCGGAATCCGCGAGATAAATGTCGAAATCGTCTTCGAGCGCGGCACGCAAGCCCTCGCGCTGGGTCTTCTCGTCGTCGACGATGAGCAGCGTCGGCTTCATGCCGGGGTGGCCTCCGGCTGCGCCATCCCGTTCCCACCGGCTTCGAGCAGCCGCGGAGCCGGCTCCCGCAACGGCAGGTGAATGCGAAAGGTCGAGCCGAGCCCGGGCTTGCTCTCCACCTCGATCGTTCCGCGATGATCCCGCACAATGCGATGGACTACCATCAAGCCCAGGCCGGAGCCCTTCTTCTTCGTCGTGTAGAACGGCTCGAAGATGCGGCTCAACAGCTCCGGCGGAATGCCCCGCCCCGTATCCGAGACGCTCACCCAGGCGGTATTCGCATTAAACCCGCTTTGCAAGGCGATGGTCCCGCCGCGCGTGGTCGCCTGCATCGCGTTCTTGAGGAGATTGAGCAGCACCTGCTGAATCTGCGCCGCATCCAGCGGAACTTCCGGCAAGTGCTCCTCCAGCTTTTCCATCACCCGCAAGCCGCGATTCTCCAGCTCCGGGCCCAGCACCCGCAACGCCTGCCGCACGCAATCGTTGAGCGAGCCTGGCGCCAGGCTTGGCAGGCGCGGCCGCAACGCTTCCAGGAACTGCGTCACGATGTAATCCAGCCGGTCGATCTCTCCCTTGGCTACTCGCACGTACTCTTCGAGCCGATCCGTGCTCCGAGCCATGCGGTCGGCTTCCACGCCGCTCCCCCTGGCGCCCGGCTCCATCGCCCCTCGCACCCGCTTTAACTCCCGCTCCATCAACTGCAAGTGGATGTGCAAGGCGTTCAAGGGGTTTCCGATCTCGTGGGCCACACTGGCCGCCAGCAAGGTCAGGGCCTGCCCCCGTTCCTGCTCGATATCCTGAAACCGCTGCTGCCGGGCCTCCGTTTCGTCATTGATGACCAGGGCCACTCCCGCGACTTCTCCATCCAGAGGCGCGGCCGACACCCGCAGAAAGCGATGCTGTGGCACATAGACTTCGAATTCCTGCCGCAAGCCCCGCCCGCCGCCCTCGGCGTTCAGGTGCAACAGCCGCTCCCAATCCAGCCACGGCAGCAATCGTTCGGCCGGCTGTCCCTCGATCTTGCCCGGGGGTAACCCGAGCAGCCCGCTGGCCGCGGCATTGATGAAACTGATCCCCCCTTTGTCGTCCACCACCAGGATCCCATCCTGGATCGTGTTGAACAACCGCTCCAGGAAAGTCCGATCCCGCGCGAGCCGCTGGACGACCGACTGCAAGCCCTCGGTATCGAGCCGGCCGATGCGGGCGAGCACCTTGTCGAGAAAACTGGAACGCGGAGGCATACGGGATCGATCCTGAGCTACCGCTTCAACCAGCCCTTCCGCCGGAAATAATAGAAAGTCGCCGCCGTCGAAATGATCGTCGTGCCGATGGCCGCCGGGTATCCCAGCCGCCAATCCAGCTCCGGCATCCCCTTGAAATTCATCCCGAACCACGTCCCGATGATCATCACCGGCGTCGTGATGACGGTGATCAGGGTCAGCAGTTTCACCACTTCCCCCGTCCGGTTCGACGACATGTTGAGATACACCTGCAAAATCCCCGTCAGGGAATCCGTATACCCCTGGGCCACTTCGGAAATATGATACAACCGGTCGTACACATCCCGATAGTACGGCACCAAATGCGCCCGGATCAGCTTGAACTCGCCCCGGGCGAACCGCGCCAGCACCTCCCGCTGCGGTCCGATAATCTGCCGCAAATGCAGCACTTCTTTTTTAATCTGGATGATCCGCGGCAGCGTCTTCCCTTCGCTCCCTTGCAGCGCCTCCTGCTCCAGTTCCGCGATCTCGATGGATAACTCCTCGAGTGCGGGCTTGTAATTCTCCACGATCGAATCCAGCAGCGTATGCGCCACCCGATCCGGCGCCCGCGCATGGCTGCCCGAGCTGCGCAGGCACCGCTCCGCCGTCGCCGACACGCTCTTGAACGCCGTGTCGTGATACGTCACCAGAAAGTTCTTCCCCAAAAAGAAATTCAGCTCGCTCGTCGCGAATACCCCGTCCCGCCGGCTGTAGTCCACCGCATGGATGACCATGAACAGGTAGGGAGCGAACATGTCCCCTTCCTTCGGCGTGTACTCCTCCACCTTCGGCGATGGCGTCACCATCACGCAATCCTCGATCGAGAGCGGGTGAAAATGGAAAACATCCTCCAGCAATGCCTTGGTCTCCTCCGGCGTGGGATTGTCGAGATCCACCCACAGGAAGAGGTTGGTGTCCGCCAGCAAGGTCGGCATCAAGAACAGATCGATGTTCTCGCTGTGCAACCGTCCCTGTGTCGTAAAAGCAAACGAACGAATCATTCCACACCCTGCGCCCCTGCGCCAAGTTGACTCAGCGTTCCACAACCCCCCGCGCCGAAGCAAGCGCCTTCCGCCGCCGCGCCACTTTTGCTCGACTACAGGCTCGCTTCGTTCAACTTATTTGCTGGGTCTTCCGATCAATTTGGATCGAGGGAATGTAGTTCGTCACCGGATAGAGCCATTGAGCCACGCTGCCTCCATCGGGGGAGGGGGGAAGCGCACCATTCAGAGTTCGAGCGCCCAACGAATTGCAGCCTTGATCGCGGTCAAAGTCGGCTGATCAAACCGACCGCGCTTCTCGATCAACTCATGGTGCTGGTAGGCGGCCAAGGCTTGAACGTTGGCGACGGACTGGTGCTTCAACCAAGGCACTTTGGGCATGGGAACCTCATATTGGCTTCCCCGGTTTTGCGTGGTGAGCGGAACCACCACCGCGAGCGCTCGGGGAGCCTCTGAATCGGCCCGGGACACGATGACCACCGGCCTGACTTTGCCTTCGTATCCCATGTCCACCAGGTAGACCTCACCAGGAATCGGTGTCATCCAGGCTCCGCATCATCAGGTTTCGGGCTTCTTTCGAGCGCAGGAGTTCGGCATCGGGCGCGGCACTGAGGTTCACCGGCACCCGCCCGGTGCGGGCGATCTCGGTCAGGAAGATCCGAACCATCTCCGCCGTCGAGGTGCCAAGGGATCGCGTCACCTTCTCGGCTTTATCCAGCAGAGGCTTATCGACCCGGCAACGAAAGAGCACCGTCATGCCTCAATTGTGCCAAGGCTGCCTCAAATTGCAATCGGCGCGCAAAACCGGCAGCTATCTCGCGTCGTCGATTCTGGCCGGACGATGGAAGACCGGCAGATCGTGCGTTCCAATTCTCGATTCCGGGTTTAGACTTTATTCGAAACGCACCGCCATGAACCGACGTGAATTTGTTCGAGATGCTTTGGGAGGGATTGCCCTCGCCGCCACCATAGCCGGCGCGGCCGCCGAGAATCGGCCGGGAAGGCGCATTCCGATCGGCTTTCTGGGAGCCAGCCACAGCCATGCGCTGGGGAAGATCAAGATCGCCCAAAGCAGCCCGGATTGGGAACTGGTCGGCGTTCACGAAGAGGATGCGGCTGTCCGCGAGGCTTGTCGCAAGGCGGGCACGCCGCTGCTCCCGGCGGCGGACGTGCTCGCCCGGGCGGAGGTGATCGCGGTCGAATCCGCCGTCCAGGACCACGGCCGGCACGCGCTGCAGGCGCTGCGAGCCGGGAAGCATGTCCATGTCGAGAAACCGCCCTCCGACAACCTGGAGGATGTTCGCGCCATGACCGAACTGGCGCGCGCCAAAGGGCTCCATCTGCAATCCGGCTACATGTGGCGGAACCATCCCGGGTTCGAGAAGATTTTCGAAGCGGTGCGAAGCGGCTGGCTCGGCGAAGTCTTCATGATCCGGGCCTTTATGAGCAACTATCTCGACGCCGCCCGCCGGCCGGAGTGGGGCCAGTTCGCCGGAGGAGCCATGTTCGAGCAGGGGTCGCACTTGATCGATCCGATCGTGCGGCTGCTGGGACGCCCCACCCGCATCACGCCGTTTCTCCGCACGGACGGCGAGCCCAAGGATAACTTCAAGGACAACAACGTGGCCGTGCTCGAGTTCGGCAGCGCGGTCGCCGTGGTCATGAATAGCTCCCTCCACGCCGCGAAGAGCCCGGCCCGCTCGTTCGAGGTGCTGGGCCGGAACGGCACCGCCACGCTCCGCCCGATCGAGCCGCCGACCCTGGAAATCGAGCTGGTCCGGGCTGCCGGACCGTATCCGGCCGGACGGCAGACCGTGCCGCTTCGCCCGTATCAACGTTACGCCGACGACCTGGCCGAACTCGCCGCGGCCGTGCGGGGCGAGCGGAAGATGGGCGTCACGCTCGACGAAGAACTGCTGGTGCAGGAGGCCGTCCTGCGCGCCAGCGGGATGTAACGGCCCGGCCAAGCCAGGCCAGCTCTACAGCGCCTGCAAGTAAAGGTCGCGCAGATCAGCCTCGGTCACCGGCACCGGATTCGTTTGGTGGCAGGTGTCCTGGTAGGCTTCCGGCGCCATCTTGACGACGTGTTGCTCGGTGACGTTGTGCTGTCGGAGACCCGGCCGCAGGCCCAAATCGTTCATGAAGTTCGTGATGAACTCGATCGTCCGGGCATCGGCCTCGTGATCGCTCGCTCGAACGACGTCCAAACCGCAGGCCAGGCCGACGCGGCGGTACAGGCCCGGTTTGCGGGCCGCGTTGAAGCGCATCACGAACGGCAGGCACAGGGCATTGGCCAGGCCGTGATGCATGCCGCAGACCGTCGAGAGCGGGTGCGCCAGCGAGTGCGTGGCTCCCAGGTCTTTCTGGAACGCGACCGCGCCCATCGCCGCTGCCACCAGCATCTTCCCTCGGGCCTCCAGATCGCCGCCATTCCGGTAAGCGCACGGCAAGGCTTCGACGGCCAAATGGATCCCCTCCAAAGCGACGCCGTCGCACAGCGGATGAAAGACCGGCGACGTGAAACTCTCGATGC
Organism: uncultured Verrucomicrobiota bacterium; assembly: GCA_964478815.1. Classification (GTDB taxonomy): domain Bacteria; phylum Verrucomicrobiota; class Verrucomicrobiia; order Limisphaerales; family SXQI01; genus DASVNK01. The sequence continues at coordinate 45,280 of CAYZKY010000010.1, forward strand.
AATGGGTGATGGCATCCACTCCAGTGGCCGCCGTCAACTTCGGGGGCAGACCCTTCGTCACCTCCGGGTCGAGCAACACCAGGTTCGCCAACAGGCCCGGATGAAAGAGCACGAACTTCCGGCCCGTCTTCTGCAGGATGATCACCGAGCTTCGGCCCACCTCGCTGCCCGTGCCCGCCGTGGTGGGGATGGCCACGCAAGGGGCCAGACCGTGCCAGTCGTCCTTCCAGTCGAAATTCTCGAGCTTGAAGCCCGGACGTTTGAGCAGCAGGCGAACCGCCTTCCCGGCGTCGAGCGCGCTGCCGCCGCCAAAGGCGATGACCGAATCGCAGCCGGCCGTGGTGTAAGCCGCCGCTCCATCGACGACGTCCTGCTCGACGGGATTGGGGTGAACATTCGAAAAGACGAACCAACCACGGCCTTCACGATCCGCGCCGAGGGCGTTCCGCAGCAGCGCGAAGGCCTCGGTGGGCAACAGGCCCGGATCGGTGACGATCAGGGGGCGCTCCAGCCCGAGCTGCTTGAGGCGGCACGGCAGTTCGTGGACGGCTCCAGCGCCGAAAACGGTCGTGGTCGGAAATGAGAACGTGGACAATGTCATAGTTGCATCCCGGTCCAGCCGGTTTTTGGAGCGGCAAGGTAGAAGCGCACTCCGTCGAAAGCAATCCCGGAACCGGAAACGAGCGACGGCGATGGCTGACGGGAAGTGGAGTGGTGGAGAGAAAAGAGCCGGAAGTGGTGAATGGTGGAGAATCGGGCGGATTCGGCGGCGGCCTCTATTTCTCAATACGTTGATGGATAGTTACTTACGAATTTTTTTAACGTGGAAAATGGAAGTGGTGAATGAGTGGTGGATTCTGGTGAATTGCGGTGGTTTTGGGCGAATCGTGGTGAATCGCACCGCTGGGGCGCATCGAACCCCAACCCAGGCCGGGCAACATTTTGCGGCAGCGCGGACCTTCGAATTGCGGAGCCGCCCGAGTGAAAGCCGGCCTGCGGCGGGGCGGCGAGGTTGTTCGGCAGAGTGCCAGGAGCGGGGCACTTCAGATCAGGGCCGGAGGTAGGAGACGATGGTGCGCCATTTGGTGGCGTTGTCGCCGGGAGTTTCGGCGGAAGGGGTGGCTCCGGTGTCGCCCCAGAGCTTGGTATCGAAGGCGGCCTTCGTCGTGGTGTAAGTGGCGTGGCCATCGCCCCAGAGGGCATTGAGACCGCCCGGGTTTTTGCCGGAGCGGTGGGCCAGCGTGCCCCAAGTGTAGATCAGATCGGTGACGATGGTGCGCTGGGCGCTGAGCTGGGTCTGCTTGGAAGCGACCTGGGTCCAACCAAGCTTTTCCTCGGCGGCCTTTTTCGAGGGCAAGTCGGTTTGAGGGAAGTAGTTGTAGGTCGTGTTCACCTGGCCATCGATGGCGTACATGGGCCAAGGCACCCTGGAACTCTCGAAGTAATACTTCTCGAAACCGACGCGCAGGCCCTTCGCATGGCGAAGGCTCGGGCAGTAAAAGAGGTCGGGCGAACGCAGATAGTTTCCGACGTAGAGATAACCCAGGTTGGCGGCGAGGCGGGCTTCGGCCGCCTTGCCGACCTGGCCGCCCCAACCGAAGAGCAAATAACTATTGTATGGGCCGACACCGGGCACGCGATCCGGATCGAAGAGCGGCGGGGGCAGTTTGTCCTGATTGTCATCGGCGTAGAGGAAGGTGCCGAGTCCCATTTGGCGGAGATTGTTGAGGCAGGACGTCTTCTTCGATTTCTCCTTCGCGCTGGCCAGGGCGGGCAAGAGCATGCCGGCGAGAATGGCGATGATGGCGATGACGACGAGCAACTCGATCAGGGTAAAGGCCGGAAGTTTGCGGCCTCCTCGCCAAGTTTCGCATCGAAACGCATTCATAGGAACTCCCCGGCTCGAGTCCCATCCGCCCAACACGAGCCACAGAACTCTGAGAGTCACCGTAGCCGCCACGCGCTTCTAAGCAAGGTTATTCGTAGGTGGTGTGTCACAAGTGGCGGACAGCGGGGAACGGTTTTTTCGAGAGGTGAGGCAGCACGCACCGGCTTTGGAGAAAAATGTCGAGGGGACTTTCGGCTCGATGGCGGCCCGACGGTTGCTACGGTATGCGGTAGAAGCGTTTCAGGGCGGTGATCCAGGTTTCGGGGACGGAGAAATAGGCCAGCCAGATTCCATCATGGAGAAGCAACGCACCGAAGACCATGAGAAGCAGGGCGACGAAGGCCAAGTAGCGCAAGCGCCGCAGGGCTGTCATGAGGTCGAGGTGCCAAGAGCATTTAGGATAGTAGGCGGCCCAGTTGCCGGCGAGGTCATGGCTGCGCGCGTGGCCGGCGAGCGCGAACATGCCCAACCCCGCGCCGGCCATGATCCATTGAGCCCAGTGCCAGGGGGCGATCTGTTCCCAACGGATCGCCAAGAAAACCTTCAAGGGAAGAAGGGCGGGGAGTGACTCCATGTCCGCCATGGCGTTCCAGTCGACGTAGCGGTCCACGAGAGACACCAGCACCAAGAGCACACTCAGGCCGGTCACACACTTTTGGAACGGATCGGTCCACGGAAAGCAAAGAGCCTGTTTCTGCTGGCCTTCGACTTCGGCCACCGGTGGGGGCTTAAGCAGGTAGGCCAGGGGCCACCAGAACCAAGCGGTGGCCTTGATATTGAGGCGGTAGAGAAAAGCCGGGAGGAAGAAGCAGGTGGCCATAAGCGGGTACGCCCCCAACTTGAACATGCCCTTACTATGATGCATTGATTTGGTCAGACCATCCAGCGCTAATATGGGCAGAGAATCACGAATGCCCGGCATAAGCTCAGGAGGTAGGCAGGAATCTGTTAAAAAATTGTTCTCGCGCCAGTTCTTGGGCAGTTGGCGGAAGCCAGCGGAGAGATAACGCAGGGTCGCCAGCACCCGGAAGAAGAAGCTTCGCAGGGCGATACCCGAAACTAAACCCACAATGGTGCCCAGACCTGCTCCCGCGCCGGCCATACAAAACACCGTCAAAACCGAAACCACAGCCGAAAACACGGTCGTACCCGCAGCCACAATCGCAGCCGAAAACGCGCCTGCCAATGCACCCTTCAGCGCAACCGCGCTCGACAACGCAACCACAATCGCACCCTCCTCCTTGCCTTCCAACTCACTCATACCCATCACAACTGGCCCCTTTAACCCTTCCGCAACCGCACCCGTTAACACATCCGCAAATGCAACCATGAACGCAGATGCAAGCGCAAATGCTGTCGAAACAGCGAGTGCTCCTATGAAAGCCGCCCAGCCAAGCAGGGGCCACCGCTCAAGTCCGGACATCCCGTCGTGGATTACAGAGCGAGCGACGAAGAAAGAACCGATTACTGAGCCCAAGGCCATAGTGCCGAACCAAATTGCCGCCCGCAAGTTTGACCACAGGTCGTAGTTCGCAAGCCGAAGCCAGTCTTTGGCAAACCAGCGGACTCCGGCCGCGATGGAATCCGGCGAGCGCAGGAGCAGGAACGGCGCGATGAAGACGCTGCTAACAAGATGCCAGTGGGTGTCGTAGCGGAAGGCGATCCACCAGTAAAGGGCCACGGCACCGACCGTTTCCGCGCAGGCGAGCACAGAAATCTGGCTCGCGGCTCGGGAGGCGAGTGAGGAATGCCAGACCCAGCCGCGCGTCCGGGTGGGACGATCGGGACCTAGCGTAGGTTGGAGCCCGTTGTCCATGACAAGGCTTATTTGTCGCAGAAGGCTAGGACCTGAGCAAGCAAGGGCAGCAATTCACATTTGGGGGCAGAGAAGAGGTCGTTCGCGGAAGAATGTTGGGCGGTTTGCTGGAGATCGTCCGGGCGCGGCGCCCGAACGGGACCGCCGAGGCGGCTGTCCCACCCACAATGAGAATCGCTGATTTGAAGGGCTAAAAGCCTCGCGGCCGCGCTGCGCGGATGGGTCCCGCGGCTCTTCGACTGCCTCAGTGGAAAGTGGCGAGCGGGCGTCCGCGATGTAACGGTTACTGCGAGAAGTCGATAAAACCGACGAACATTTCCATCCAGGATTGATCCCCCCAGCGGACGCGCGCGCCCGGATCGGGATTCGAGAGATTCTGCGGCGAGTTGTCGAACGCACCCGAGATCAGCAGTTTCGCGCCCGCGGGCAGGACTTTCGGTTCCGCGAGTTCGTAGCCGACTTGCCAGGCGAAGTCATAGTCCGGAACCGAGAGCAGCACCTCGCGGCGGCCGCCCGGGTAGAGGACCTCATATTTCACGCGCTTGCCCCGGACGTGCATGTGGGGATTCAAGCGGTGGATGGTAATGCCGGTGTTCAGAACGAGCTCCGTGGCGACGGGATGATCCCGGGCGCCCGCCGGAATGACGAACGAATTATTGGCCGGCCCCATGGAATTGAAGATACGCCGTGGCTTGGTCTTGTAATACCAGAGAGCGAGCGTGGGCACGTCGTTCGTCGCTTCGCCGTAAGGCGTGTAGTGAAGGTTAAAGGTGAGCCAGTTCGATCTCGTGAGCGCGATGCCGGTATCCGGCGGGAGTTGGAAGGGACGGTAGCCGGGAACAAACTCGGCGATGTGAGCCTCGTAGGTGGAGTTGTCCGCCGTGCCGCTATTGCCGATGCGATCCTTCCAGACCAGATAATGATGCACCGCCCGATAATTCGAGGGGCGGACGATGGCGGCTTTGAGCCAGACGTTCGTCGGGTTGGGACTCTGCGCGTAGATGTAGCGATAGGGCTCCGAGCCCTCGGCCTTGATCGGCTGAACGGGGATCGAAACCACGGCGTCCGGCTCGCCCAATTCCGGGGGCCATTCGTCGAACGCCGGGGGCGGAGGCAGGTCGGCCAGAGGGTCTCCGCCCGATCCGCGCGGCGCGCCCGCATCCAGCCAGCGGACCAGCGCGGACTTGGCTTCGCCCGGGAGGGAGAGGTTGTTGGCGAACCGGCCGTACTCCGGGTCGGCGTGCCAGGGAGGCATGCGCCCGGAAAGCACCGCGTGCTTGATGACCGGAGCCCACGCCTCGGCCACGCTGTGGTTCGTGAGAGCAAATGGAGCCACTCCGTTGGGGCGATGGCAGGTCGCGCAGTACTGGCGGAAGATGGGCGCGACGACCTCCGCGTAGCCGGGCACTTCGCCGGCGACATGGGCCAGCGGCGCGCCTCGGGCCGGGGTGCGCATCAGCTTCACGGGTTCGGTGCGCGTCAATGCGGCGAGGGCCTGGCCGAGATAGGATTCGGTGGCCGTGGCATTCCCGCCCCCGATTTCGCCACGGTAGGGCACCACGAAGGTGGGGGGCTGAACGACCGCGACTTGCTTTTCGCGAGTCAGCCCCACCGAACGTGCCGCCACGCCGTGCGTGTCGAATAGAACCGGCGCGAGGAGTCCCATCGCCTTGACCTGCGCGAGCACGTTGCTCCGGACAGGGGCCGGGTCCGACAGCAGCACCCAGAGTTCGGCCTTGTTGGTATAGGTGGAAACGAGGTCGTTCAAAACCGGCACCAGGGGCTGGAGGCCATCCAGAGCGGTTCCAGCGGCCAGAACCGCGATCGCCTGGCGGTGCGTGTGGTAGAACAGGTCGTGCGCGACTCCTGCCTGGTCGAGCAGCCGGAAATTCGACGCGGAATCCGCCAGCAGGTCCGGCCCGCCCGCCCGCAGGCGAAAGTAGCGCGCCGAGGCGTCGAAGGCTGAGGCGTCGCTCCAGTGCAACGCGGGGCCATCCATCACGAAGGACACCCATTCATCCCACGGTTGCTGGCGCAGGTCGCCGGTCGTTTCGAGATGGTACGTTTCGCCCGGCGTGCCGTTGAGGATGAGCTGCGGAGCCCCGCCTTGCCGTGGCCATTCGATGGCAAGCTGGGGAAGCGCGCCCGCCTGCCATGCTCGCAGCGAGGCGCGCTGCTTGATTCGAGCCTGGCGCGCGGCCTCGTTGCGGACGGCTTGCACCAGTCCCAGGCTGCTCGCGGGGGCACAGATCGGGTCCGAGGGCGGCGTCGCCCGCAGGGAAATGGACGCACTCAGGATGGCGAAGGCCATCATGATGCCGAGACGGGAGAATCCAGAAAAACTCATCACTCCATTCCATTATGATTATAAAGCGAAATGGATGCAAGGTTACACTCGAGTGCGATGGCCACTGCCGGTCGGCGGCGGGTGGCATACGACGGCCTCCGAGCCCGTCCGGCGGCCGGAGCACGCGGGGGCACGGGCGCTCCGCTCCCCGGTCGGGCCGTGGCTGGGTTTGGGCAGGGGTGGAATCGTTCAAGAAATTCCTCGAACCCGTCCAAGCTCGAAAGGGCCGGGCGGGAGAAGGTCATTCTCAATGTCACCCGTAGCGTTGCGACCGCCAGGCGTATGGACCTTGGGCAGCGCCGAGCCGGGAATATGGAGTGGATAATATTTTGGAGAAGCCTATGAAAGCGAGTCCATGCGGCAGGGCCAACGCATCTGAAATCCCCGGAAGCGGCCCGGGTTTCGGAGCCGGCCTTCGGGAGACGCGCCCGAATGGAACAGGCGGGGGCGCCTGTTCTACCCAGGAGGCGCGGCGGCGGCATGGCCCGTGCGCCTTCACCCTGATCGAGTTGCTCGTGGTGATCGCGATTATCGCGATCCTGGCGGGGATGCTGTTGCCGGCGCTGAGCAAAGCCAAGCTGAAGGCCGGGGGCATTTCCTGCATGAACAACGCCAAGCAGCTCGGGCTGGCGTATATCTTTTACGCCACCGATTTCAACGACGTGGCGCTGGGGCCGGCCGCGAGCCGGATGGCGCCCGCCTGGGTGGAGGGCGGGATGTTCGGCGCGGCGGATTCGGCCGACATGCGCTTCCTGACCAACAGCCCCACCTATAAGTATCTGAAGAGCCCAGCGGTCTTCCGCTGCCCGGCGGACATGGCGACCTTCAAGGTGGGCAGCCGGCAAACGTTGCGGAACCGCAGCTACGCGATGAACGCCTTCATGGGAGACACGACGACAAGCTGGGTGGTGAACCATGCCACGACCTTCAAGACGGCGAAGAAACTGACGGATTTCACGTCGCCGGGCGCGAGCGAAGTCTACATCCTGGTGGACGAGCACGAGAACAGCATCAACGACTCGCACTTCTTCCCGTTCAACGACTTGCGGAACTTCGGCAACAACACGCCGTGGCTCGATGCGCCCTCGGGCCGGCATGGCAACGCGGCGGGCTTCACCTTCGCCGATGGGCATTCCTCGATTCAGAAGTGGAAAAGCCAGGTTTCGGGCTTCAAACGCCGGGGAGGCGAGGCGGTGGTGAACGATATTACCTGGCTGCCCAAGGCGCAGCAGCTCGACTGGAGATGGTTCACCGAGCATATCGCTTCCCGCAAATAGTTTGGCGTTCTCGGATGCTCGGCCAAATAGCCAGACCTCCGCTTGCGCCTCCGCCGCCCCGGCGGTATTTTTACCCCATGATCGCGAACCCAGACTCGCGGTCGCCCGGATCGATTCCGAACAACAGGCGCGACACCCTCGCCCCTCCTGTTCCGATTCTCCGCCGCGCGACCCCGCCGCCTCGCCGTGTCCCTTCCTCCGGGAAGCGCCTCGGAACGTGGACATACAGCCAAATGGCCCTATCAACCCCCGTCCTGCCGATCCCCATCCTGCCACCGCCAAGCTCGTGCGCCTACCCTCACGAAACCCGCGTAAATAGGACTTCCTGCGCCCAAAATGACCCGTCCTCCACCCTTTCCAACCCCCTCCCGGCACCCACGAAGTCTACATTTCCATCACCCGAATCGCGCCAACCTTCAGCCCTACCCATCAGGAATCCTCGTCCCCTCCTCGCCTTCCGCCCCCTCGCCGGGGAACCTATCCAGACCCTCGCCTTCTGGCTCGCCACCCGGAGCTGTCTCCTCCTTCAAAAAATGGGGGAGGTGCCCGAAGCTCGGTTCGACGCCCCTGCTGGCTGTTTGCTTTCCCTTCACCTCCACGGCCCGCCACCCATCATCACCCCCGAATTCGAAGGATCGATCACATGAAGTACCTGCCTCGTTTTCTGCTCTTGCTGGCCAGCGTGAGTCTGGCGGCGGCGGCTTTGCCTCAACTCAAGGTGTCCGAAAACCAGCGCTTCCTCGTGACCGCCGAGGGGAAGCCCTTCTTCTGGCTGGGGGACACCGCGTGGGAACTTTTCCACCGCCTGAACCGCGAGGAGGCGGTGCGGTATCTGGACAATCGCGCGGCCAAGGGCTTCAACGTGATTCAAGCGGTGGCCATTGCCGAGCTGGAGGGCCACACCGACCCGAACCCTTACGGTCATCGGCCGTTCATCGATCTCGATCCAGCGAAGCCGAATGTGCAAGAGGGGCCGGCGAACGACTATTGGGACCACGTCGATTTCATCGTGGCCGAGGCCAACCGGCGCGGCCTGTATATCGGATTTCTCCCCACCTGGGGACGCTATTGGCATGATACGAACAACGACCGCAAGCCGCTCTTCACGCGAGCCAATGCCCAGACCTACGGAGAATGGCTGGGCCGGCGGTACCGCAAGGCGGGCGTGGTCTGGATTCTGGGAGGAGATCGCAATGTCGAGAATGACGAGCAGAAGGAGCTGATCCGGGCCATGGCGAGCGGCCTGCGGTTGGGAGACCGGGCCAATCACCTCATGACATTCCACCCGCCGGGCGGCGGCGGATCGTCAAAATGGTTCCACGGCGATGACTGGATGGACTTCAATATGCGCCAGAATGGGCATGTGACCGAATTCACGGAGCGTTATGCCCAGACGCGGGTGGACTACGACCGCTCGCCGACCAAACCGGTGCTGGATGGGGAGCCGATCTATGAGGATCATCCGGTCTCGTTCGACGCCAAGAAACTGGGCCACTCGATCGCCAGCGACGTCCGGCGTCCGCTCTACTGGAACCTGTTCAACGGAGCCTTCGGGCATACCTACGGCCATCATTCCGTCTGGCAGATGTGGTCGCCGGGGAAAAATCCGATCAACAATCCGCTGATGCCGTGGTTCGAAGCGATCGACCAGCCGGGCGCGGGGCAGATGCAACATGGGCGGAGGTTGATGGAATCGCGCCCCTTCCTGACGCGGGTGCCGGACCCGGAGGTGGTGGTGACAGATCGGGTGGCGACCAGCGTGCCCGGCACCGGACGATACCATTTCGCGGCGATGCGCGACCAGAGCGGCGCGTACGCGATGGTCTACGCGCCCGTCGGACGCTCCTTCAAGGTGCGGATGGAAAAGATTTCCGGGCCGCAGGCAAAGGCGTGGTGGTTCAATCCGCGCAACGGCCAGACAGTGGCAATCGGGACGTTCGAAACGCGGGGCGAGCGCGAGTTCACGCCGCTCGACCCGGGCGAAATGCTGGATTGGGTGCTGGTGCTGGACGATGCGGCCAAGGGTTTCCCGCCGCCGGGGTTGCCGCTACAGTAACCGCATCATGAACGCCATCCGATCGCTTCTTTTGACGGCGCTGGCCGCCGTCACGTTTCGCGCTGAACTCCGCGCCGAGAACTGGCCGCAATTTCGCGGGCCGACCGGCCAAGGGATTTCTTCCGAAAAGGGGCTTCCGCTGCAATGGAACGCCACGGAGAACGTCGCGTGGAAAACAGAAATCCCCGGCGAATCGTGGTCGTCGCCGATCGTGTGGGGCGACCGGGTGTTCGTCACGACGGCGACCGAAGCCGGGCAGTCTTGCCGGGTGATCGCGTTGGACCGGGCCAGTGGCCGGGTGCTCTGGAACAAGGAAGTCTTTGAACAGGTGCCGCGCCGGAAGGAAGGAAGGAACACCTACGCCACGCCGACGCCGGCCACGGATGGCGAACGCGTCTACGCCTGTTTCGGCGACGGAAGTTTCGTGGCGCTTGATTTTGCGGGAGAGGTGGTCTGGACCAACCGCGATCACAAGTTTTACAGCCAGCATGGGCTCGGGACGGCCTTGCTGCTGCATCAGGGGATTCTGGTGATGGCCCGCGACGGCAGCAGCGACGGGGAGGACAAGAAGCTGGGATGGCAAACGGCGTGGGATCAATCGCGGGTCATCGCGCTGGATGCGAAAACTGGCCGTGAACGGTGGGTGGCGAAGCGCGGGCTCTCACGGATTTCGCACGGGACGCCCGTGATCTGGACGTCGCCGGCCGGCCGGGCGCAGGTGGTGACGGAAGCGGGCGATGTGGTGCAGGGCTTCGACCTCCAGACCGGCGAACGGCTCTGGAGCAGCGAAGTGCTGGGCGAAGGCAAGGTTCCTTCCGTGGTGCTGGGGGATGGGCTGGTCTTCACCTCCGGCGGTTGGGGCGGCAAGGAAACGATCAAGGCGTTTCGATTGGGCGAGAAAGGGGAGTTAAAGGAATCGAACCTGGTCTGGGAGCAGCGCAAGGGCATGCCGAAAGTGCCCTCGATGGTCTACCTCAAGCCTCATCTTTTCGCGATCACGGATGGCGGAATCGCCTCCTGCTTCAACGCGGCCAACGGTGAAATCGTCTGGCAGGAGCGGGTCGGCGGCAATTTTTCGGCATCGCCCGTGGCGGCGGATGGCCGCCTTTACTTCGTGGGCGACAACGGCGAAACGGCCGTCATCGAAGCCGGGCCTGAGTTCAAAGTGCTCGCCCGCAATCCCCTGGGCGAAAAATGCCAGGCCAGCCCCGCCATCTCGCAAGGCCAGCTCTTCATCCGCACCGAACGTCACCTCTTCGCCCTCGGAAAGCGGTAATTCGATCTCCGCGGTGAGCGAACCGGCGAAGGCACGCTATCGCATTCTCACGCGATAGAACCTCCCGTCATTGTCGGGAGGACAATCGACCATGATGGCCGGTTCCAAGGATCCCGGCTGGACATAATCTCCCACGGGGAGAGGCGTCCAAGCGGGATCGTCGAGCGCGTCCTTGTACTCGAGGAAGAACCAGCCCCTCAACTGGGGGTTTCGAATGGTCACCCGCACCTGATGTCCCAACCGCTCCAAGAGCGGCACCTCGTTCTGGAGATGATAGATCGATGCTTCGGTAGCACTGTCGGCGCTCTCCGTATTCTCAGCGGTGCTCCGCAGATGTTTGGGTCCCGGCTTCAGGGAAACGGCCGGGCTGGGGGTGATCGTGGAACGCTCTTGGGCCGGTAACTCGACCCCATCGATGAACCAGCGCTGCTGGGGCCGGGGAAAACCGTAGGCATGAGCGTAAAAACGTTTCTCGACACCGACGGGAAGTGTCGTGTCGGAAAGTTCCACCAGGAAGTCGGGCCGGTCGGGCGTGGCGTTCCCAGCGGAGAAGCGGACGATTTGGTCGCGCGGCCAGCCGTCGACGGAGTCGAAACTGCCGGCGATCACCAAGTCTCCTTCCGCGGTGCGGGTCATGGCCGACACCGTGGCGGGAACGCCTCCGGGGGATCCGACCGCATAGTTCCAGAATCCGCCGCCGGCATCGAACTCGGCATCGATCCCCCACTGCGGCTGAATGCGAGCAGGCCGATGCACCGCCGTGGCCGTGCCTGGATTCGGATAACGGCGCGATGAATCGAGAAACTCACCGGCGATGATGGCACGCCCATCCGCTTCCATCTCGATAAAGTCCACGCTCCCGCCCGAGGCGTTGTTCGGCTGGATGGCAGAGAGATTAAAGTTGGGCAGCGGGTTGCCGTTGGGAAGGATCCGGCCAACCATCGGCGCGATCCGGGTGCCAATCATGCTGAAGAGCCCACCGATCAAAAGATCGCCACTCGGATGCAGGGCCACGGCGCGCACCGGCCCGTCGATTTGAGGACGGAAGGCAGTGTCCACCCTTCCATCCGGGAAGATCCGGACGAGCCGGGATAAGTTGAGGGCAGGCAGGGCACATGAAAAATCGCCGCCCAGAACAATGACCCCATCGGGCAACAACGCCATGGCCGCGAACACGCGTTCGCTCAACCCGAACCAGGTGGCGCGGTCCACGAACGTGGAGTCCACTTCGCCGCTGGGGAGCAGGCGGGCCATTCCCAGCCGGGTCTGTGACGGAGTGTCTGCCGCGTAGAGGTTCCCGGCCAGGAGCAAACGATCCTCCGGATCCACCATCAGTTGGACGGAGGCGTCCGCTCTCCAGAGATCGGGCTTGAAGCGGGGCTGGAAGGATTCGTCGATATTGCCGTCCTGGCCGAGACGGACCAAACCCGTGACTGCCTGGCCATTCACACGATCGAAGCGGCCTGCCACGTACACCTGGCTGTTGGTGCTTGACGCAAGGCCGTAAACCATGCGCGTACCCGTGGCAGGCTTGAGCGGATTGCTGGAGGTAAAGACGGGACGGAACAGCGGATCGAGGCTGCCATTCCGATTCAGTTTCACGAGATTCGTGCGCGCTTCTCCGTTAAAGGTCGCGAAGTCGCCGGCCACCATCAATCGGCCTCCTGGCATCGAGAGGAGGTGGTGGACGGTGGGAGCGGGCAGCGATATCGGGCGCATCGACGCGCGCGCATCGAAATCCGGGTCGACCTGGCCCGGCTGGCGGGGCTTGACGCGCAACAAGATGGGGGCACTGGAGGCCTCGCCCACGGCGTTTCGAACGCGGCACACGTATCGGCCAGCCTGAGCCGTGGAGGCGTTGGCGATCCAGAACTGCGCCGAAGCCGCCCCGGCTACGGGGTTGCCTTCGAACTCCCATCGAAATTCCAATCCCGGCGCTTCGGCAACCTCCACCCAGAGCCGTGCCACCTGATTGGCCAGCACGACGACTTCAGCCGGCGCGCCCGTCACGCGCGGAGCCACCGCGACTGGCGCGGCCAAGCGCAGAAGATTCTTGCGGCTGATGCCATCGAAGCTCGTGAATTCACCTCCGGCATAGAGCGCGCCGGTGCGCGATCGCAGCAAGGCAAGCACCATGGGACGTTCGCCGCCGATGCCGGCACCGGGAGCGAAATCGGGCACGGGGCAACCGTGCTTGTCGATCCTGGCCAGACCTTTCCAAGGCCGCCCGGCATAATTCTCGAACGCACCGCCAATCCACGCTCCGCCATCCGAAGCCGTGACCACGGAGGAGGCCAGCGGATACGCACACCAGTCCGTTGGGCATTCGTCTCGCCCAACGCCGGACGGAAAGTCCAAGAGACGATTTCCGCGGAAATCCCAAGCCGTGACCCATTGGGTATCCCGCTTGAAATCGCCACAAACGATGGATGTTCCATCCGCCCGGACGGCCAGCGCATGCCCAATGCCGGTGCCGGGAGCGCTGAAGGAATTGTCCCGGCTGCCATCTGAGTTCAGACGAGTCAATCCGACGCGGCTATTCGCACCGGGATTTGGATTTGCGCTATTGCGCGACGCCAGGATCAGCACGCGGCCGTCCGGAAGGGGTTGCATGGCATACACTTCAGCGGAAAGCGCCGGGAGAAAGCTGGCGTCCAATTGCCCATCGGCACCCAACTTGGCGAGCCCGGGCCGGGGCTCATTTCGAATGCTTTTGAAAGTACCGGCGATCAGGCTCGATCCATCCGGCAAAAGGGCGATCTGACGAACGCTCTTGTCCGCAGAGATTTCCTGCCCTGCGGTCGCGAAGGATTCATCCAACCGCCCGTCCGGCAACAGGCGCGCGACTAAATTGGCTGGCTGGCCTTCGATCTGGGCGAAGGTTCCGCCAATAAGAACGCCGCCTTGAGGCAGCGGGCAGAGGGCGGTCACGATCGCGCCTCCGGCACGCGTGCCGGGTGGACGAATCTGCGGGGCGAACGAATCGTCGACGCGGCCATCCGGGAACAGCCGCACCAAGGCCGCGCGTGGATTTCCCGCAAAATTCGTGAATCCCCCGCCCACCAGCACCCGTCCCTCGAGGTCTTCGGCGATCGCGTAAACCGCGCCGTCTGGGCCTGCTCCTGGATCGAAGCCGGTATCCAGCATGGAACACTGCGAATCCAAAGGAAGGGCGGCGAACGCCAGAGCGATCGCCCCGAGCAAGAGAGGAGTTTTCATGGCTTCGGTGGGCTTTCAAGCAATTTGCAAGCCAAACTCCATCGGTCGTTGCGCGGCGAGAGCCCCGAGGCGGCACCACGACGGGCAGAAAAAGTAGGGTAAATCGACTAGTGGCCAAGCGTTGTGGAGTTACCTGCCCGGTGACAAAAGTTTCGAGCGGTGCAGTGTCCGAGAAATTTCGGCAAATTATGCTTGCCAAAGATTAAAGACTGTTCATAGTCCGCCTCAGATCACAAGGAGAGGATCGTTTCACGGGGAACCCAGGGGATTAGTTATAGGGGAGTTTAGTGTCTACATTCCGGACCAGTCCCCGCCAACCGATGACGGATAGTCGACAAAACGCTACAACCGAAACGGGAACCCCCGAACCACCCCGCTTGGTCAATCCTTCTTCCACGCCCATCACTCAGACGCATTCGGCATCAAGCACTTCGGTGCCTGGCATCACCTCCGGCAGTGCTTCGTCGCCCGGAGCCGTTCGGGAACCGGCGAACGCGTCGGAGGAAAGCTCGGGCCGAATCCAGGATGCAATTTGCAACGCGTTGCCGGCTGAAATTGCGGTGGTGGACGCGCAGGGGAGAGTGCAGGCCGTGAACGACCGCTGGAGGGCTCTGGCGCGGCAGGCCGGGCTCGATAAAGCGGATTCCGGCATTGGCGATCACTATCTCTCCCTGTTGGAAAACCTCTTCCAGTGCGACGAAGCGAGCCGCCAAATGATCGCCCAAGGATTGTTCGATGTCCTCGGCGATGTGCGCGCCGAATTCGGGGCGGAGTTTGCATGCGGCGGGCGCTGCAGCCGCAGTTGGTGCCAGGTGATCGTGGCGCCGCTTCGTTCCGAACTTGCTCATGGAGCGGTGATCACGCACATCGACGTCACCGAAAGCCGGGTGAATGCCGCCGCCATTCAGCAGGCGAAGCTGAACATGGCCCTCGCCCAGCAGATGGCGCATCTCGGCAGTTGGGAAATCGAGCTGGGAGACGACTCGACCGGACAGGGCTCCCGATTGTACTGGAGCGACGAGGTCTTCCGGATTTTTGGGTACGAACCGGGCGGGGTGCAGGTCAGCCGCGAGTTTTTCCTCGATGCCGTGCATCCCGATGACCGGGAGCGCGTGCGGAAAGTGGTCTCGGAATCGATCGCGCGCCACGAGCGGTACATTGTCGAGCACCGGATTATCCTGCCCCGGGGGGAGATTCGCCATGTGCGGGAGGAGGGCGTGGTCTTTTTCGGCCCGGACGGCGAACCGCGCAAGATCGCCGGCGCGGTGATGGATATCACCCAGCAGAAGGAGTCGGAGCAGCGGATCCGGCAGCAGGCCGCGCTGCTCGACGCCGCGTTGGACGCTATTTTCGTGACGGATTTGCAGGGGCGGATTCTGTATTGGAACAAAAGCGCGGAA
Source organism: uncultured Verrucomicrobiota bacterium (assembly GCA_964478815.1). Lineage (GTDB taxonomy): Bacteria > Verrucomicrobiota > Verrucomicrobiia > Limisphaerales > SXQI01 > DASVNK01. The sequence continues at coordinate 60,559 of CAYZKY010000010.1, forward strand.
CGCATCCACGGCTGGAAGCAAGCGGAAGTCCTGGGGCGATTCGCGGAGGAGTTTCTGCACAAGGAGCGCAGCCAGTTCCTGGCCGCCCGCGAGTGCGTGCTCGCGACTTCGGAGTGGACCGGCGAGATGTCCAACCGGACCAAGCAAGGGCGGGAGATCACCCTCGAAACGCGCTGGACGCTGGTGCGGGATGAAGGCAGCGCGCCCAAGGCGATCCTCTCGCTGAATACCGATGTCACGGAGAAGAAGCGGCTGGAAGCCCAGTTTCTCCGCGCGCAGCGCCTGGAAAGTCTCGGCACGCTGGCCGGAGGCATTGCCCACGATCTGAACAACGTCCTCGCGCCGATCTTGATGGCGGTGCTGATCGTCCGGGAGAAGATCGAGGATGAAGAGTTGATCGAGGTGCTGAATTCGCTCGAGGCGAACGTGCATCGCGGGTCCGACCTGGTGCGGCAGGTGCTCGCCTTCGCCCGCGGGGTCGAGGGCAAGCGCACCTCGGTGCATTTCCAGCATTTGTTCCGCGAATTGCAGAACATCATTCGCGACACGTTCCCGAAGTCGATCGTCACCGAAGTGCGCCTGGCGGAAGGGCTTTCGCCGGTCACGGGCGACGCGACACAGCTCCACCAGGTGCTGCTGAATCTTTGCCTCAACGCCCGGGACGCCATGCCGCACGGGGGCTGCCTGATGCTGGCCGGCCGCGACGCGCATTTCGACGAGCATTATTCGGCGATGCATCCGGACGCCAAGCCGGGCCGGTATGTGGTGATCGAAGTCACCGACACGGGCATCGGAATTTCGCAGGAGAATCTGCAGAAGATTTTCGAGCCGTTCTTCACGACCAAGGAATTGGGGCAGGGCACCGGGCTGGGGCTTTCCACCGTGCTCGGGATCGTCAAGAGCCACGGAGGGTTCTTGCGCGTGTATAGCGAGCCGGGCCGGGGCAGCACCTTCCGCGTGTATCTCCCCGCCGAGCGCTCGGAACCGAGCCCTGCCGGCGACCGCGATAGCGGCGCCCTCCCGCGCGGACGCGGAGAATTGGTGCTGCTGGTCGACGACGAACAGCCCATCCTCGAAATCACGACCAAGACCCTCGACCGCTACGGCTACGCCATCATCACCGCCACCAACGGCGCCGACGCGATCGCGCAGTACGTTCCGCGCCAAAGCCAGATCGACATCGTGCTGATCGACATGACCATGCCGATCATGGATGGCGCGGCCACGATCCTGGCGCTGAAAAAGATCAATCCGAAAGTGCGGATCATCGCCGCCAGCGGCCTCGCCAGCAACATGGCGGTCGCGAAAACCGCCGGGGGCGGCGTGGATCATTTCCTCCACAAGCCGTATACGGCCGAGACGCTGTTGCAAACGCTGGAGAAAGTGCTCGCCGACCGCCGCAAACCGGGGGCGGCGTAACTCTACTCGCGGAGACCGCCAGTCCGCACGCCGCAGGCTGAGCCCGTGCGGAAGCGATTGATCGGCGACCGGCGGCAGAATATGCTCCCGCCATGACTCTTCCCCATCGCCATTCTCCGGCTGCATCCAGCCCGGCGCGCGGGTTCACCCTGATCGAGCTGCTGGTGGTCATCGCCATCGTGGCCGTGCTGGCGGCCCTGCTGGCTCCGGCCCTGGCCAGGGCGAAAGCCACGGCACGCTCCATCCAGTGCAAGAGCAACGAAAAGCAGGCCGGCCTCGCGCTGGCGATGTATGCGAACGATTACGTCTACTTCCCGGACGCCGCGTATGCGCCCTCGGATAATCCGAAAATGGTGACCTACTGGTTCGACCGGCTCCGGCCCTATCTGGCGAACCCGGGATGGGGCGAGGGGGTTTACCGGTGCCCCGAGTACAAATGGCTGGTCCGCGATGGACAGGGCCATGCCACCGGGTTCAGCGCGGCCTACGGCAGCTATGCCTACAATGGCGCCGGCTCGGCACCCTCGCGGGAACGGGTCGGCCTGGGGTGGTTTCATATTGCCACCGTGGCCAGCACGCTCCCCCGGATCCGGCCGGAGGATCTCGCCGCTCCATCCTCGATGTACGCCGTGGGGGATTCGCGCGTCGAGATTCTGCCGAACGGGCGGCCGGGCGGAGATTGGTGCTACAAAACGGCTTTCCAGTGGGACGCCGCTCCTTTCCATGCCATCCAACATCGCAAGGATTTAAACGTGCTGTTCGCGGATGGCCATGTTCAGGCGGTGCGGACGGCGAAGATGTTCAGCAAGGCTCCCGACGACTTGCGCCACTGGAACCACAATCACCAGCCGTGACCTCGAAGCGGCTGGTGCATTTCGTGTTTCAGGGATGCTCTAATTGAAGCCGAGCAGCCGTCCCCCCTGGTAGGTCACGAAAGCCAGCCCCCAGGCCAGCAGGCCCATATAGGCCAGTTGGAACAGCGGCCATTTCCAACTGTTCGTTTCGCGCCGCACGACGGCCACGGTGCTCACGCATTGGAGAGCCAGCACGTAAAACACCATGAGCGTGACGGCCACGAGCGGCGTATAGACGGGCGTTCCATCCGGGCGCGTCTGCGCGCGCAGGGTCTGCGCCACATCGTCCGTTCGTTCCGCTTCCGCCGCGCCCACGTTGTAGACCGTGGACATCGTGCTCACGAACACTTCGCGCGCGGCAAACGACGCCACGATCCCGATGCCGATCTTCCAATCGAAGCCGAGCGGGGTGATCGCCGGTTCGATCCAGTGCCCCATCCGGCCGGCGAAGCTGTTGCGCAAGGCGGCGCCGGCTTCCTCCGAATCGATCTCCGCCAGCCGCGCTTCCCGCTGCCCCGCCTCGCCGGGAGCCGCCAATTCAGCCGCCGCCGTCTGGCGCTGCGTCTCGAACTGCGCCGCGGCGGTCCGATCCTTTGGGAAAGTCGCCAGGAACCACAGGAGAATACTGATGCCCAAAATCACTGTCCCGGCCCGGCGCAGAAACAGCCGCGACCGGTCCCACATGTGCCGCATGACGATGCGGAAGACCGGCCGTTTATACGGCGGGAGCTCCATGACCAGCAGCGGAGTTTCGCCCCGGAGAAGAGTCTTCTTGAAAAGCCAGGCCATGAGCAGCGCCATGACGATGCCGAGGAGGTACATCGCCAGCATGGTCAACCCCGGCAACTTGAACACCCCCAAAATCGTGCGGTTCGGAATGCAGGCGGCGATCAGCAACGTGTAAACCGGCAGGCGGGCCGAGCAGCTCATCAGCGGCGCCACGAGGATCGTGACCAGCCGATCCTTGGGCGTCTCGATGGTGCGCGTGGCCATGATGCCGGGAATCGCGCACGCGAAGGAACTGAGCATGGGAATGAAACTTTTCCCGTGCAAGCCGACCTTGCTCATGACGCGGTCCATCAAGAAGGCCGCCCGCGCCATATAACCGGTGTCTTCGAGCAGGCCGATGAACAAGAAGAGGAGGCAGATCTGCGGCAGAAACACCACCACCGCCCCCACGCCCGCCACCACTCCATCCACGAGGAGGCTGCGCAAATCGCCCTCCGGCAGCGCCCCCGCGATCGCGCCCCCCACCCACCCCACCCCGGCTTCGATCCAATCCATCGGATACTGCGCCAGCGTGAAAATGCTTTGGAACATCGCCGCCATGATCGCGAGGAAAATGAGCAGTCCCCAAACCTTGTGCGTGACGACCCGGTCGAGCTTGTCGCTGAAAGTGGCATGGCCGGCCGAGGAGAAGAGGCAAGTCCGCTCCTCGATCGCTCCCACCCGCGCGTAACGCCCTTCGATCGCCGCGCT